>JBJMWE010000379.1:0-17267 GCA_045810285.1 Vitreoscilla sp. | reverse complement strand
GCCATGGCCCTGGCCCGGCTGTCGCTGCTGGCCTTGCTGCCACGCCGGCTGCTGTCCTTGCGGCTGGCCCGGCTGGCCCTGCGCAGGCTGGCCGTAACCCGGGCGTTGCTGCCAGTTCGGCTGCTGGCCCTGCTGGGGTTGGCCGGCCTGCTGGCCCTGCTGCCATGCCGGCGGCTGGCCGTTGACCGGGGCGGCCTGGCGCGGGGGCTGGTCGAACTCGGGGCGGCCGGGGCGGGCGCCGCCGGGCGCCGTGGCGCCGCGGTCGGGGCCGCCGCCGCGGAGCGGCTGGGCCGGCGGCAACTGCACCGGGGCCTGGCCCGGGTGGAAGACGGGCACGGCCTGGTTGGAGACGGGCTGCGGCGCCACCGGGCGGCCAGCCGGCGCGAGCTGCGCAGCCAGGTGGGCGCGCGCGGGCACCGAGTTCTGGAATGCCTGCCCGTTGGCCGTGGTTCCGGCGGGTGCCTCCACCGTCACGTTGGTCACGTTGGTGACGTTGGTGACGTTGTTGACGGTGTTGTGGCTGTTGACGTCCACGTTGCCGCGCACGCGCATGCCCACGTTGACGACGGCCGGCGCGCTCACCACGACGGCGGGCGGCGTGCCAATGGGAGCCGGCACGATGATGCCGTGGCGCGAACCCGGCGGCGGGGGCACGAACACGCCTTGCGGGCCCATCGGCGCGCGACCATAGAAACGCAGGCCCGGCGCGGCGACGGCCACCGAGATGCTCAGCCCCGGCGGCGGCGGCACGAAATGGCGCCGCGGCGCGCACCAGAAGCCGGGCACGAACACGACGACCTCGCCGCGGTGCTCGTAGTACGGCTGCACCCAGGTGAAGTAAGGGCGCGGCGGCGGCGACCAGCGGCCGGCGGCCCAGACCCAGCGTCCTTCCCAGGCCCAATAGCCGCCCGTCCAGACGTAGTCCGGGTACGGTTGCATGGGGGGCACTTCCACCAGCATCGGCGGCGGCGCCCATTGCACGGCGATGGGCTCGGGCTGCTCCAGCGGCGGGTCGACGTAGACGCTGACCACCGGCTCGTCCTGGTCCTGCTCCGGTTCGTAGGCCGGTGCGGGCTGCGGATAGGTGGGCGCAGGCTGCTGGTAGGCAGGTGCCGGTTGCTGGTACACGGGCGCCGGCGCCACGTAGCGTCGCGGGGGCGCCTCGACGACGCACGCGGACAGGAGGGCGGCGCCGCCGAGGGCGGCACCGAGCGTGCTCAAGCGCAGCAGGGCCTGGCGGGTCGAAGTGGTCATGTCGGGAGGATCCTTCAGGTGTCGTCGCCCCGGCCGTGCAGGCGGAACGGGCATTGTCGCGGGCCCGTACGGGTTCAACGTCCGAACGGCGGAGTTGGTGGGCAAGGGACACGCAAATTTACATTCCACGCCCGGGACGGGCACCGACCTCGCGCCGCTCGTTGCGGGGTCACGGCATGCATTCGTGCACCCCGGGTGTGCCGTCCGGCGTGCAGCACCCAGGCGACGATGGGATCGAGGAGAGCGGTCAGGCGTTCGCGCGATGCGACGGACAGCGGCGGGATCGCGCTTCGCGGGGAGCGCGAGCAGCGCGTCGAGGTCGTCGCGCGTGGCATGGCGGCGCGCGGGCGTCGTCATGGAGTCGGATCGCCGGGACCTGGGGTTGGTGGACGCCGCGTCGTGCGACGCGGCGGACCTGCGGTGCGACGAGGCATCGCGTCGCGTCGCGTCGCGCCGCCCGGCTTCACGCGTCCGGCGGCCCCTTCAGTTCGACGACGTTGCCCTGCGGATCGCTCAGGTAGATCGACGGGCCTTCGCCCTCGGCGCCGTAGCGCGAGGCGACCGGGCCGGCCTCGATGCCCAGCGACGCGAGGTGCGCACGGATGGCGGCCTCGTCGAAGGGTTCGACGCGCAAGCACAGGTGGTCCACGTTGTGGCCTTCCTTGCCCGGCGCCGCGCCGCCGGCGCGTCCCAGCTTGCCGTCGACGGGCACCAGGTCGAGCATGGAGCGGCCAGCGCGCAGCTGGATCAGGCCGATCTCGTCCTGCCGCCGTTCGACGTGGCAGCCCAGGCCCTCGCAGTAGAAGCGCAGCATGGAAGGCAGGTCGACCACGCGCAGGACGATGTGGTCGATGTCGCGGATGTGGATCATCTTGAGGTGAGGCGTGAAGCGGGTGGGGCGAGTGTCCCACGCGATGCGCGCGCGTGACGCGCGCGCATCGCCGGGACAAGGCCTCAGTTGGCGCGCATCGAATCGCTCGGCGCCGGCAGGTACAGCTGCTCCTGCGGCACGAGGATCCACAGCAGGATGTACAGCGCGAGGCCGCAGCCTGCGAAGACGATGCCGAACGTGAACACGAGGCGCCAGACCCACGACGGCACGCCCGTGGCCTGGCCGATGCCGCCGCACACGCCGCCGAGCCAGCGGTCGCTGAGGCTGCGGCGGAACTGGTGCAGCGGCGATGCCGCGGGCGTGCTGCGCGTGGCCGACGAGCCGCTGAGCACGCGAGCCTTGGCGCGCGCGAACTCCTCGTCGGACAGGATGCCGCGTTGGTGGAGGTCGCCGAGCTTGCCGAGTTCGTCGCTGTCAGACATGGTGTTCTCCTTGGGGGAATCGTTGATCGATGACTGCAGGTTACGCCCCGTGCCCGGCGGGCGGCCAGCCGCGTGCGACGGGCTGCAGCGCGGGCCGACGAGTCCGCGCGGCCGGCCGATGGAGCGGGCTCAGTGCGCCTGCAGCACCTCGCCGGCGAGCGCCAGGTCGCGCACCCAGCGCTCGAATTCGCGCTCGCGCAGCGCCGGGTCGCCGCGCAGCAGCGCGGACGGGTGCAGCGTGACGAGCACGACCCGCCCGTCGTCGCGCTGCAGCCACTGGCCGCGCTCCGAGAGCACCTTCACCGGCCGGCCCAGCAGCGCGCGCGCCGCGGTGCCCCCGAGGGCGACGAGCGCCGCCGGCGCGACGGCCTCGATCTCGCCCTGCAGCCAATGTGCGCACGCCAGGATCTCGAGCTGGCCCGGTGTCTTGTGCATGCGGCGCTTGCCGCGCAACTCGTACTTGAAATGCTTGACGGCGTTGGTGACGTAGACGGCGCCGCGGTCCCAACCGAGTGCCGCGAGGGCCTGGTCCAGCAGATGTCCCGCGGGACCGACGAACGGGCGGCCGACGCGGTCCTCGCGATCGCCCGGTTGCTCGCCCACGATCATCAGCCGCGCATGGCCGGCGCCTTCGCCCCACACGGTCTGCGTGGCCAGCGCACCGAGCGGGCATTCGCGGCAACAGGACGCCTGTTCGCGCAGCGTCGCCAGCGGGACGGGCCGGGCGTTTCGCGGCGGCGCATCGGTGGCGCGGGCGGGGTCGGTGGCGGCGCGCGGCGTCGTCGTACGGGCGCGCCGTGCGGCCGCGGGGCGCGGCTTGCCGGCGCGCGCGGGAAGGGCGGGCGAGGTCACGGCTCAGTGTTTCGCGTTGTCCTTGTTGAAGCCGCGCGTGGGCACGATGGTCGGGCGCGGGCCGTCCCGGGAGTCGCTGCAAGGGGCCTGCCATTCACGCAGCTCGGTGGCCAGCAACGCGTTGCCGTCGCGCTCGGCCAGGGCGATCAGCTCGAAGACGTTCTGGTCGGTGACCAGCTCGTGCGCCACGCCCAGCTTGAGCTGGCGGTAGATGTGTTGCGGATCAGTCGAGTCGTTCTGCGCTTTCATGGGCTCTCCAGGAATGAATCGCTTCGCGGCAACGCCTGTGCCCGTCCGGGCGAAGGACGCGCCGTTCGCGCAGTGTGCGCCGCGCGCCATTGACCTTGGTCGCTACAGGCGCAATTGGCCGGCATAGCCCGTCAGCTCGAGGTAGCCCCAGCCGAGCGCACGGCCATCGTCGCCGCGCAGCGCCGACAGGCCTTCCCAGTAGATCGCGCCGGTGGAGCCGCGGCTGTCGAGCTCCTGGTCGTCCTGCAGGGCGGCCACGTGCCAGTGGCCGGCGGGCGTCGACAGCGTCCACTCGATGGGGAACGTGGCGTGCGTGCGCGGGCTCGTCCAGTGACGCAGGGGTTCGAAGCGCACCTCGCCGGCGGCGAAGTTGCGCAGCGTGCCGCCCGCGCTGCGGTAGGAGCCCCCGGCCCAGATGACGCTGCCGTCGGCGCGGCGCAGGCGGAAGGCCATCAGCGCGGCGCCGTCGACGAGGTTGAATCCGACCCAGTCCCAGCCGACGGCGCCCCGGGCCAGGTACTGGTCGCTCCATTCGTGGTCGAGCCATGCGCGGCCGCTCACGTCCCGCGCGGGTGCGCCGGCGCGCTCGAGGCGGCCGCGCACGGCCAGTTGCGGCTCGCTGTAGTAGTGGCTGGCCTCCGCGGGATCGGGACCCTTCTGCGACCAGCCGGACTCGCCCTGCAGCAGCAACGGCTGCGTGGCGGCGAGGTCGAGCGCCAGCGCGAAGCGCTCGGCGCGCACGTCGATGCGCAGGCGGCCGTGCGGGTCGTCGTGGCCGGATGGGGCGAGGCGCTGCAGCGCCCAGTCGCGCAGGCGCACGGCCTGCGGCAGCGCCGGGCCCGGCGTGGCCGCGATGCCGAAGCCCTGGCGCGCGACGCGCTGGTCGTGCAGCGCGCCGCCCGCTGGCGCGGACACGTCGGTGAGCGCCACGTGCGCGAACACCAGCTGGCGCGCGGCGAAGCGGCTGGCCGAATCCGCCGCCAGGCCGGTGCGGGTGCGGAAGAACGTGACCTGGAAGCCGAACTCGGGCGTCGCGTCGACGCGCTCCTGCGCACCGCTGCGAAGCCAGCCGGTGACATACCACCACTCGACGTGGGTGTCCGGGTGGCTGCCGTGGTCGGCGGGGAAGGCGAGGGCGCGGTGCGAGACGCCGAGGGCCGGGTTCTCCGGGGCGGCGCGGGCGGCGGGGGCGGACGCGGGCGCCTGCGCGCGGCTGGCGGCCGGGGCGGCGAGCGTGGCTGGCAGCAGGCCGAGGAAAGGGCGGCGGCGCATCAGCGCAGGCTCCGGGCGCGAGTGGGGTCGGGGAAGGGCATGCGGCAGTGTCGGGGGGTCCGGGGCGGGCGGGGCATGGCCGCACGACGCCCGTCGCCGGGTTGTCGAGGAACCCGATCATCCGTGCCGGAGCGGGCGACCACGCCTTCGTCCCACAGCCTACCAGTCCTCCTTGACCGCGCGCACCACGTCGCGGCTGGCCGCCGCATGGCCGCTGCCCCAGGCGGTGAGCGCGCCGGCCAGCACGACGCCCAAGCCCAGTACCAGCAACGTGCCGGGCGGCACGCTCATCTGCATCGTCCAGTGGAAGCTCTGCGGGTTGACCACCTTCACGAGCACGACGCTCACCGCCAGCCCCAGCGCGAGTCCCAGCACGGCGCCGACCGCGCTCCACAGCGCGCCTTCGGAGGCGACCAGCGCCAGCACCTGGCGCCGCGTGAAGCCCAGGTGCTGCAGCGTGCCGAACTCGCGCCGGCGAGCCAGCACCTGCGCCGAGAAGCTGGCCGCGATGCCGGCCAGCCCGATCGCCAGCGCCACGCCTTGCAGCCACCGCGTGACGGCGAAGCTGCGGTCGAAGATGCGCAGTGAGTAGCTGCGCAGCTCGCCCGCGGTGGCCACCTCGGTGGGGGCGTCGGGCGGGACGGCGGCCTTGATGCGGGCGACGACGGCATCGCGCGTGGCCGCGCCGGCAGGTGGGCCGGCATGTGGAGCGGCGCTTGGGCCTGCATGCGTACGTGTCCTTGCATCCGCACCGGCGCTTGCCCCGGCATCTGCAACTGACTTTGCACCTGCACCTGCACCCGCACCTGCATCTGTGCCTGTGCCTGTGCCTGTGCCTGTGCCTGTACCCGCACCTGCACCTGCACCTGCACCTGCACCTGCACCTGCACCTGCACCTGCGCTTGCACCGAGATCCGCATCGGCACCTGCGTGCGCTCTGGCGTCGCCCTGGGCGTCCGGCGCGGGGCGCGTGGCGTTCGGATCGACCAGCCACACCGCCAGTCCGGTGATGCGGTCGTCGCCCGTCAGCCGCAGCCAGTCGGCACGAGACATCAGCAGCGCGCCTTGCTGGCGGGCGTAGTCGCGCCAGATGCCACGTACGACCGCGCGCACGCTGGCGGTGCGCGGCGCGGTCGCTGCGTTGCCGCCACGCGGCGGGGGCAGCGGCACGCTGATGATGTCGCCCTTGTGCAGGTGCTGCAGCGCGGCCAGGACTTCGGTGGGCCAGACGGACGGCAGGTCGGCCGATGCCGGCGCGGCGTCGTCGGGTGCGACGACCCACGGCAGGTGCGGCTCGGATTCCCCGGGCAGCAGGTCGCGCACCAGCAGGAAAGCCTCCGGCTGGTCGGGGGCCAGCGTCACCGGCACGAGGCGCTCGGCGCGCACCTGGCGCACGCCGGGGCCGATGGCGGCCGCGACGACCGCCGGCGGCAGGAACAGGGGCGCGTCGCTCACGCCGGGGACCTGGCGGACGTAGATGTCTGCCGGCAGGACGTCGTCCAGCCACGCCACCAGCGAGTCGCGAAAGCTCGCGACCATCACCGTCAGCGCGACGACCAGGCTCAGGCTGGCGACGACTCCGGCCACGGCGGCGGTGGCCGTATGGCGCTGGTCGACGGCGCGCGCCACCGCGAGTGCTGCCACCGGATTGCGAGCGCCGCGAAAGCCCTTCAGCAGCAGTGCGACGACCTGCGGCACCAGGCTGATGCCGCCCAGCAGCAGCACGCCCACGCAGGCATAGGCGCCCCACGGGATGGCATGCCAGGGCGGCACCAGCGCGAGCAGGCCGGCCAGCGCGATCAGCCCCAGTCCGGCGGCAGCGGGCCAGTTGCCGCCCGCGGCGCTGCTGAGCCCCTTGAGGCTCTGCGCCGGCGCGATGCCCTGCGCGGCCCGCGCGGGCCACCAGCCGCCGGCGAACGCCGATGCGACGCCCAGCGCGCCATATGCGAGCGCGGCCGGCACGCTCCATTGCAGGGGCGGCGCGCTGCCGCCCAACGTGCCGCTGCCCAGATCGCCGCCGAGCGCGCGCAACGCCGCGGCGGCCAGCGCGGTGCCCAGCGCCAGCCCGATGACGCCGCCGAGGGCGCCCACCATCAGGCTGTCCGACCACACCAGCGTGCGGCGCTGGCGGCCGTCCATGCCCAGCACGCCCAGCAAGGCGAGTTGCGGAATGCGCTTGGCCACCGCCAGCGACTGCACCGAGAACACGAGGAAGCCGCCCGTGAACAGCGCCACCAGCGACAGCACGCTGAGATTGACGCGGTAGGACTGCGACAGCCGGGCCATGCGCAGCGCCGCCTCGTCGGGCGCGGCGGCGCGAACGTCGGGGCCGGCATCGAGCGCCGCCATGACGGCCTCCTGGCGTGCGCCGGGTGCCAGGCGCACATCGATGCGCGAGAGCCACCCGATGCGGTCGAAATGGGTCTGCGCGCCCGCGATGTCCATCACCAGCAGCGGCGGCCCCTCGGCGGCGATGCGCCCGCCGATGGCCAGCGCGTGCGTGCGGCCGTCGACCTGCAGCGTGAGACGGTCCGCCTTGCCGACCAGCGCGCGCGCGGCGGCGTTGAGGTAGACCAGGTCCGGATCGAGCGCGCTGATCGGCGTGCCCGGCGCGGCGGTGCCCGACGCCGCCTCGGGCTGCACCAGCCAACCCGGCGAGATCCACGGTGCGACGAAGGCGTCCAGGCCGAGCAGGTGCGCGGGATGTGGTTGCCCGTCGGCCGCGCGGACGCTGACAGGCAGGTCGATCACGGGACTCGCCTGCGCCACGCCGGGCGCCAATGCGAGCCGCGGATAGAGGGCCTCGGCGAGCAGGCCGTCGCGCGGGCGCACGCTGAAATCGGGTGCGCCGCTGGCGGCGTGCACGGCGGCCGAGAACTCCGCCAGCGCCGAGGCGTTGATCAGTTGCACCGCGAACGCCAGCGCCACGCCGAGTGCCACGGCCATGACGGCGGCGGCCTGGCGCCAGGGGTGATGGCGCCATTCGGCCCACAGCAGGCGCAGGTGCAGCGCGGCCATGAGCCAGCGGCGCGGTCCGGCCGGCAAGGCCGCGGGCGGGGATGAGGGCAGGGCAGGGTTCAAGGGCAGGGTGTTCGGAACGGACACCGGCATCCTGCCAGCAATCCGGCGGGCCGCCGGCGCGGATCGGTCGGTTAATCGACCAATCCGCGCCTGGCGCGCCATGCCGCCCCGGTCCGCCGCTCCGTCGGTCCGGACCGCTGGCATTCGACCGAGTCGGCCGGTCGACCGCCTGGCCAGGCTGGCGCGTCGTCCGGCGACGATCGGCCAACCGCCAACCGATCGGCGCCGTGCGCGGCATTTCCCGGGGTTTGTCGCCGAAGTGGCAGCCGCGGCGGCGCGGCGTCCCCATCATCCATCGTGGCGCCGTATGCTTTGCGCCGGAGCCGCACGACCAACATCGAGACGAACGCCATGACCACCGCCCCCTCTTCCGACACCGGCGCGCCCATGCGCACGGTGCAGCGCATCTGCCCGCTGTGCGAAGCCTGCTGCGGCCTGAGCCTGACGGTGTCGGGCACGGGCGAGCAGGCGCGCGTGGTCGCGATCCGCGGCGACGAGCAGGACGTCTTCAGCCACGGCTACATCTGCCCGAAGGCGATCGCGCTGAAGGATCTCGAGGACGACCCGGACCGCCTGCGCCAGCCACTGGTCAAGCGCGGCAGCCGCTTCGTCGAGGCCAGCTGGGACGAGGCCTATGCCGAGATCGCGCGCCGGCTGCCGCCGCTGGTGGCCGAGCACGGCAAGGACGCGCTGGCGTTCACGCTCGGCAACCCGAACGTGCACCGCCTGGGCCTGGGCCTGTACGTGCAGCGCCTGCTGCGCGCAGCTGGCACGCGCAACATCTTCAGCGCGTCCACGCTGGACCAGATGCCGCGCCAGGTGGCCAGCGGCTGGCTCTACGGCCATCCGCTGACGGTGCCGGTGCCCGACATCGACCACTGCGACTTCCTGCTGATGCTGGGCGCCAACCCGATGGCCAGCAACGGCAGCATGTGGACGGTGCCCGACTTCCGCGGCCGCGCGAAGGCGCTGCGCGCGCGCGGCGGGCGGCTGGCGGTCGTCGATCCGCGCCGCACCGAGACAGCGGCGATCGCCGACGAGCATCATTTCATCCGCCCCGGCGCCGATGTCTTCCTGCTGCTGGGGCTGGTCAATGCGGTGTTCGACGAGGCCCTGGTGCGACCGGGGCGCCTCGAGGCCTTCCTGGCCGCGGGCGAGACGGGCGTCGAGGCGCTGCAGCGGGCGGTCGCGCCCTATGCCCCTGAGCGCATGGCCGCGCGCTGCGGCGTGCCGGCCGAGGCGCAGCGCGCGCTCGTGCGCCAGCTCGCGGCGGCGCCGCGCGGCGCGGTGTACTCGCGCATCGGCTCGAGCACCCAGCGCTTCGGCACGCTGAACTCGGTGCTGGTCGACGCGCTGAACATCCTCACTGGCCACCTCGACGCCGAGGGCGGCGCGATGTTCCCGCAGGCGGCGGCCTTCGCTGCCAACACGCAGGGCCAGCCCGGCGTCGGACGCGGGCTGGTGACGGGGCGCACGCGCAGTCGCGTGTCGGGCGCGCCGGAGGTGCTGGGCGAGTACCCGACCAGCTGCCTGGCCGAGGAAATCGAGACGGCCGGGCCGGGACAGGTGAGGGCGCTGGTCTCGGTGGCCAGCAACCCGGTGCTGTCGGCGCCCAACGGCGCGCGCATCGCGCAGGCGCTGGGCCGGCTCGACTTCATGGTGAGCGTGGACATCTACCTGAACGAGACCACGCAGCACGCCGACGTGATCCTGCCGGGGCTGTCCACCTTCGAGGAGCCGCACTACGACGTCAGCTTCCCGCAGCTGTCGTGCCGCAACCATGCGCGCTACAGCCCGCCGGTGTTCGCGCCGCGGCCGGGCGCGCAGTCGGAATGGCAGGCGCTGCTGCACATCGCGGCGATGCTGCGCGGCGCGCCCGGAGCCGGTGCACCCGGCTTCGACCTGGCGGCGTTTGACGACGGGCTCCTGGCCGACGACCTGCGCCGCCTGGCCGCCGGCGTCCCCGAGGCGTTGCAGGATGCGATGCTCCACGCACTCGGCCCGACGCCCGGGCCGGAACGCATGCTCGACCTGGCCTTGCGCACCGGCCCGTACGGCGACCGCTTCGGCCAGAAGCCGGGTGGCCTGAGCCTGGGCGCATTGAAGGCGGCGCCGCACGGCGTCGACCTGGGCGCGCTCGCGCCGCGGCTGCCGGGCATCCTGCGAACGCCCAGCGGCAAGATCGAGCTGTGGCCCGCCCAGGTGGCATCGGAGCTCGCCGCCGTCGACGCGGCGCTGGCCGATGCGCCGCCGGCGCTGGTGGTGGTCGGGCGCCGCGATGTGCGCTCCAACAACAGCTGGATGCACAACCTGCCCACCCTCGCCAAGGGCCCCGAGCGCTGCACCGCGCTCCTGCATCCGCAGGACGCTGCACGGCATGGCGTGCAGGCCGGTGACCGGGTGCGGCTGCAGGGTGCCGCCGGCCGTGCCATCGAGCTCCCGGCGACGCTCACCGACGAGATGATGCCCGGCGTCGTGAGCGTGCCGCACGGCTGGGGCCACGACCAGGCCGGCGCGCGCCTGGGCGTGGCGGCGCAGCGCCCGGGGGCGAACCTCAACGACCTCCTGGACGACCGGCTGCGCGATCCGTTGTCAGGCACTTCGGTGCTGAACGGCGTCCCGGTGACGCTGAGTCGCTGCAACTAGTGTGCTGTCCCGGAAGTACGCGCGCAGGCGAGACGCGCTGGAAACGAGTCGGAGCTAGGCGCAAAGGCGAGTCGTACCGGGCGGTACGGCGAGGCTTTGCAAGACGCTACGGCGCGTTTGCAGCCGTATTGCGCGTGCGAACTGCCGGGACAGCACACTCGGCAACGGGTGACAGGCCGACGGTGCGCCTAGGTCGGGGTGGATCCTGCGACTCCGCTTTGCTGCGCGCAGGATGACGGCGTGGCGGCACGCCGGGGAGCCGCATGCGCGCAGAGGCGCACAGGCGCACAGGCGCACAGGCGCACAGGCGCACAGGCGCGCAAGCGCATGGGCGCATGGGCGCACGGGCGCATGGGCGCATGGGCGCGAGGGGCAGCGCGTCGCGCGCTCGGGCGCACCGACCACGGTTCCTCGGAACGCCACCCCTGTCATCCTGCGCGCAGTCGCAGGATCCACGCTCGCCGGGCCGCTGCCCCTGGCCGTCAGCCGTGTCTCAAGCAACCGCGACCGCAGGCAAGCGCACGCCCTGGGCGGTCAGCTCCAGCACACGGTCGCAACGGGCCGCAGCCGGCGGCGAGTGCGTGACCATCAGCACGCCGGCGCCGGTGCGGCGGGCGGCGTCGACCAGCACGTCCATCACCAGGCCGGCGCTGCGCGGGTCGAGGTTGCCGGTCGGCTCGTCGGCCAGCACCAGCGCCGGCTCGTGCACCAGCGCGCGGGCGATGGCCACGCGCTGCAGCTGCCCGCCCGACAGTTGGCGCGGAGCGCGTTCGCCCAGGCCCGCCAGCCCGACGGCCGCCAGCATGCGGTCCACCCGGTCGCCGCGCGGGCGTCCCAGCAATTGCAGCGGCAGGCCGACGTTGTCGGCCACGTTCAGGTGCGGCAGGACATGGAAGGCCTGGAACACGAAGCCCAGGTCCTCGCGACGCAGGCGGGCGGCCTCGGGCTCCGACAGGCCCAGCACGTCGCGGCCGGCCAGCGCGATGCGGCCGGCGTCGGCGGTGTCCAGGCCGGCCACGCAATTGAGCAGCGACGACTTGCCGACGCCCGATTCGCCCAGCAACGCCACCAGTTCCCCGCGCTGCATCACGAGCGAGACGTCGGTGAAGACCGGGGCGTCGCCATAGCGCTTGGCCAGGCCGGCGACTTCGAGCAGGGGCACGTCGGCGGGCATCGAGGGCATGTTCATCCGGTGCGAGCATACGGGATGCGTCCTGCTCGACCGCGTTGCCTGCCGAACTTCGCACGCTGGCCCTGGCGGCTGGCGCATGGACTCACCATTTACGTGACATTGGCCCATGGGAAGTTGTCGCGTTTGCGGCCTCTGCCGCACAATCGGTCAAAGTTTCCGCTCACGGGCGGGGTCGCGACGACCGATACAGTCGGGGTGTCGTCGTCCTCCCTGGGGCGCGCACCGCAAGCCTGGCCGGCAGAGCCGGGCGCTGGAATTGCCCTAGCCCTTGCTCGGCGGGCGTGACATCTCCTGAGGTGGACGGGTGACGGCTGAAATCGATTCCTCGACGTTGAGCGGGCTCGTGAAGGTGCTCGAACGGCGCAGCACGCGCTTCTGGGCCGGCGTGGCCATCGGCGTGGCGCTGGCCGGCATCGCCGCGGCCACGGCCCTGGGCATGCTGATGGGCGGCCCGGGTGGCCTGATCGCGCTGAGCGTGGCCGTCTTCTTCGGCCTGGCCGCGCTGGTGCTGGCGGGCGTCGTGATCCGCCTGGCCCGCGTCGTGGCCGACACCCGTGCCCGCCAGGCGCTCCAGGCCGTGGACGACGACCTGACCGGCCTGTCCAACCGCCGCCATTTCCTGGAACTGGTGGAACGCGAGTTCGCCCGCTGCCGCCGCTACGGCGATGACGGCGCGCTGCTGCTGATCGACGCCGACCACCTGCGCCGCATCAACGAACACCTGGGCCAGCTGTGCGGCGACGCGCTGCTGCTCGAAGTCACCAAGCGCGTGGGCACCACGCTGCGCCAGCCCGACCTGCTGGCGCGCTTCGGCGGCGCCGAGCTCGCCGTCTTCCTGCCCAACACCGATCCGCTGGGGGCGCTGGACGCCGCCGAGCGCATCCGCCAGCAGGTGGCGTCCGCGCCGTACACCTGGAACCAGACCCACGTCGTCGCCACGGTCAGCATCGGCGTGTCCACCGTCCACCAGGGCCAGCTGAGCGTCGACACGATGGTGCACGAAGCCGAGCAGGCGCTCGAGGCGGCCAAGGAAGCCGGACGCAACTGCGTGCGCACGGGGCCGATCAAGCCGCGCAAGAACGGAGAGCGGGTGTCGACCTGACGGCGACGGCTTGCGCGAAGCGGGCCACTGGACTCCTCGCTGGGCCAGCGGCCTTGTCGTTCCTGGCGATCCCTGCCAGCTTGGCCCGCGCGCGAGCGACTCCTCCCGATCGAGTTCAGGGATGACCACTGCGCGGCAGCCTGGCCGCATGGGCCCGCCGGTGCGCCGCCTGGATCTGGCCCGTCAGGCGCCAGAGTCGTGCCCGGTGGAACGCCGCGACGGCGGCGCCCCCGAGCATCAGCATGCCGAAGACCCGGAACGCCTCCGGGATGGCTGCCTCGAGGGTCGCCACCTCGGCGTCCTGCACCGCGCGCGGCGATGCCTCGAACAGCGGATCGTCGCCGGCGTCCATGTGCGTCGCCCGCGCGGCGGTCAGTCCCGGCAGCAAGATGGGCATGTCGATCCATTCCACCGTCATCGGGCGCGCGAACCACTCTTGCGAGGCCTCCGGACAGCGGGGCGGGCCGACCACCTGGGGCCGGCACTTGAACTGCATCGGCTCGGCGCCGCGCTGGTCGAGCCGGTACTCCATGGTGAACCGGCTGGCCTTCACGACATCGACCATGCCGCGTGCCCGGTGCACCGTCGGGTGCGGGGTGTCGCGGATGCCGCGGATCTCCAGCAGATCGAAGCCCACCAGCGCCACGAGCATGACTGCGCTGGTCACGACGAACCAGCCGGCGAGGCGCGCCTGGTGGCGCAGGCGGTCTTGCTCAGGGGACTCCGCCCGGCGCCCCGGCGCGTTCCAGCGCGCGTCGCCGGGGCGCCCCGGCGGAAGATACGAGCCCGTCATGTCGGAGAACTCTCCAAAGGTCCGATCAGCGATTGTGCCGCAGCGACCAGTCGCGCCTCGACGTCTGGCGCGTCCGCCTCCACCACTCGTCGATGCGCCATGCCGCGCAGCCACGTGACCTGCCGCTTCGCGAGCTGGCGCGTCGCGGCGATGCCGCGCTCGCGCAGCGCGGGCAGGTCCGGCGGATCGGCCGCGTCCAGCGCCTCCCAGGCCTGGCGGTAGCCGACGCAGCGCATCGACGGCAGGTCCAGGTGCAGGGCCGGGTCGGCGCGCAGGCGGCGCACCTCGTCGAGGAAGCCCGCGTGCAGCATGGCGTCGAAGCGTTGCGCGATGCGCGCATGCAGCCACGCGCGTGACGCGGGCTCGAGCGCGAGCAGCGCGCCGTCGCGGGCCGGGGCGCCGCGTTGTGCGCGCAGGTGCAGCGCCGACAGCGGCGTGCCGCTGGCGTGCCACACCTCGAGCGCGCGCTGGATGCGCTGCGAATCGTTGGGCTGCAGGCGCGCGGCAGTGACCGGGTCGATCTCCGCCAGTCGCGCGTGCATCGCCGGCCAGCCGTGCTGCGCGGCCTCGGCGTCGATGGCCGCGCGGATCGCCGGATCGGCGGGCGGCATGTCGTCGATGCCGTCGACGAGCGCCTTGAAGTACATCATGGTGCCGCCCACCAGCAGCGGCCAGCGGCCGCGGGCGCGGATCTCGTCCATCAGCCGTCGCGCATCGGCGACGAATTGCGCGGCGGAGTACGACTGCGCGGGATCGATGAGATCGAGCAGGTGGTGCGGCGCCGCCACCTGTTCCGCGGCGCTCGGCTTGGCGGTGCCGATGTCCATGCCGCGGTACACGAGTGCCGAGTCGACGCTGACGATCTCCACCGGCCAACGCCGTGCCAGCGCGAGCGCCAGCGCGGTCTTGCCCGAGGCGGTGGGGCCGGCCAGGCCCAGCCAGCGCGGGGTCGGGGGAACGCGCGCGTCGGTCAAAAGCGTTCGTCGTCGCGCAGGTAGCGCCACTGGCCGGGCGGCAGCTTGCCCAGCACCACGCTGCCGATGCGCACGCGCTTCAGGCCGGTGACCAGCAGGCCGACGGCCTCGCACATGCGGCGGATCTGGCGCTTGCGGCCCTCGCGCAGCACGAAGCGCAACTGGTCCTCGTTGGCCCAGCTGACCTTGGCCGGGCGCAGCTCGCGGCCATCCAGCCAGAGGCCGTGGCGCAGTCGCTGCAGGTCGGCATCGGGGAACTGGTCGCCGCCCGGGTACTCGACGCGCACCAGGTATTCCTTCTCGACGTCGGAGTCCTCGCCGATCAGGTGACGCGCGATGCGGCCGTCCTGCGTGAGCACCAGCAGGCCGGTGGAATCGATGTCCAGGCGGCCGGCGGGCGCGAGCATGCGCCCGTGGCCCGCGTGCCAGCGCTCGCGCGAGGGATCCTCCGGCCAGTGGTTGGCCTGCGTCACCAGCACCGATGCCGGCTCGTAGCCGTCCTCGGCCTGGCCGCTGACATAGCCGACCGGCTTGTGCAGCAGGATGGTGACGCGGTGTGCCTGCTGGGTCTTGGCGATCTCGTCGATCTCGATGACCTGGTGCGGGAAGACGCGCGCGCCCAGCACGGCGATCTCGCCGTCGACCTTCACCCAGCCCGCGTCGATCCAGTCGTCCGCCTCGCGGCGCGAGGCGATGCCGCGCTCGGCCAGCACCTTGGACAGCCGCTGGTCCTCGCGCCGGGGCGCTTGGGGGTCGATGGCGGGGTGCGGGGGCCGGTCGGCCTGCGGCGGACGCTGCGCGGCGGCCTCGCGCTCGATGTCGTCGCGGCGGCGCGGCGGGGGGTGGTCGCCCGGGCCGGACGGGCGGCGATCGCCGCGCTCGGGACGGCCACGGTCGCCGCCGACACCTTGCGGCGTGCGCTCGTCGCCGCGCGCGCCGGGATGGCGCGGCCGCTCATTGGGGCCCTGCGGGTAGCTGGGGCCGCGGCCGCGCTCGCCGTAGGGGCCGCGGTCGCGGTTGCCGCCAGGCTGCGGGCGATCGCGGTCGTCGAAGCGGGGACGATCCCGATCGTCGAAGCGCGGGCGCTCGCGGTCGTCGTGCGGCTCCGCGTCGCGACGGCGCTCGCCCTGCGGCGGCGGGCCGGCGCGGGGGTCGTCGGGACGGTCCCGGAAGTCGTAGCGCGGGCCGCGCTCCTGCCACGGGCCGGGGCTGGTGCGGCGCTCGCCGGGGCGATCGGGGCGCGGCGCGTCGCCATGGGCGCGGCGCGGTCCGTCGCGGCGGTCGAATGGCGGCATGTCGCGCGACGGCGAGGGCTTGGGCGAAGGCGGTGGTTCCGCGCGCCAGACGTTGCTGGGCACGTCGCGGCGCGGACGCGGCAGGTCGCGCAGGTCGGGCTTGCTGCCGCGCGTGGCCGCGTGCTCGGTGGGCTTGCGTTCGTGCGGGCGCTGCTCCATCACGCGCTGGCCCACCTTGCGCGGGTCGTCCGGCTCGATGCGCGGCGCCTCGGCGCGCGGGATGCGACGCGGCGCGGCGGGCGTGCCGGCGGTGGTGGGGGTGGGGGCGGGCGTCGGGTCTTCCGGCGGCTTCGGCGGCGGGGAGGTGGGATCGGTCATGTCGGGGTCGGGCCGGAAAAACTGGCGAAAAGGCGCGCGGGGCGGGGCGCTCAGCGTCCGCGCAGGAACAGCGCGTCGAGTTCCTTCATCGTCACCTGGCGCCACGTGGGGCGGCCATGGTTGCATTGGTCGGAGCGCTCGGTGGCTTCCATCTGGCGCAGCAGCGCGTTCATCTCGTCGAGGGTGAGGCGGCGGTTGGCGCGCACGGCGCCGTGGCAGGCCATGGAGGCGAGCACGTCGTCGCGGGCGCGTTGCACCAGGGTGCTGGCGTCGACTTCGGCGAGATCGGCCAGCACCGAGCGAACGAGGTCGACCGGGTCGGCCTGCAGCAGCGCGGCGGGCAGGCTGCGCACGGCGAGCGACTGCGGGCCCATCGGCGAGACGTCCAGGCCGAGCGTGCGCAGCGTCTGCGCGTGCGTCTCCACCAGCGCCTGCTCGGCGGGGGTGGCCGCGAAGGTGGCGGGAATCAGCAGCGCCTGCGTGGGCATGTCGTGCGTGGCGGCGCCGGCCTTCAGGCGCTCGTAGACGATGCGCTCGTGCGCGGCGTGCATGTCGACGACGACCAGCCCGTGGGCGTTCTCCGCCAGCACGTACACGCCCTGGATCTGCGCGATGGCGCGGCCCAGCGGCCAGTCGGTGGCGTCGGCCCGGGCGACGGCCGCGACGGCCTCGTCGTTGCCCTGCGGGCGCGTCCAGGCGGGCGAGGCAGCGGGCTCGTGCGCCTGGAGGACGGCCGTGCCGCCCGAATCCAGCACGCCGCCGGCCACGGGCGACGGGGCGCCCGAATCGCCGAAGGCGCGCGCGAACAGCGACGCGGTCGTGGCGCCGGCCAGCAGCGGGCGCTCATCGTTCGACACGGGCCAGGGCCGCGCGGGCGCGAGGCCCGCCGCGTGCCAGCCCGGCGTGGCGGCGCCGCCGTGGCCGT
>JBJMWE010000378.1:0-9720 GCA_045810285.1 Vitreoscilla sp. | reverse complement strand
CGCCGACGTCGCCTCGTCCAGGATCAGGATCGGCGCGTCCTTGTAGATCGCCCGGGCGATGGCCAGGCGCTGGCGCTGGCCGCCCGACAGCTGGTTGCCGTTGTGGCCGATGTGCGCGTCCAGCCCGCCCGGCATGGCCTGCACGAACTCGAGCAGGTTCGCGCCCGCGAGCGCGTCACGCACGCGGGCGGGATCGACCGTCGCGCCCAGCGCCACGTTGGCGGCGACGCTGTCGTTGAACAGCACCACGTCCTGGCTCACCAGCGCGAACTGGCTGCGTAGCGCGGTGATGTCGTAGTCGGCGATGGGCACGCCGTCGATCAGCACCTGGCCCGCGCTCGGCTCGACGAAGCGCGGCAGCAGGTTGACCAGCGAGGTCTTGCCCGCGCCCGACGGGCCGACGAAGGCCACCGTCTCGCCGGCGCGGATGGCCAGGGAGATGTCCGACAGCGCGGCCACCGGCGCGTCGCCCGGCGCGGCCTCGGGGCGGGCCGCGTCGCCGGGCTCGTCGGACTGGCGCGCCGCGTAGTGCAGGCCGACGTCGCGGAACTCGACGTCGCCGCGGACGCGCGCAGGCGCCACGGTGCCGCCGGTCTCCATGGGCACGGTCTCCATCATGTCGAGGCCGCGCTCCATCGCCGCGGTGCCGCGCGTGAGCGGGGCCATGACGTCCGACAGGTGCTTGGCGGGCTGGATCAGCAGCAGCATGCAGGTGATGAAGGCCACGAAGTCGCCCGGCGTGCCGTGTGTCTTGCTGCTCTCGGCCAGCGCCATCCACAGCACGGCCGCCAGCGCGAACGAGGCCAGCACCTGGGTGACGGGCGTCATCAGGGAGCCCGAGGCCTGCTGCTTGATGTTGAGGCTGCGCATCAGGTTGGAACTGGCGTCGAAGCGGCGCTGTTCCTGCCGCGCCGCACCATGCAGGCGCACGATGCGCCAGGCCAGGACGTTCTCCTCCACCACGTAGGCCAGGTCGTCGGTGGCGTTCTGGCCGGCCACGTTGAGCTTGTGCAGCCGCTTGCTGACCAGGCGCACCAGCAGCCCGACGATGGGGAACAGCACCACCACGAACAGCGTCAGGCGCCAGTTCAGGATGACCAGGTAGCCCACGAAGAACAGGGCGGTGAGCGAGTCGCGCACCAGGATCTGCACCGAGCCCATCAGCAGGTTGGCGCCCGTCTGGATCTCGTAGACGATGTTGTTGGTGATGCTGCTGGCCGAATTGCGCGTGAACAGCGCCGGTGCCGCGCGCAGCATGTGCGAGAACATGTGCGCCCGCACGGCCAGCACCGCGTTCTGCGACGCCTTGGTCAGCCCGTAGCTCGACACCCACCACGAGACGCCGCGGATGGCGAACAGCACCACGATGGCCAGCGGGATGCTCCAGATCGGCACGCCGGCGGTGTCCTTGAAGCCGCTGTTCAACAGGCGCTTGAGGATGTACGGGATCATCGGCTCGGTGGCCGCCGCCACCACCATCGCCAGGGCGGCCAGCCCGAGGGCGGCGCGGCTGTTGTCGCGGAAGTAGGGGATCACGCGCACGAGGCGCTGCTTCAGTGTGGTCATTGGCGGCGGGGGCCGGGCGACTGACGCCCATGTTCCCCCGGGGAAGGGCAGGAATCGGGCATTATCCGGCCCCGGCGCGGACGCGCCGTTGACCTACAAGCAGGCCTCGTTCTTGCTGCCTACAATGCGCCCTGCTGAACAGCATGCTGGACTCCCCGGAACTTTCCGACTGAAACAGGACTCACCTGAATCCTCATGTGGCCTAGAAGACATGCCCTGCGCGCCTTGGGCGCCTCCCTCGCGCTGCCCGCACTCACGCCGGCGCTTGCGCAATTCCGCGTCGAGATCCGCGGCGTCGGCGGTACCCAGATTCCCATCGCCCTGGGCCGCTTCCGCGACGAGGATCGCCAGCCCCAGTCCGTCTCGGCCGTCGTGCGCGCCGACCTCGAGCGCAGCGGCGTCTTCAAGGTCGTCGACGCCCCGGCCCCCGCCGACGAGAACGGCCTGCCCGACTACAACACCCTGCGCTCGCGCGGCGCCGACTGGGTGGTGAGCGGCTCCGCCGCGCGCCTGGCCGACGGCCGCGTCGACGTGCGCTTCCGCCTGTGGGACGTCGTCAAGGGCGCCGACCAGGGCGGCCAGAGCGAGCCGAGCCAGCCGGCCGACCTGCGCCTGGCGGCCCACCACATCTCCGACCTCATCTACCAGAAGGTGACCGGCGAGCGCGGCGTGTTCTCCACGCGCATCGCCTACGTCACCAAGGGCGGCGGCAAGCACACCCTGCGCATCGCCGACGCCGACGGCGCCAACATCGTGCCGGCGCTGGTCGACAACGAACCCATCATCTCGCCGGCGTGGTCGCCCGACGGCTCCGAGCTGGCGTTCGTCACCTTCCACGACAAGAAGGCCAAGGTCGTGATCCGCAACGTGCGCACCGGCGCCATGCGCGAAGTGGCGGCGTTCAAGGGGTCCAACAGCGCGCCGGCGTTCTCGCCCGACGGCCGCACCCTGGCGGTCACGCTGTCCAAGGACGGCGGCTCGCACGTCTACCTGATGGATCGCAACGGCGGCAACCCGCGTCGCGTCACCGAGAGCACCGGCATCGACACCGAGGCCCGGTTCTCCCCCGACGGCGCCTCGCTGTACTTCGTCAGCGACCGCGGCGGCGGCCCGCAGATCTACCGCCAGCCCGTGGGCGGCGGCGGCGCGCAGCGCGTCACGTACAACGGTGCTTACAACATCAGCCCCTCGATCAGCCCGGACGGCAAGCTTCTCGCATACATTTCGCGCGGCGACGGCTTCAAGCTGATGGTGATGAACCTCGCCACCAACGACGTGGCCAGCGTCAGCGACACCAACGACGACGAGAGCCCGAGCTTCGCGCCCAACGGCCGCTACATCATCTACGCGACGAAGGCCGGCGGCCGCGACGTGCTGATGGTCACGACCACCGACGGCCGATTCAAGTCGACGCTGGTCGAATCGGGCCTCGACATCCGAGAACCTGTCTGGGGCCCGTTCGGCCGCTGATTTCGGGGAAGAAGCCGCGGCGCAGGGGCGCTCGCGGACATGTTCATAGTGCTGGTAGGAGAGAATCGATGATCAAGAATTCCGGGAAGATGTTGCTGGCCCTGGCCAGCGTGGCGGTCGTGGCCGGTTGCGCCTCGCCCACGAAGCTGGACAAGCCGGTCGAGGTGGAGAAGAAGGACGTCACGTCCCAGACCACCACCACGACGCAGCCCAGCGGCGACACGGTCGCCAAGACCGACATGAGCAGCCAGCCGGTCGTGCCCATCACGCTCGATCGCGTCATCTACTTCGATTTCGACAGCTATGCGGTCAAGGACGAGTTCCGTCCCATCGTGGAAGCCCACGCCAAGCTGCTGAAGGCCAATTCGGGCGCCAAGGAAGTGGCCGAAGGCCACACCGACGAGCGCGGCGGCAGCGAATACAACCTGGCCCTCGGCCAGAAGCGCGCCGAGGCCGTCGTCCAGCAGATGAAGGTGCTGGGCGTGGGCGATTCGCAGCTGGAAGCGGTGAGTTACGGCAAGGAGCGTCCGGCGGTGGACGGCCATGACGAGTCGGCGTGGGCGAAGAATCGCCGCGTCGAGCTGCGCAGCAAGTGATGTCCGCGGCCGTGACGTTCCCGGAAGCGTCGCGCCGCCCGCGCGCATTCACGGCCGTGCGCCGTGCGTGCGCGCTGGCCGCCCTGCTGGTCGTCGGCTCGAACGCGCATGCCGGCCTGTTCGACGACGACGAGGCGCGCCGCGCGATCATCGACCTGCGCACGCGGATCTCCCAGCTGGAGGATGCCAACAAGTCGCAGGGGTCGCAGTACGCGCAGCAGCTGCAGCAGCTGCAGAACGCGCTGCTCGATCTCACGAACCAGAACGAGCAGCTGCGCCAGCAGATGGCCCAGCTGCGCGGCGCCAACGAGCAGCTGGCGAAAGACCTGTCCGACGTCCAGCGCCAGCAGAAGAACATCACGCAGGGTGTCGACGAGCGCCTGAAGCGCGTCGAGCCGCAGCAGGTCAACCTCGACGGCAAGACCTTCAACGCCGACCCCGAGGAAATCCAGGCGTACGACGCGGCCACCGCCACGCTGCGCACGGGCGACTTCGACAAGGCGCAACTCGCGCTCGGCAACTTCCTGCGCCGCTGGCCAGCCAGCGGCTACGCCGACCTGGCCCGCTACTGGCTCGGGAACGCGCAATATGGCAACCGCGATTTCAAGGGCGCCATCGCCACGTTCAGGGCCTTCATCGCGGCCGCGCCCGAGCACGCGCGCGCGCCCGAGGCGGAACTGGCCATCGCCAACTGCCAGATCGAGCTGAAGGACGTCAAGGCCGCCCGGGTCACCCTCGGCGAGCTGGTCAAGACGTACCCGAAGTCGGAAGCGGCGGCGGCCGGGCGTGATCGCCTGAAGTCGCTGAAGTGACCGCCGTGGGCGACGTTCCCGCGGTGACATCGACCGTCATCGCGGCGGACGACGCCGATCTCGAGCGCCGCTTCGGCGGTCTCAAGCGGCTGTACGGCGCAGGCGGCTACGCGCGCGTGCGCGCGGCGCGCGTGGCCGTCGTCGGCCTGGGCGGCGTCGGCTCGTGGGCGGTCGAGGCGCTCGCGCGCAGCGGCGTTGCGCAGCTGGTGCTCGTCGACCTCGACCACGTCTCCGAGTCCAACGTCAACCGCCAGATCCAGGCGCTCGGCGCCACGCTGGGCATGTCGAAGGCAGAGGCGCTGGGTCGCCGCATCGCCGACATCCACCCCGGCTGCGTCGTCCACTGCGTCGAGGAGTTCGCCGACGCAGACAACTGGCCCGGCCTGCTGCCCATCGAGGTGGACGCCGTCATCGACGCCTGCGACCAGACCCGGGCCAAGCTGGCCATCGCTGCCTGGGCGCGCGCCGCGCGCGTCGCCTTCGTCACCTGCGGCGCGGCGGGCGGCAAGCAGCGCGCCGAGAAGATCGAGATCGACGACCTGCACGCCACCACGCACGACCCGCTGCTGGCCAGCCTGCGCCAGCGCCTGCGCTCGCAGCACGGCGCGCCGCGCACGGGCAGGATGGGCGTGCGCTGCGTGTTTTCGCGCGAGAGCGTGGCCGAGCCCGCCCCCGAGGACGCCGTCTGCGAGATCGGCGACGACGTGCCGGCCACCGCGCGTCGCGACAACTCGCTGAACTGCCACGGCTACGGATCCACCGTCGTCGTCACCGCCAGCTTCGGCATGGCCGCCGCGGGCGAGGTGATCGCGCAGCTGCTCAAGTGAGCGCCGCTTGTCGACTTGCCGGCGCCTATGCTATGATTTGAGGCTCTGCCGGAAACGGGGTTGTTAGCTCAGCTGGTAGAGCAGCGGACTTTTAATCCGTAGGTCGTGGGTTCGAGTCCCGCACAACCCACCACTTGGCCGACGCGCTCCAGCACGTGTCGAACCAGGACGGATCTTCCGGATGATGATGAATTTTCTGCTTGCAGGTTGAGCAGGAATCGAAGTAGAATTTAAGGCTGTTGTGATCGCTACATCGCGATGGCAACACCGAGAATTTCGGGCTCTTAGCTCAGTTGGTAGAGCAGCGGACTCTTAATCCGTAGGTCGAGTGTTCGAGTCACTCAGGGCCCACCAAAATTAAGAAGAAGAATCAACGGCTTGACGGAAACGTCAGGCCGTTGGTCTTTGTGGGCCTGCTTCTGGCATCGCTGGAACGTAGCCAGTCATCGCATCGCATCGAGTCGGGTGGCTGCACCCGGCGGGGCTTCGGCAGCCACATGCGCGTGGCGCTCCCCCATGGCGCCGGTCCTCCAGCCGCCGAGCCGCTGAAGCTCGGGGGTCGGAGTGCCGGCGTGGCGGTGCCAGGTCGCGAACGTGTGCCGAAGATCGTGCCAGCGAAAATCCGCGATGCCTGCCCGCTCCGAGATGCTCGGACAGTTGCTGGCGTTCCGGCGATGCAGTTTCAACGCCCAAGAGCCGACGTTCAAGACGCGCCTTCCGCCAAGCCAGCGTGCTGACTTGAACGACGGTTTCACCTTGGAATGTGAATGCCCGCGTTGCATGCCTGCCGCGCAGCTTGCGCAGGACGGACAGAGGCGCTGCATGCGGCTTGCCGTTCTTGTGCTTGCTGCCCGGGATCCAGAGGTGCATGCGGTCGATTTCGACGTACTTCCAGATCCTTTACGTTCGCCTGCCGCAGGCCCGTGGCGATGGACAACAGCGCCATGTCGAGGGATGGGTGCCGCTGCTTGAACTGTTGAGCTATGCTCGTCGGATGATGAACCGAGCGACCGGCGCCCTATTTAGTCTCAACGGCTTATCGCTGATGCTCGGCGCCCTCGGGGCAGTCTCAGGTTTTGTGACGATGTTTGTCGACGTCACCAATGCAATCTCTGTGAAGTGGTTGTTGGCGACGGTCTGGGTTGCAGTCTCGCTGATGCTAGTGCTGTTGAAGGTGATCTTCGACCTTCACCACGAGAAGCGAGCGGCGCCAGCATTTGAGGTGCCAATCAAGTACTTGCCTGACAAGCAGATATTTGTCATTCGCCGGAACGAGAACTTCCTGAACAACATCGTGGTTGGCTGCTACTCGCAGCAAGATGAGGTTGACACGCTCATCTGTATCGGTGTCGTTCACATTGTTCAAGAGAAGGCCATACAAATCAAGCTACGAAGCGGTTTCCTTGAGAACGGAATGCCCCCTGCATCTCAGGATGACCTTTTGCGGCTCCAGCTAAGGCCGGTCGTTCCAATTGAAGCGCTCAACTTGCTCCAGGCTGAAAGTGAACCAAATGAGTGAACGACATTTCGCAAAAGTTGTGTCGGTGCAAGATCCCTTCACCATCGTGATTAACGCCGGGATCGATAAAGCGGTCACTATCGGCAAACAGTTCTTGGTGGTCGGCCTCGGTGAGGCAATCATTGATCCGGACACGAACGAGTCCTTGGGGGCTCTTGAGATCGTGCGAGGCAAGGGTAAGGTGAGCCACGTCCAAGAACGTATGGCTACCGTGACCTCGTCTGAATACACGAAACATCCGGATGCCAAGGAAATCAAGCGAGTGCGTAGCAACAACGCGCTTGTTAATTTGATCGGGCCCCAGGAAACCGTCACCGAAGTGACGAAGCCGACCGACCCGGTTCCAAAGGCATTCAGCGGCGTTCAAGTCGGAGACGTGGTTATCGTCACCGCCTCTTGAGGACGTCAATGCTCGTCTAATCCAGCATTTGCGCGTAGGCGGAATTCCCGCACGCCCTGGGACACCGCCGGGGTGCCCCTGAGTGTCTCAGCGACCAGAGGACTAACAGAGCGTGCTCGTGATGTCGCTAGCGGCGTTCTTTCCGGCCCTATGGTCACTGCTAGTTTTCGGCAGGGTGAACATATAGCGAGCGTCCCCTCGAAATGTAGCCTTGTAGTGCTTGCCATCCTCAGTGATGTTGAAACCCACGCTAGTCAACGCGCTACGGGGCTTTGCATCCATCGAGCGGTACGTTTTGAGGGCTCCCTTGATTTCGGCCTCCAATGACGCGAGTTCTGCGCCTTCAGGATTTGCTTCAAGGAGATCGGACACGATGTGCTGTCGACGACTCCCGTCCTTGAGATTGCGAAGAGAATCGCAGAGTACCGCCATAACCAGATTGCGAATTTCGCCGGGCCACAGGTCGTGTTCTTTGCCGAGCCTCAGGAGGCCCGCAGAACTTGAGCCTGCGCTGGCACTGGCCTTCCGAAGGTCTGCGTTTAGTCGCTTGATCTCGGTGTCAGCTTCGAGAAGGCGTTGATCCTTCGCTTTAACCTCGGCATCGAATGCGGCGACAAAGTCGTCCACAGATGCCGAACCGGCATTGCGAAGTTGATCGATCCGCTGCCGTGAGAGTTGTTCCTGAAGATGTGGCCAAGTACAGCCGCTAGAAAGGCGGCGGTTCGCGAGTGCTACCCGGAGGTCCTCGGAGATTGCACGCTGCATGGCCCGCGAATCTCCGTCGAACTGGTCAGGGTAGTAGGACTTGCGAGCGCTGCTCTTGGGCCAGTAAACGCCAATGGTGTTGCCATACACGTTGCGCCCGTCCACCATGGGCCGCAGCTTCGCGGAAAAGGAGCGTGAGGGTTCAACGACGACGTGTGCGAGCCCAGAGACAAACTTCGCCAGTTCATCAGGGTCAACTACAAGTTGATTTCGAAAATCAACACTGACGTAGACGATCGGGAGTCGATTGTTTGCTTCCCCTTTGATCAGCGCTGCTGCGATCGCAGTGTCTGTCTCGGCGAGGACGAATGGCTTGTCACCTACAGGGATCTCGCCGTCTGAACCGCCCCCAAGCGTTGCAAGGGCCTGCTTGATGAAGTAGGGCTTTCTGGGTGATGGAAGCCGAACTGCAGTCCCGAGCGCCTCACAGGAAACTTGCAAACTGAAAAGCGTCTCGGCGCCATCTTGGCGAGCGACGATCGTTGTGACCCATTCCAGCTCACTTTCGAGTTTCCGATATTGCAGCCCAGTCATCAACTGAGCGCCTGTGGTCACAGCTGCAAAAGTGGCAGTCTCGCTTCCCACCTTTACTTCGCGGGCTTCGTCGATCGGAAGCACGTCGAAGGCATCGTCAGGCAGGGCAGTGTGCGGGCTTCCGGCGAGCCACTCGCATGCCAAGCGAAGCACATCGATGGCCTTGGTCTTTGGATCGAGGGGGAATTCGGTCGAGAATGTAATCATATTGGCGGGCATTAGGCTGAAGACACGGCCGAGCAGGTCAATTTTCGGTTCCTTGAAGACATTCCTGCTGAGTTGATCGTAGCCGAAACGTAGCTAGGCGGCCCAATCTGGTTACTCCCCAACCTTTCGGCTGCCCCACACTACTCTGCGCGTGTCCATGATCGAGGTGATCGGATAGGGCATGGAGCGTCTCTCTTAATCCGTAGGTCGAGTGTTCGAGTTACACAGGGCCCACCAAAATTAGGAAGAAGAATCAACGGCTTGACGGAAACGTCAGGCCGTTGGTCTTTGTGGGCGCGCTTTTGGCACGGCTGGAACGTCGCTGGTCATCGCATCGAGTCGGGTGGCTGCACCCCTTCAGGGCGTCGGTGCCACATGCGCGTAGAGCGCAACATGGCGCCGGTCTTCCAGCCGCCAAGCCGCTGCAGTTCAGGGTCGGCGTACGCGCTTGCCGGTGCTAGGTCGCGAATGTGTGCCGAAGATCGAGCCAGCGGAAATCCGCGATGCCTGCCCGCTCCAGCGCCTTCCGCCAGGCCAGCGTGCTGACCTGAACGATGGGCATACGTCGGACAGTGAACACCTGCGGAGGCTCAAATTGCACGGCGCCGCTCCCGGCCGAGAAGTTCGAATGGTTCCATGTCAGGTTGTAAGGCTGTTGCCTTCGGCGCCGACCAATGGCTTGCACTCCGATCGCGCAAGTCTTGCACTCCAACCTGGGAAGTCCATGCCAGTCAGCCCCATCACCGTCTCCCATCGATTGCCCTTGATCGCATTTGCTGGCGTCGTGGCCGCCGTGTCGCTCTTGGCGGCACGGCAAGTCAGCGCGCAATCCGTCACGGAGGTCACGAAGGCGACCGCGATCGTCGCCGACTCGACCATCGATTTCTCCCACGGTGGCCACCGCTATTTCGAGTATTTCTCGCCTGATGGCAGTTCTCGAGGCGGCGACGGCTCCGGCAAGGTCGAGATCGGAAGATGGCACGTTCGCGATGACGGGACGGTCTGCTTCATCCATGCCAACCTG
>JBJMWE010000377.1:0-37365 GCA_045810285.1 Vitreoscilla sp. | reverse complement strand
CGCGCAGGATGCAGCATGACGGCATGTGCCGGCGCTGGACGGTGCCTGCTTCCGGCGTCGAAGGAAAATAGCGTGTCATCCTGCGCGCAGTCGCAGGATCCACCCTGGCCGGGCCGCCGCCTCGGAGTGCGTGGATCCTGCGACTCCGCTTCGCTTCGCGCAGGATGACGACGGCAATGGTGCTTCGCGCAGGATGACGGCAATGGTGCTTCGCGCAGGATGACGGCATGCCGCTTCGCGCAGGATGACGGCATGCCGCTTGGCGCAGGATGACGGCATGCCGCTTCGCGCAGGATGACGACTTGCCGCTTCACGCAGGATGACGGCGTGCCGCTTCGCGCAGGATGACGACATGCCGCTTCGCGCAGGAAGCGGGATGACGGCGCGCGCCGGCGCCGGACCGTGCTTACTTCAGGTCTTCGATCAGGTCGACGTAGGCCTGCCTGGCCGCGTCCGACGACTGGCCCTTCAGCTCGTTCCAGGCGTCCCACTTCGCGCGGCCCACCATGTCGGTGAAGCCGGGGCGCTTGTCCTGCACGTCGCCCTCGGTGGCCTGCTTGTACAGCGCGTAGATCTTCAGCAGCGTCATGTTGTCCGGGCGCTCGGGCAGGTTCTTGCTGTCGGCGACGGCTTGTTCGAATTGCTCGTTGAGAGTGCTCATGGCGAATGTTCCGGGTGGGTGGAAGTCAGGCTTGACGGGGCGGATGTTAAAACCCAATCTCGCAAGCCGGGCCGGAAGAATGCCGGGATGCCACTCTAGACCGATTCGGACCGATACCCCAGGGGAGACGACTTGAGCGCAAACGTGGAACGCATGTCCCGGGTCGACACGGCCTGGCTGCGCATGGACAACGAGGCCAACCTGATGATGATCGTCGGGGTCTGGCTGATCGAGCCGCAGTTGTCGCTGGCCGACTTGCGCGAGCGCGTGGGCACGGCGCTCCTGCAATACGGGCGTTTCAGGCAGAAGGTGGTCGAGGACACGCTCGGTGCGCAGTGGGTCGACGACGACCACTTCGACCTGGCCGCCCACGTGCTGCCGGAGAAGCTCGAGCTGTCGAAGGGCCAGGCGCCGCTGGACGGCCTCAAGCACTACGTCGGCGAACTCGCCACCCAGCCGCTGAACCCCAGCCGGCCGCTGTGGCAGTTCCACCTGTTCGAGGACTTCGAGACGGGCCGCAGCGCGCTGGTGGCGCGCATCCACCACTGCATCGCCGACGGCATCGCGCTGATCTCGGTGATGCTGTCGATCACCGACGGCGGCAAGTCGCCGCCTCCGCGCCGCAAGCGCGACGCCGAGGACGACGAGAACGACTGGATCGCCGACTACCTGATCAAGCCGGCGTCCGAGC
Organism: Vitreoscilla sp.; assembly: GCA_045810285.1. Taxonomy (GTDB): domain Bacteria; phylum Pseudomonadota; class Gammaproteobacteria; order Burkholderiales; family Burkholderiaceae_C; genus Scleromatobacter. The sequence continues at coordinate 36,013 of JBJMWE010000377.1, read as the reverse complement.
TCGCCGTCAAGGCGATCGGCGTGTACGGCGCGGGCGTGGGCAAGGGCCTCGAGATGATGTCCGACCCCGCCGCACCGCTGAACGGCAGCCTCGAGATGGCGCGCATCGGCGCGCAGGTCGTGTCGGACGTCGCCGCGATGGCGCTGATGCCCGACGACTCGCCCACCAGCCTCAAGGGCAAGGCCACGCCGGGCAAGCGCGTCGCGTGGGGCGAGCCGTTGCCGCTGCCTGAGGTCAAGGCCGTCGGCCAGGCCCTGGGCGGCTCGATCAACGACATCCTGCTGGCCAGCGTGGCCGGCGCGATCGGCAGCTACCTGCGCGACAAGGGCGAGGATCCGACGGGCAAGGAGATCCGCGCGATGGTGCCGGTGAACCTGCGCCCGCTCGAGAAGGCCTGGCAGCTGGGCAACCGCTTCGGTCTCGTGCCGCTGGTGCTGCCCATCGGCATCGCCAACCCGATCGACCGCCTCGCGGCCGTGCGCGCGCGCATGCAGGAGCTCAAGGGCGGCTACCAGCCGCTGCTGGCGTTCGCGCTGCTGTCCGTGGCGGGCGTGCTGATCAAGCCGGTGCAGCACGCGCTGCTGGGCCTGTTCGCGAAGAAGGCCACGGCGGTGATGACCAACGTGCCGGGCCCGTCGGTGCCGCTGAAGATCTGCGGCCGCACCCTCAAGCAGGTGATGTTCTGGGTGCCCGCCTCCGGCGACATCGGCATGGGCGTGAGCATCCTCAGCTACGGCGGCGGCGTGCAGTTCGGCCTGATCACCGATGCCCGGATGTGCCCGGATCCCGACCAGATCGTGCAGCGCTTCCGGCCCGAGTTCGACCAGTTGCTGTACCTGGCGATGATGCTGCCGTGGGAGGGGGCATGACCGAAACGCGGCCGATGGGCCGCCTTGCCCAGGGCGGGCTGCTGTTCGTGTTCGCATTCGTCACGTGGATCGCCTTCCTGTTGGGCGCGGTTCTCGTCGCGTGTGGCAATCCGGGCGTCGCGGTGTTCATGTGGTTGTTGCTCGGCGTGTCCAGCCTCTATGCGCTGATAGATCTCGCCGGGTTCGGATGGATATGGCTGGTGCTTGTGCCGGTCATCGCCACGCTCGTGCTGGTGGCCGATCCGCTGAGCACGCCGGAGCGGCGGCATCGGTGGGCGAGAGCCTGGATTCTGGTGGTGCTGACGGCATTCGCCGCGGGCGCCGCCGTCGTATCCATCTTCGGTCCACACGACTGCGAGATGAGAGGGATTCGCTGAAACCGCCGCTCACTCGTCCTCGAGCTCTTCCTTGGCCATCTCCACGTCCAGCCGCTCCATCGCGTCCATCGGCGTGCACTCGGCGGCCTCGGCGTAGAGCTTCTCGGCTTCCTTCATGCGCTTGTCGCCTTCGAGCATCACCAGGCCGTTGGCGTATTCCACGCGGGCGATGGCGGAGTCGGGGTTCAACGCCAGGGCCTCCTTGAACATCTTCAGGCCCGTGGCGGTGTCGGCGCCCTGGGTCTTGCCCAGGAGCTTGCCGACCTTGTCGATCACCTCCGCGTGGAAGGCGCCGAGCGCGATGTGCGCGTCGGCGTGTTTCGGTGCCAGCGCGATCGTCGTCTCCAGCGCGTTCTTGACCTTGGCGCCCAGCCCCTGCGTCAGCGCCTTGGCCACGCTGATGCCCTGGCTGTAGCGGCCCAGCGCGTAGGCCTGCCAGTAATGCGCGTTGGCCAGCTTCGGGTTGGCCTTGGCCTGCGCCTCGGCGCGCTCGGCCACCTCCATGAACATCGCGAGCTTGGTCTTCTCGCTCGATTCGAGGTAGTTCGCGTAGATGGACTGCGCCTTGTTGGCCACGACGATGCCGGCCTCGCCGGCCTTCAGGCCCGCGTCGCAGGCCTTCTTGAAGTCACCGGCATGGAACGCGGCCCAGGCCGCCAGCACCGCGTCGTCCTTGGGGAGCGGCTCGGCATCGCCCTTGTGCAGGCGGGCCCAGTGCTTCTTCAGCGCGGCGGCGTCGTAGGTGTATTCGTCGGCGTCGTAGGGGAAGGCGGTCCATTTGGCCATGGCGTTGTCTCTTTCTCTTTTTGCGAAGTGGGTGGGTGCGGTCAGGACTTGTAGGCGCCCGCGAGCCGCTGCAGGTGCTCGCGCGCCGCAGGTTCGAGGTAGGGCGTGAGCAGCGACAGCACGTGCCAGGCGCCGCGCGCCAGCGTGGCGCCGGCCTGGTCGGGCTCCAGCGCCTTGCGCGGCTCGCGCACGTATTCGTAGCTGAGCCAGTAGGTGAGCACCACCACCATGGAGGTGGCCACCGACGGCAGGTCGCGCCGGTCCAGGCGCACCTCGCTGCTGCGGTTCATGCCATCGAGCACGGCCTCCACCGCGCGCGACTTGTTCTTCAGCACGAACTGGAAGTGCGTCTCCAGGCGGCGGTTCTTGGACAGCAGGTCGTTGAGGTCGCGATACAGGAAGCGGTATTGCCAGACCAGCTCGAACATCATGTGGAAGAACAGCCAGGCGTCCTCCACGTTGGCGACGTTGTCCGCGGCCTGCAGCAGCTCGTTGAGCCCCTTCTCGTAGCGATCGAACAGCGCGTTGATCAGCTCGTCCTTGGCCGGGTAGTGGTAGTACAGGTTGCCCGGGCTGATGTGCAGTTCGGCCGAGATCAGCGTGGTCGACACGTTCGGCTCGCCGAAGCGGTTGAACAGGTCCAGCGTGACTTCGAGGATCCGTTCGGCGGTTCGACGGGGTTTCTTGGCTTCCATGGAGCTCGCTTCTTTTCAGTTGGCGAAATCTAGCACCCCCGCGCGCCAATGCACAGATTCGCAAGCCCGTGTTGTAGAGGCACTTCTCGACAAGTTCCTACAATCCCGGCCCTATGTCCGCGATTTCCTTCCAGCACGTCGAGAAGACCTACGGCAGCGGCGTCCGCGCGCTGGGAGGCGTCTCCTTCGACGTGCAGCCCGGCGAATTCTTCGGCCTCCTGGGCCCCAACGGCGCCGGCAAGACCACGCTGATCAGCATCCTCGCCGGCCTGGCGCGCGCCACCGGCGGCAAGGTCACGGTGATGGGCCACGACGTGGTCGACGACTACGCCGCCGCCCGCAAGTCGCTGGGCATCGTGCCGCAGGAACTCGTGTTCGACCCGTTCTTCTCGGTGCGCGAGACGCTGCGCATCCAGAGCGGCTACTTCGGCGTGCGCCGCAACGACGACTGGATCGACGAACTGCTCGCCAGCCTGGGCCTGGCCGACAAGGCCAACGCCAACATGCGCCAGCTCTCGGGCGGCATGAAGCGCCGCGTGCTGGTGGCGCAGGCGCTGGTGCACCGGCCGCCCGTCATCGTGCTGGACGAGCCCACCGCGGGCGTCGACGTCGAACTGCGCCAGACGCTGTGGCAGTTCATCGCGCGGCTGAACCGCGAGGGCCACACGGTGCTGCTGACCACGCACTATCTCGAAGAGGCCGAGGCGCTGTGCCAGCGCATCGCGATGCTCAAGCTGGGCAAGGTCGTCGCCCTGCAGCGCACGACGGAGCTGCTGGCCGGCACCGCCAGCACCATGCTGCGCTTCAAGACCGACCACGCGCTGCCCGCCAGCCTCGCGGAACGCGCGCGCGTGACCGGGCGCTTCGCGCAGGTGAGCGCGCGCGACGCCGCGGACGTCGAGTCCGTGCTGGCGCTGCTGCGCGAGGCGGCCGTGCCGATCGAGGATCTCGAGATCGGCCGCGCCGACCTGGAGGACGTGTTCCTGGACATCATGACGACGGAGGAGGAAGCATGAGCGTCGCACGGCCGCCCGAAGGCGCTCGCGCCGCAGCCTGCAGGGCGGAGGTTTCCTCATGAGCGCCCGCATCGTCCTCTCCGGCGCCCAGCCGCTGTTCCGCAAGGAGATCCTGCGCTTCTGGAAGGTGTCGTTCCAGACGGTGGCGGCGCCCGTGCTCACCGCGGTGATGTACCTGGTGGTGTTCGGCCACGCGCTCAATGGCCGCGTGAGCGTGTACGAAGGCGTCAGCTACATCCAGTTCCTGATCCCGGGCCTGGTGATGATGAGCGTGCTGCAGAACGCGTTCGCCAACAGCTCGTCCTCGCTGATCCAGAGCAAGATCACCGGCAACCTGGTGTTCCTGCTGGTGACGCCGCTGTCGCCGGCCGCCTGGTTCCTGGCCTACGCCGGCGCCGCCGTCGTGCGCGGCATGGTGGTGGGCGCGGGCGTGATGGCGGTGACCGTGTGGTTCGCGCCGCCGGGGCTCGCGAATCCGGCCTGGATCGTCGCGTTCGGCTTCCTGGGCGCCGCGATGATGGGCACGTTGGGCCTGATCGCCGGCCTGTGGGCCGAGAAGTTCGACCAGCTCGCCGCGTTCCAGAACTTCATCATCATGCCGCTGACGTTCCTGTCGGGCGTCTTCTACTCGGTGCATTCGCTGCCGCCCGTGTGGCACGTGGCCAGCCGGCTCAACCCGTTCTTCTACATGATCGACGGCTTCCGCGCCGGGTTCTTCGGCCAGAGCGACGTGTCGCCCTGGCTGAGCCTGGGCGTGGTCGGCGTCGCCTTCGTGATCGTCGCCGCCATTGCCCTGGCGCTGCTGCGCAGCGGCTACAAGCTCAGGCACTGATGTGCCGTCCCTCGGGCCCGGCAGCCTCGGCAAGTCGATGGGGCTGAGGGATAATGCGTATTCCATGACCGATCCCACGCCCCAAGACGTCCAGCGCTACATCGCCGACGGACTCACCTGCGATCACCTCGAGGTGGAGGGCGACGGCCGACATTTCTTCGCGACCATCGTGTCGCCGGAATTCGAGGGCCTGCTGCGCATCCGCCGCCACCAGCGCGTGTATGCGGCGCTGGGCGATCGCATGCGCGAACAGATCCATGCGCTGTCGATGAAGACGCTGACGCCGGCCGAGTGGGCCAGCCAGCGCGCGCTCGACGGCACGGCCGCCCGCCATCCTCATTGACGCTCCCGCGCGGCCTTGCCGCGGGTGAGACGGCGCGCGCCTGAGCGCCACCGCTCCCCGCTGCGAGCCGCCCGGCATCCCACCCGAATTCCGTCCCCCGCTTCCCGCCCGTCTTCCCAGCCCGAACCCCCATGGACAAACTCCTGATCCGCGGCGGCCGCCGCCTCCAAGGCGAGGTGACGATCTCCGGCGCCAAGAACGCCGCGCTGCCCGAGCTGTGCGCCACGCTGCTGGTGCCGGGCCCGGTGACGTTGCACAACGTGCCCAAGCTGCAGGACGTGGCCACCGCCCTCAAGCTGATCCGCAACATGGGCGTGGCGGTGAACTGGGGCGCCGAGACCGAAGGCGGCCGGCTGGACGAGGTGACGATCGACGCCAGCGGCCTGACGACGCCCGAGGCGCCGTACGATCTGGTCAAGACGATGCGCGCCAGCATCATGGTGCTGGGCCCGCTGCTGGCGCGCTTCGGCGAGGCGACGGTGTCGCTGCCCGGCGGCTGCGCCATCGGCTCGCGCCCCGTCGACCAGCACATCAAGGGCCTGCAGGCGATGGGCGCGGACATCCGCGTCGAGCACGGCTACATCCTGGCCAGGGCGGCGCGGCTCAAGGGCGCGCGCATCACCACCGACATGGTGACCGTCACCGGCACCGAGAACCTGCTGATGGCCGCGACGCTGGCCGAGGGCGAGACGATCCTGGAGAACGCCGCGCAGGAGCCCGAGGTGCCCGACCTCGCCGAGCTGCTCATCGCGATGGGCGCCAGGATCGAGGGCCACGGCACCAGCCGCATCCGCATCCAGGGCGTGGACAGGCTGCACGCGCCGGCCGGGCCGCACCGGATCGTCCCCGACCGCATCGAGGCCGGCACCTTCCTGTGCGCGGTCGCCGCGGCCGGCGGCGAGGTCGTCGTCAAGAACGCGCAGGCGCGCCACCTCGAGGCGGTGATCGAGAAGCTGCGCGACGCCGGCGCGTCGATCGAGGCCGGCGACGGCTTCATCCGCGTGAAGTCGGACGGCCCGGGCCACCTCAAGGCCGTGAGCTTCCGCACCAGCGAATACCCGGCGTTCCCGACCGACATGCAGGCGCAGTTCATGGCCATCAACTGCATCGCCGAGGGCGCATCCACCGTCGCCGAGACGATCTTCGAGAACCGCTTCATGCACGTCAACGAGCTCGCGCGGCTCGGCGCACGCATCGAGGTCGACGGCAAGCTGGCGGTGGTCAACGGCGTCGCGAAGCTGTCGGGCGCCACGGTGATGGCCACCGACCTGCGCGCGTCCGCCAGCCTGGTGATCGCCGGCCTGGTGGCCGACGGCCAGACCATCGTCGAACGCATCTACCACCTGGACCGCGGCTACGACCGCATGGAAGCCAAGCTGCAGAAGCTCGGCGCCGACATAGAACGGGTGAAATGACGGCCCCCACGCTGGAAACGACGGCCCCCACGCTCCCGCTGGTCGCTGCCCCCCGAGGGGGAGATCGGGTCGGCTCGGATGTGATCCTCGCTTCCCGAGAGCTCGAATCTTCCAGCCACCGGGCGAGCGGCAGCGCCGGCGCCAAACAGCCGCAGATCCTTTTCGTCTGATTCCTCAGCAAGCGCACAACATGCTCACTCTCGCTCTGTCAAAAGGCCGCATCTTCGAAGAGACCTTGCCGCTGCTGGCTGCGGCCGGCATCGAGGTGACCGAGGATCCCGAGAAGACCCGCAAGCTGATCCTGGCCACCAACCAGCCCGACGTGCGCGTCGTGCTGGTGCGCGCCACCGACGTGCCCACCTACGTGCAGCATGGCGGCGCCGACCTGGGCGTGGCGGGCAAGGACGTGCTGATCGAGCACGCCGCGTCCGTCGACGGCACCAGCGGCCTGTACCAGCCGCTCGACCTGCGGATCGCCGCGTGCCGCATGAGCGTGGCCACGCGCGCCGACTTCGACTACGAGGCCGCCGTCAAGCAGGGCTCGCGCATCCGCGTCGCCACCAAGTACACGGCCGTCGCGCGCCAGCACTTCGCCGACAAGGGCGTGCACGTCGACCTGATCAAGCTGTACGGCTCGATGGAACTGGCGCCGCTCACGGGCCTGGCCGACGCGATCGTCGACCTCGTCTCCACCGGCTCGACGCTCAAGGCCAACAAGCTGGTCGAGGTCGAGCGCATCATGGACATCTCCTCGCGCCTGGTCGTCAACCAGGCCGCGCTCAAGCTCAAGCGCGAACGCATCCGCAAGCTGATCGACGCCTTCGCCGGCGCCATCCAGGCCTGAAAACCTCCAGCCAGACCCACCCGCCATGCCGGTCCAGATCCGCCACCTCGCCACCGCCGCCGCCGATTTCGAGGCCGAGTTCGCCAAGCTGCGCCATTGGTCGGACGAAGCCGACCTGGCGATCGAGGAGCGCGTTGCCGCGATCCTGGCCGACGTGCGCTCGCGCGGCGACGCCGCGGTGCTGGAGTACACGAACCGCTTCGACGGCACGGCCGCCACGAGCGTGGCCGCGCTGGAGCTCACGCGCGATGAGCTCAAGGCCGCGTTCGACGCCATCACGCCCGCGCAGCGCGCCGCGCTGGAATCGGCCGCGCGCCGCGTGCGCAGCTACCACGAGCGCCAGCTGGAGGCCTGCGGCCGCAGCTGGCAGTATCGCGACGAGGACGGCACGCTGCTGGGCCAGAAGGTGACGCCGCTGGACCGCGTGGGCATCTACGTGCCGGGCGGCAAGGCGGCCTATCCGTCCAGCGTGCTGATGAACGCCATCCCCGCGCACGTGGCGGGCGTGGGCGAGATCGTCATGGTCGTGCCGACGCCGCGCGGCGAGCGCAACCCGCTGGTGCTCGCCGCCGCCTTCGTGGCCGGCGTGCAGCGCGTCTTCACCGTGGGCGGTGCGCAGGCCGTCGGCGCGCTGGCCTACGGCACCGCCACCATTCCCGCCGTCGACAAGATCACCGGCCCGGGCAACGCCTACGTGGCCAGCGCCAAGCGCCGCGTGTTCGGCCAGGTGGGCATCGACATGATCGCCGGCCCCAGCGAGATCCTGGTGCTGGCCGACGGCACGACGCCGGCCGACTGGGTCGCGATGGACCTGTTCAGCCAGGCCGAGCACGACGAGCTCGCGCAAAGCATCCTGCTGTGCCCGGACGCGGGCTACATCGCCCGCGTGCAGGCGGCCATCGACCGCCTGATCGACGAGATGCCGCGCGCCGCCGTGATCCGCACGTCGCTGAAGGACCGCGGCGCGCTGATCCACACGCGCTCGATGGACGAAGCCTGCGACATCGCCAATCGCATCGCGCCGGAACACCTGGAAGTCAGCAGCGACGCGCCCGAGCAATGGGAACCGCTGCTGCGCCATGCCGGCGCGATCTTCCTGGGGGCGTACACCAGCGAGAGCCTGGGCGACTACTGTGCCGGCCCGAACCACGTGTTGCCGACGTCGGGGACGGCGCGCTTCTCGTCGCCGCTGGGCGTCTACGATTTCCAGAAGCGCAGCAGCCTGATCCAGGTCAGTGAAGCGGGCGCCCACATCCTGGGGCCGATCGCGGCAGAGCTCGCGTACGGCGAGGGGTTGCAGGGCCATGCGCGGGCAGCCGAGATGCGCTTGACGGCGAAGGGCTGAACGGCTGCGGAGGGGGCGGCTGGCCGGGGTGGATCCTGCGACTGCGCGCAGGATGACGCTTGGTGGGGCGCAGCGCGACGGCATTGGAGGGGCGCAGTGCGACAGCATCGGATGGGCGCAGGTCGGCATCGCGGGCAAAGCGCCCCGGCCGTCATCCTGCGCGTAGCGAAGCGGAGTCGCAGGATCCATCCCTGGCGGACAGCCACGCCGACCACAAGGTCACCGCTTGACACGAACTTCGTGCCACACGAAACTAGTGCAACACGAACTTCGTGTTCGAGCCGAGAGCCACGCGATGAAGAACGTCACCGTCACCATGGAAGACCAGGTCGCCGACTGGGCGCGCATGGAAGCGGCGCGTCGCAACACGAGCGTCTCGCGCCTGATCGGCGAATTGCTGGCCGAGAAGATGCGCCACGACGATTCGTACGAGCGCGCCATGCGCGAGGCGCTCGAGTTCAAGAGCTTCGGCCGCTCCGACGGCCGGCCGTTCGAGCGCGGGTCCTCCCGGTGAGTGCGGTGCCGCCCGTCGCGCCGCCGCGCGTGTTCATCGATACCGGCGTGCTGCTGCACGCGGTCGACGACCACGACCCGGAACGCCGAGACCGCGCGCGCACCTGGTTGCACGGCTGCTGGACGGCCCGTTGCGGCCGTACCAGCGTGCAGGTGCTGTCGGAGTTCTACGCCCACGCGCGCCGCCACTTCCCGACCGCGATCTCTGCCGGCGACGCGCGCGCCCTCGTGCGCCGCTACCAGCACTGGAAGCCGTGGGTGGTCGACCATGCCACCATCGAGACGGCCTGGGCGATCGAGAGCCGCCACGAGCTGCCGTATGCCGACGCGCTGATCCTGGCCGCCGCCCAGCAGCAGGAATGCCGCTTCGTCGCTTCCGACCGCTGGGCCCATGGCCGCCAGATCGAGTCGCTGACCGTGGTCGATCCGTTCGCCTCGCCCTTCGACGCCCTCGACGCGATCGGAGCCGCCGCATGACCGGCGCCCGGCCATCCGGCCGCCAGCAGGCGCTCGCACCGCAGGCCGCGAGGCCGGAGGTTTCTCGATGAATACCTTGTCCGACCGCATGTCCCGCTTCCTGCGCGCCGACGTCCAGGGCATGCATGGCTACGCCGTGCAGCCGAGCGCCGGCTTCGTGAAGGTGGACACGATGGAGAACCCGTTCCGCCTGCCCGACGCGCTGCGCCGGGAACTCGGCGAGCGCCTGGCCGAGGTCGCCCTGAACCGCTATCCGGCCGAGCGCGGCGACGTGCTGCGCGCCGAACTCGCGAAGCACGCGAGCATGCCAGCCGACTGCGACATCGTGCTGGGCAACGGCTCCGACGAGCTGATCAGCCTGCTGACGCTCGCGGCCGACGTCCCGGGCAACGTGGTCATGGCGCCGCTGCCCGGCTTCGTGATGTACGAGATGTCGGCCAGGCTGCAGGGCCTGAGGTTCGTGGGCGTGCCGCTGACCCCGGACTTCGAGCTCGACGGCCCCGCGATGCTGGCCGCCGTCCGCGAGCACCAGCCCGCGCTGCTGTACCTGGCCTATCCGAACAACCCGACCGCCAACCTCTGGAGCGACGACGTCGTCGACGCGCTGATCGAGGCCGCGCCGGGGCTGGTCGTGATCGACGAGGCCTATCAGCCGTTCGCGTCGCGCGACTCGCTGGCGCGCCTGCGCCGCCACGAGCACGTGCTGCTGATGCGCACGATGAGCAAGTTCGGCCTGGCCGGCGTGCGCATCGGCTACCTGATCGGCCGCAAGCCGCTGATCGCCGAGATCGACAAGCTGCGCCCGCCGTTCAACATCAGCGTGCTCAACTGCGAGGCCGCGCTGTTCGCGCTGGAGCACGCGGACGAATACGCGCGCCAGGCCGCGACCATCCGTGCCGAGCGCGACAAGCTGCTGCGCGAGCTGCAGGCGTTGCCCGGTGTGAAGCCGTTCCCGAGCGAGGCCAACATGGTCCTCGCGCGCGTGCCCGACGCGAAGCGCGTGTTCGAGGGCATGCGCGCGCGCGGCGTGCTGGTCAAGAACGTCTCCGGCCTGCACCCGTTGCTGGCCGACTGCATCCGCATCACCATCGGCACGCCCGAAGAAAACCCGCAGACCCTCGCCGCGCTGTACGGCGCGCTGCACGACCTGGAAGCCCACGCATGACTGCTCCCCGCATCGCCACCGTCCAGCGCGACACCAAGGAGACGCAGATCCGCGTGAGCGTCAATCTCGACGGCACCGGCGTGTCCAAGCTCGACACGGGCATCGGCTTCTTCGACCACATGCTCGACCAGATCGCGCGCCACGGCCTGATCGACCTCGACATCCACGCCGTCGGCGACCTGCACATCGACGGCCACCACACCGTCGAGGACGTGGGCATCACCCTCGGCCAGGCAGTGGCCCAGGCCGTCGGCGACAAGAAGGGCCTGACCCGCTACGGCCATGCGTATGTGCCGCTGGACGAGGCGCTGTCGCGGGTGGTGATCGACTTCTCGGGCCGCCCGGGCCTGTTCATGGATGTCGACTTCAAGGCCGGCATGATCGGCGCGTTCGACACCCAGCTCGCCTTCGAGTTCTTCCAGGGCTTCTCGAACCACGCCGGCGTGTCGCTGCACATCGACAACCTGAAGGGCCACAACGCGCACCACCAGGCCGAGACGATCTTCAAGGCCTTCGGCCGCGCGTTGCGCATGGGTCTGGCGCTGGATCCGCGCTCGCTGGGCGTCATTCCGTCGACGAAGGGGTCGCTGTGAACCAGGCCGCCGCGCCGGGCTGCCCCAGGCAAGGCCCGCTCGCCAGGGGGCTGCCATGACGACCGTGGCCGTCGTCGACTACGGCATGGGCAACCTGAGGTCCGTGTCGCAGGCCGTCATCAAGGCGGCCGAGGGCACGGGCGTGGACGTGGTCATCACGCAGGACGCGGAGGCGGTGTACGCGGCCGACCGCATCGTGCTGCCGGGCCAGGGCGCGATCCGCGACTGCATGCGCGAGCTGCGCGACTCCGGCATGCTGGACGCGGTGCTGCACGCGGCGCGCGAGAAGCCGATGCTGGGCGTTTGCGTGGGCATGCAGATGCTGCTCGATCGCAGCGAGGAACAGGATACCGCCGGCCTGGGCCTGATCCCCGGCACCGTCAGGCGCTTCCACCTCGAAGGCCGGCTGCAGGACGACGGCAGCCGCTTCAAGGTGCCCCAGATGGGATGGAACCGCGTGCGCCAGGAGTTCGCGCATCCGCTGTGGGCCGGCATCCCCGACGAGAGCTGGTTCTATTTCGTGCACAGCTTCCATGCGGCGCCGTCGGAGACCCGCCACAGCGCCGGCACCACCGAGTATGGCGACCGCTTTACCTCGGCGGTGGCCCGGGATAATATTTTCGCGACTCAATTCCACCCCGAGAAGAGCGCCGACCTCGGCCTGGCGCTCTACCGCAACTTCCTGCACTGGATGCCCTGACGGGCCCGAGCCATGCTGCTGATTCCCGCGATCGATCTGAAGGACGGTCACTGCGTTCGTCTCGAACAAGGTGACATGTCGGTCTCCACGAGCTTCGGAGACGACCCCGCCGCCATGGCCCGACGATGGGTCGAGGCCGGTGCCCGGCGGCTCCACCTGGTCGACCTGAACGGCGCCTTCGCCGGCAGGCCCGTCAACGAGGTCGCGGTCAAGGCCATCATCAAGGAAGTGAACGGCCGCATCCCCATCCAGCTGGGCGGCGGCATCCGCGACCTCGACACCATCGAGCGCTACCTCGACGACGGCCTCAGCTACATCATCATCGGCACCGCCGCCGTGAAGAGCCCGGGCTTCCTCAAGGATGCCTGTACCGCGTTCGGCGGCCACATCATCGTGGGACTGGATGCCAAGGACGGCAAGGTCGCCACCGACGGCTGGAGCAAGCTCACGGGCCACGAAGTGGTCGACCTCGGCCTGAAGTTCCAGGACTACGGCGTCGAGGGCGTGATCTACACCGACATCGGCCGCGACGGCATGCTCACGGGCATCAACATCGACGCCACCGTCAAGCTCGCGCAGGCACTCACCATTCCGGTGTTCGCCTCGGGCGGGCTGTCCAGCATGGCCGACATCGAGCAGCTGTGCGCCGTCGAGGACGAAGGCATCGAAGGCGTGATCTGCGGCCGTTCGATCTACACCGGCGCGCTGGACTTCGCCAAGGCCCAGTCCCGGGCCGACGAGTTGTTCACGGGCTGACCCGGAACACCATGCTCGCCAAACGAATCATCCCCTGCCTGGACGTGACCGGCGGCCGCGTCGTCAAGGGCGTCAACTTCGTCGAACTGCGCGATGCGGGCGATCCCGTGGAGATCGCCGCGCGCTACAACGAGCAGGGCGCCGACGAGCTCACCTTCCTGGACATCACGGCCACCAGCGACGCGCGCGGGCTGATCCTGCCCATCATCGAGGCAGTGGCCTCGCAGGTGTTCATCCCGCTGACGGTGGGCGGCGGCGTGCGCGAGGTCGCGGACGTCCGGCGGCTGCTCAACGCCGGCGCGGACAAGGTCAGCTTCAATTCGGCGGCGGTCGCGAACCCGCAGGTCATCAGCGACGCCTCCGACAAGTACGGCGCGCAGTGCATCGTCGTGGCCATCGACGCGAAGCGCCGCAGCCCGGAAGATGCTGCCGCGCGCGGCGCGGGCTGGGACGTCTACACGCACGGCGGCCGCAAGAACACGGGCCTCGACGCCGTGGCCTGGGCGCGCGAGATGGTGGTCCGCGGCGCCGGCGAGATCCTGCTGACCAGCATGGATCGCGACGGCACGCGCGCCGGCTTCGACCTCGAGCTCACCCGCGCGGTGTCGGACGCCGTGTCGGTTCCGGTGATCGCCTCGGGCGGCGTCGGCACCCTCGACCACCTGGCCGACGGCGTCCAGCAGGGCGGCGCCGACGCGGTGCTGGCCGCGAGCATCTTCCACTATGGCGAGCACACGGTGGGCGAGGCGAAGGCGCTGATGGCCAGCCGCGGGATCCCCGTGCGCCAATGAGCCGGACGACGTTTGATGGCGACGTGGCGCGGCCGAAGGGGTCTGGACTCTCCTCGAATTCGCGCTGGAACACTGCCGCAAGCCGAAGTCGCTGCCGCGATTCGAGGACAGGCCTGACCCCGATCCCCGGCTGAGGTTCGGGGTCAGGCCTGTCCTCCCTCCGCGACGCACATCGCCTCTTCGATCGTCGCGTCCGGCGCGGAGCGAGGAAAGGCCAGACCCCTCTGGCTGCAGCGCGCCGCCGGAAACGCCCGCCCTGCGACAATTGCGCCTGATTCTCCGAAAGAACCCGTGACCAACCCGACCCGCCCCGCGCGCCCCAAGACGCCGCCCGGCCCCCGCGCGCTGCGCGCCGCCGCTGACCACGATCCGTGGGACGACGACCGTCCGGCGCGCGCCTCGCGCACGCCGCGCGCCGCGCGTGACGCAGCCGCCGCCGCCGCCGCTGCCGCGCCTGCGCCGTTGACGCCCGCCCAGCAGGCCGCCCAGAAGCGTGAGCGGCGCGCCGCGGTGCACGCCGCCCACGAGATCCGCATCATCGGCGGCCGGTGGCGTCGTCGCCTGCTTCCGGTGCCCGACCTGCCGGGCTTGCGCCCCACGCCCGACCGCGTGCGCGAGACGCTGTTCAACTGGCTCGGCCAGGAACTGGACGGCTGGAGCGTGCTCGACGCCTTCGCCGGCACCGGCGCCCTCGGTTTCGAGGCCGCGTCGCGCGGCGCCGCCGCGGTGCAGATGCTGGAGCGCGAGACGAAGCTGGTCGCCGGCCTGACCGCTTCGAAGACCAAGCTCGACGCGACGGCCGTGACGATCACGCAGGCCGATGCGCTCGCCTGGATGAAGCGGGCGCCGGCCCGCTTCGACCTGGTGCTGCTCGACCCGCCGTTCGACGCCAACCTGTTCGAGCCGGCGCTGGCGGCCGCGCTGCACTGCGTCGTGCCCCAGGGCTGGATCTATCTCGAGGCGTCGGCTGCGATCGACGCCGCGTCGCTGGCGGGGCGCGGCCTGGAGCTGTACCGGCACGTGAAGGCGGGCGCCGTGCACGCCCACCTGCTGCGCAGGACCGCGCCCGGCGCGCAAGCCAGCGAATGAGCGCAGCGCGCGCGATCGTGCCGGGTCACGTCCGGCAGCCGCCTTCCGCCCTACGCAACATCGCCTAATCCGCGGGCACCTCGGCTATGGAATGATCGCGCCAACGACCCCGAACGAGACAACGCGGCCGCCGCCGCGCCCAGCAAGGCCCTCCATGTCCAAAGTCCTGACCGCCGTCTACCCCGGAACCTTCGACCCGATGACCCTCGGTCACCAGGATCTGATGCGTCGCGGCAGCGCGCTGTTCCCGCGCCTGATCCTGGCCGTCGCCGCCGGGCACCACAAGCGCACGATGTTCACGGTCGAGGAGCGCCTGGAGATCGCGCGGGAGCTGGCCCTGCCCTACAAGAACGTCGAGGTGGTGGCCTTTCGCGGCCTGCTGCGCGACTTCGTGGTGGCCAACGACGGCAAGGTGGTGGTGCGCGGCCTGCGCGCCGTCAGCGACTTCGAATACGAGTTCCAGATGGCCGGCATGAACCGCCAGCTGATGCCCGACGTCGAGACCCTGTTCCTCACGCCGTCCGACCAATACCAGTTCATCAGCGGCACCTTCGTGCGCGAGATTGCAGCCCTCGGTGGTGATGTCTCCAAATTCGTGGCACCCTTGGTGCTGTCGAAGCTGAAGGACAAGATTTCCCGACCCCGGGAAGCGTGAGCGGCCATGGCCCTGATGATCACGGACGAGTGCATCAACTGCGACGTCTGCGAACCCGAATGCCCCAACGAGGCCATCTCGATGGGCGAGGAGTACTACGTCATCGCGCCGGGCAAGTGCACCGAGTGCGTGGGCCACTTCGACACGCCGCAATGCGTGCAGGTGTGCCCGGTCGAGTGCATTCCGATCAACCCGGCGCACGTGGAGACGAAGGACCAGCTGATGGCCAAGTACCGAGGGCTGCTGGGGCTGGACAAGACGGCGCCAGAGACGCCGCCCGCCGCGGATTGAGCGCGCGTGCCGGGCGCGATCGTCCCGCGCGCACCGAGGTGTCCGCGTAGGGCGGGTTAGCCGCAGGCGTAACCCGCCGTTCGTCGGCCGACAGACCCTCGGTATCGTCAATTCGAGAAGCCGCATCGCAGCGCGCCGACGAACGGCGGGTTACGCCTGCGGCTAACCCGCCCTACGGGGCACGATGCGCCAGCGCCGGGTGTGACGCGCCGCCCGACCTCACCGCCCGCGTGCGCGGCTTCTTCGGCACGCAATGCATCATCGTCGTGTCGACGCAGGTGGCCGGCGCCGCGGGCGGGCGGGCATGGGCCGGCGCGGAGCCCGCGGTCTCGCGTTGCCGGCGGGCCGCCTCGTACCAGGCGGCCAGGCGCTTGTCGCGCGCCGTGAGTTCCTCCGCCTGCACGCGCTGCGCATCCGAGCGCGGATCGGCGACATCGAGCGGCCCGGCGGGCGCACCCGCGCACGGCTGCGCCGAATAGCTGTTGCCGCAGCGCCAGACCTGGCGGGCGGGGGGCAGCGCGTCGGGCACCGTGGCGGCCGAGGGTGCCAGGATCTGCTCGGTGGACGGCGCCGACGCCGCCTTGTGCGCGCGCGGCGTGCGGGCCTGGCTGGCATCGACGCCCAGCACGAGCGCTCCCCACAGCGCGGTGGCGATCGCGGGAGCGCGTGCGAGCGCGAGCCCGTGGCTGCGCGTGGGCGCCGGCACGGGCGAGCCCGCGGACGCGCCGCGCGGGCGCGCGTCACGCGCGAACGGGCTTGCACGCGCGCGTGCCGCGGCCGACGGGGGAAGAAGAGGGAAGCGGGTCGTCTGGATCGTCACTCTGCGGGCTCCTGCGTGCCGGCCGAAGCCGGCCCCGCAGGGCTCGCAGGGGACGTCGGCGACGGCGTGGCCGCCGGCACCTTGTTCATCAGCGACGACAGCAGCGGATTGAGCTGCGGCGGACGCGGAGGCTTGGGGCGCGGCGGCCTGGCGTGGATCTTCATGCTCGCCTTGTCCATGTCGCCCGCCAGGAGCAGATCGAGGGCTTTCAGGCTCTCGTCGACATTCTTCTCGATAAGCTCGCGTTCGGCGGCCGGCGGCTTGCGCAGCACGTAGGCTGCCACCTCGTTGCGGTCGCCCGGGTGCCCGATGCCCAGGCGCAGGCGCCAGAAATCGCCGGTGCCCAGCTGCGCCTGGATGTCCTTCAGGCCGTTGTGGCCGCCGTTGCCGCCGCCCTTCTTGAGCTTCATCTGCCCCGGCGGGATGTCGAGCTCGTCGTGCACCACGAGGATCTCGTCGGGCAGGATCTTGAAGAAGCGCGCGAGCGGCGCCACCGCCTTGCCCGACAGGTTCATGTAGGTCAGCGGCTGCTGCAGCCAGACGGGCCCCTCGGGGCGGTTCACGCGCGCGACGAAGCCGTGGTACTTCGGGTCGTGCAAGAGCGAGCCCTTGAGCTGGCGCACCGCGCCGTCCACCCACCAGAAGCCCGCGTTGTGGCGCGTGTCCTCGTATTCCGCCCCGGGGTTGCCGAGGCCGACGATCAATCGAATCATGCGGCGATTATCCGCGGCTGCGGCGAGGCGGCATGGGGCGGGTGGATCCTGCGACTTCGCGCAGGATGACGGCCATGGCGCGGGCAGGATGACGGCCAGGGCGCGCAGGATGACGGCCAGGGTGCGCGCAGGATGACGGCCAGGGCGCGGGCAGGACGACGGCCGAGGCCGGGGCAGATTGACGGCCGAGGCGCGGGCACGATGACAGCCGAGCCGCGGGTGGGGATGACGGTCGCGGCGCGGTTCAGGCGCTGGGCGTGGCGTCGTCCGTCCACACCAGCGACGCGATCTTCCAGTCGCGCGCCGTGCGCACGAACTGCAGTGCCTTGGTGCCGCCGCCCTCGAAGGGCTGGCCGTCCAGCGTGCCGCGCTTGGCATAGCGCAGCCAGCGCTGGGCGATGGCGCCGCGGATCTCGGTGCGCGACTCGGTCTCGTGCTCCTCGAAGTCGACGAGGCGGCCGTGCGCCAGCAGGTCGGCGCGCGGGGCGATGAAGCCGTGCACGCCGGTGGTGGTGACGGTGCCCAGCGAGTCGGCCACGCGCACGATGGCGTCCTGCATGAAGTAGTGCGGCAGCGCGGGCAGCGTCGGGACGACGCCGCCGCGGTTGGTGAAGGCTGCGAGGAAGCGCTGCGTCAGCGCGTCGATCTGGCGCCGGTCGTCGCCGGGTTCGACGCGCGGCGACTTGAACAGCCAGGTGTCGTGCTCGTTGCCCACCAGCCGCGTGACCCCGGCGTCGCGCAGCCCGATCTTGGCCAGCACCTCCGCCGAGGCGGTGTTGTCGGGGTTGGTGATGCCCCAGACCTCGGGCATGCCCAGCACGTCGTGGGCGTAGCGCACGCAGGCCGCCGCCGCCTCGCGGGCGTAGCCCTGGCCGCGGAACGCGGGCATCAGCGCGTAGCCGACGTCGGTTTCCAGCAGCGTGTCGCGCTTGACGAGGCCGCACATGCCCAGCACGCGCCCGTCGGACTTGCGCTCGACGGCCCAGAAGCCGAAGCCGAGGCGACCGTACACCGCGGTGTGGCGCGTCGCGATCCAGTCGCGGGCCTGCTGCCGCGTGCGCACGTTGCGCTCCCCGATGTTGGCGAGCCAGCCGGGGTCGTTGAGCAGCGCGCGCAGGAAGTCGGCGTCGGCCGCGGTGTCGTTGAACCAGCGCAGTCGCAGGCGGGCGGTCTCGAGGATCAGCATGGGTCGTTTCGGGTTCGTGGATGAGGTTCAGGCGGGCAGCAGCGCCGTGCGCGCGCCGGCGATCAGCGCCTGGCCGATCTGCTCCATCAGGCCGGAGCGCGCGATCGGCGCGCCGCCGTCGCCCGTGTCGATGCCGGTGCCCAGCTTCCACTGGTGCCAGTACAGCGCGACGTCGATGGTGACCTCGGGCCGGATCGCCACCAGCGCGCCGGCGTCCAGGTGGGCGCGCGCGAGCAGCTCGGGGATCACCGCGACGCCCCAGCCCATCACCGCGGCGCGCGCGCCGGCCTCGCTGGACGGCACGAAGCGCTCCTTCAGGCGCGGGTCGCGCACGCCCATCGCGCGGGCGACCCACTGTGCCTGCATGTCGTCCTTGCGGTTGAACACGATGAAGGGCAGGCGGGAGAAGTTGGCCTCGTTCAGGCCCGTGGGCAGCGCGAACTCGACGAACGCCGGGCTCGCGACGGCGATGTAGCGCATGTGCCCCAGCGGCTGGCAGGTGCAGCCGCGCAGCGCCATCGAGACCGTCGACACGCAGCCCAGCACCTCGCCCTCGCGCAGGCGGTCGTGGGTGAAGTCCTGGTCGTCGACGATCAGCTCCAGGCCGTAGCCCTCGCGCTGGCCGGCGTGCACCAGCGCGTCGAGCGCGCCCAGCACCCAGGTGGCCAGGCTGTCGGCGTTGATGGCGATGGGCAGGCGCTCCTCGCGCATCTGCGCGGCGCCGAGCTCGCGGGCCGCGTCGGCGCGCAGCGCCTGCAGCTGGCGCGCGTAGCGCAGCAGCACCTTGCCGGGCTCGGTCATGCGCAGTGGTCGCGAGCGCACCACCAGCAGCTGCCCCACCTGCGTCTCCAGCGCGCGCAGGCGCTGCGAGACGGCCGACTGCGTGATCGACAGCAGCTGCGCCGCACGCTCGAAGCTGCCCGCCTCGGCCAGTGCAGCGAGCGACTCGAGCGCGGCGGGATCCAGCAGGTTCATAAGTAACGCTACTGTAATCGCTGCAATTTCGATGAATCTTCACAGTTTCCCGGGGCAGGCCTACGCTCGTCCGACCACAGAACCGTCACCGGAGACAAGCATGAAGATCGGCGTCCCGAAGGAAATCAAGAACCACGAGTACCGCGTCGGCCTCACCCCCGCCAGCGTCCGCGAGTATGTCGCCCATGGCCACTCGGTGCTGGTGCAGGCCGGCGCCGGCGCGGCCATCGGGCTGGACGACGCGCAGTACCGCGCCGCCGGCGCGACGTTGGCGGACAGCGCGCAGGAGGTGTTCGCCGCGGCCGACATGATCGTGAAGGTGAAGGAGCCGCAGCCCCAGGAGTGCGCGATGCTGCGCCCGGGCCAGCTGCTCTACACCTACCTGCACCTGGCGCCGGATCCGGAGCAGACGGCCGCGCTGGTGAAATCCGGCGCCGTGTGCGTCGCCTACGAGACGATCACCGGCGCCAACGGCGGCCTGCCGCTGCTCGCCCCGATGAGCGAGGTGGCCGGGCGCATGTCCATCCAGGCCGGCGCGGCGCACCTCGAGAAGAGCAAGGGCGGCATGGGCGTGCTGCTGGGGGGCGTGCCGGGCGTGGCGCCGGCACACGTCGTCATCCTCGGCGCCGGCGTGGTGGGCACCCACGCGCTGCAGTGCGCCGTGGGCGCGGGCGCCCGCGTGACGGTGCTGGACAAGAACGTCGACCGCCTGCGCCAGCTCGATCTCGTGTTCGGCAACCGCATCGCCACGCTGTATTCGAACGCGCAGTCCGTCGAGGACGCCGTGCTCGCGGCCGACCTGGTCGTCGGCGGCGTGCTGATCCCTGGCGCGGCGGCGCCCAAGCTCGTCACCCGAGACATGATCTCGCGCATGAGGAAGGGCGCGGTCGTGGTCGACGTCGCGATCGACCAGGGCGGCTGCTTCGAGACCTCGCACGCCACCACGCACGCCGAACCCACCTACGTCGTCGACGGCGTGGTGCACTACTGCGTGGCCAACATGCCCGGTGCGGTGGCGCGTACCTCCACCTTCGCGCTGAACAATGCCACCATCGGCCCGGGGCTGGCCCTCGCCGACCAGGGCTGGCAGGCGGCGATGCGCGCGAATCCGCATTTGCGCGCGGGCCTGAACGTGGCCAGCGGCAAGGTCACGTTCGAGGCGGTGGCCCAGGCGCTCGGCTACGACTACACGCCGGCGAGCGCGCTGCTCGGCTAGTCAGGCGAGCAGGTTGCCGGGCGGGACAGGCCCTCGATGACGGCGGCGTGACGGCCGCCGGATAAGATTGCCGGTTATGTCCCGACTCGCCGTCCTTCCCCAATACGTCTATCCCAAGCGCCTGCTGACCCTGTACGCGGGCTTCATGGCGCGCACCCAGTGGGGCTGGTACACGACGCGGCTGATCCGCAACTTCATCCGCGACTACAAAGTCGACATGAGCGAGGCGGTCGAGTCCGACGCGGCCGCCTACAAGAGCTTCAACGACTTCTTCACGCGCGCGCTCAAGCCCGGCGCGCGCACCTTCGCCGATGCCGACCTGATCTGCCCCGTCGACGGCGCCATCAGCCAGTTCGGCCGCATCGACAAGCACTCGATCTTCCAGGCCAAGGGACACCAGTACACGACGCAGGCGCTGCTGGGCGGCGACGCCCGGCTCGCCGAGCCCTACCTGGACGGCAGCTTCGCCACGATCTACCTCAGCCCGAAGGACTACCACCGCATCCACATGCCGTGCGACGGCCGCCTCCTGCGCATGATCCACGTGCCGGGCGACCTGTTCTCCGTCAACCCGGTCACCGCGCAGGGCGTGCCGGGGCTGTGGGCGCGCAACGAGCGCGTCGTCTGCGTGTTCGAGGGCGCGCGCGGCCCGTGGACGCTGGTCCTGGTGGGCGCCACCATCGTCGGCAGCATGCAGACGGTGTGGCACGGCGTGGTCAACACGAAGCGCCCCGGCAAGATCCGCGAATGGCGCTACGACGACCAGCGCATCGAGCTGAAGAAGGGCGAGGAGATGGGCCGCTTCCTGCTCGGCTCCACGGTCATCATGACCTTCCCGAAGGCCGACCTCGACTTCAACCCCGCGTGGGCGCCGGCCAGGCCCGTGCGGCTTGGCGAGGCGATGGCGAACTACCGCGCCTGATCCCGGACAGGGCTGCCGGCTTCGCGCGCCAGTGCTTCAGCGCCCGCGCCCGAACCCCGCCCGCGCGAAGCCCAGCAGCTCGCGGGCGACGAAGTAGCAGATGCCCACCACCATCACGGTGGCGATGTAGAGGGTGCTGCCAGGCAGTTGGTGCGCGTCGATGCGTGCGGCCACCCCGGCGTCCAGCACGCCGAAGAAGAAGGCCTGCGGGCCGCTCCACAAGCCGACCCGTTCGGGGTCGAACGCGTGCCAGACCGCCGTCATTCCCACGCCGAGGCCGACGAGGGCCACCAGCGCGGCGGCGACGAGTTGGCCGAAGGCCTTGAGCTTGGCGAGGGCGGGCATGGTGGCGTGGTCCGTGTCGATTTCGCAGCGAAGTCTAGCGACCTGCCACGCGCCTGGCGCGCGGGAAGGGACGGGATGCCGCCGGACGCCGACGAACCGCTCGAAGCGCTGCCTGAACCGCGACGGGGCGCGGATTCCGTCAAGGGCGGCCCCTGGGCACGCATGGATCCTGCGACTGCGCGCAGGATGACACGTCGTTGGCGCGGCGCGGCGGTCGGAAACGAAAAAGCCCCGCCGAAGCGGGGCTCTCCAAAAGGATTTCGACGCGGCCGTCGCCGCGCGACATCACTTCTTGGCGGCAGGCGCGGCAGCCTTGGCGGCCGGGGCGGCCTTGCCACCCTTGCCCTTGGCGGGCACGGCGGCGGCGGCAGCAGCAGCGGCGGCAGCGGCTTCTTCAGCGGCGTCCTCGGCGGTGACCTTCGGCTCGACGACCGAGACGACCACCGGGTTCTGCGTGCCGTGGCGCACGGCCTTGATGCCGGCCGGGAACTTCAGGTCGGACACGTGCAGCGACTTGCCCTTGACCAGGTCGCCCAGGTCGACGTCGATGAACTCGGGCAGCGCGGTGGCCAGGCACTCGACTTCGACGATCGTCGCGACGTGGTTGACCAGGCACTTGTCGACCTTGACGGCCGGCGAGTTCTCTTCGTTGGCGAAGTGCAGCGGCACCTTCTTGCGCAGGCGCGTGTTGGCGTCGACGCGCTGGAAGTCGATGTGCTGGACGATCTGCTTGTACGCGTGCATCTGGAAGTCGCGCAGCAGGACCTGCGCGGTCTTGCCACCCAGTTCCATCTCCAGGACGGACGAGTGGAAGGCTTCCTTCTTCAGCGCGAAGTACAGGGCGTTGTGATCGAGCTCGATCATCTGCGGCTCGCCGGCGCCGTAGACGATGCCGGGAACCTTGCCGGACAGACGCAGGCGGCGGCTCGCTCCGGTCCCCTGCAGGCTGCGCTCATAGGCGGTGAACTTCATGAAAAAACTCCAGTGCTTGGGCCCCGCGACCAGGCACCCGGTTGAAACGACCCAGCGTCCGCTTCTCCGCTCGTGGGCGGACGGCCGAAGGATCGGGCAATGCGGATCAGAAGTTGTTGTTCTGTTCCGCAAAAAGGGAGGTGACGGATTCGCCGTCGGAGATGCGGCGGATGGTCTCGGCGAACAGGAAGGCCACCGACAGCTGGCGGATCTTCTTGCAGCTCTTGCCGGCGTCCGACAGCGGCAGCGTGTTGGTGATGACCACTTCGTCGAGCGCCGAGTTCTTGATGCGCTCCACGGCCGGGCCGGAGAACACCGGGTGCGTGCAGTACGCGTACACGCTCTTGGCGCCGCGATCCTTCAGCACCTCGGCGGCCTTCACGAGCGTGCCGGCGGTGTCGATCATGTCGTCCATGATCACGCAGTTGCGGCCGTCGATGTCGCCGATGACGTGCATCACTTCCGACACGTTGGCCTTCGGGCGGCGCTTGTCGATGATGGCCAGATCGCAGCCCAGCTGCTTGGCCAGCGCGCGGGCGCGCACGACGCCGCCGACGTCCGGCGACACGACCACGAGATCCTGGTAGTTCTTGGACTTCACGTCGGTGAGCAGCACCGGCGAGGCGTAGATGTTGTCGACCGGGATGTCGAAGAAGCCCTGGATCTGGTCGGCGTGCAGATCCATCGTGAGCAGGCGCTCGACGCCGGCGGTCTGCAGCAGGTTGGCGACGACCTTGGCCGAGATGGGCACGCGCGTCGAGCGCGGGCGGCGATCCTGGCGGGCGTAGCCGAAGTAGGGGATCACGGCGGTGATGCGGCGCGCGCTGGCGCGCTTCAACGCATCGACCATGATCAGCAGCTCCATCACGTTCTCGTTCGTCGGCGCCCCGGTGGACTGGACGACGAAGACGTCGCGTGCACGCACGTTCTGCTGGATCTCGACGTCGCATTCGCCGTCGGAGAAGCGGCCGACCTTCGCCTTGCCGAGCTCGGACCCGAGTTGGGTGGCGATTTCCTGGGCCAGGACAGGATTCGCGTTGCCGGTGAACAGGACCGTGTTGAACAGCACAGCGAAGACTCCGTGATGGCAGGTGCGGCTAGAACGAAAACCGGCCCTGCGGCCGGTTTTGGGGCCGCGGCGTCATCGTGTGACGCCGGGCGAGATCATTTGGCAGGGGAGGAAGGATTCGAACCTTCGCATGTCGGAATCAAAATCCGATGCCTTAACCAACTTGGCGACTCCCCTACACCGGATCCGGCCGTGAAGCCGCACCCTTCAACCTGTCAGTCCGCCCAACCCTTCAAGGGGTGGTGAGCCAGACTTCGGCACATCCGCGCGTTCCAGCCGTCGGGTACGTCACCCGCCTGCCACGAACCTGCATCCGCGCCGACCGTTGCGAACACCGCGCTGCCCGAACCGGTCATCCGGCTGTTGCCGAACCGCGTTTCCAGCCAGTTCGCCACCTGCGCGATGGGCGGGCACAAGGCCTGGGCCACCGGCTGGAGGTCGTTCCGACCGAACGCCTTACCGTCTTCGTGCTGCGCATTCAACTGTGCAACAGAGCCCGCTAGTGTAGCAGCCTCCGTGTCGCGTGCCAAGTCCGGATGAGAAAAGATGCCCGCGGTTCCCAGGCCTTCTGCGGGCTTCACGACGGCGTAGCGGCGCGGCGCCCACGCGACGGGGGTCAGTTGCTCGCCGATGCCCTCGACGAACGCGTTGTCGCCACCCACGAAGAACGGCACGTCGGCGCCCAGCGGCACGGCCAGTTCCAGCAGGCGGCGGCGCGGCCAGTTCAGCGCCCAGAGGCGGTTGAGCGCCAGCAGCACGGTGGCGGCATCGGAGCTGCCGCCGCCCATGCCGGCGCCCCAGGGCACGGATTTCAGCACCGAGATGTCGGCGCCATACGGGCAGCCGCTGGCCTGTTGCAGCGCGCGCGCGGCGCGCAGGCTCAGGTCGTCGGCGGGCAGGGCGGGGCCGAGGTCGTGCCGGCGCAGCAGGCCGTCGTCGCGCCGCTCGACATGCAGCGTGTCGGCCCAGTCGATGAGGATGAAGACCGACTGCAGCAGGTGATAGCCGTCGGCGCGCCGCCCGGTGATGTGCAGGAACAGGTTCAGCTTGGCCGGCGCGGGCAGGTCGTAGAAGGCTTTGACGGCCATGGGGGCGCGATGCCGGGTCAGGAGGCCGCGGCGGCCGACGCCGCGGGCTCGGCGGCGTCGAGCTTGACGCGCACGTGCAGCGCCGGCTTGGGCAGCGGGCGTTGCGCGTCGATCAGGCGGTTGTCGGCCAGCTGCGACAGGTCGACGTGCCAGCCGAGCTGGTCGAACGAGCGCCCGTCGGCGGCGCGCTCGACGGGGGCGGCGGGCCAAGGGCGGCCGTCCAGCCAGTCGAACATCGCGGCCAGCGGCAACTGGTCGCCGATCGCGCGCTGCATCATGTCCTCCAGCGTCGCGTAGTGCGTGGTGCCGCCTTCGGCCTCGAGCTCGATCGTCGACGGCACGCCCTGCGCGCCGACCGGATCGGACCACCGCGCCCGCGCGATCGTCGTGCCGATCGGGCTGGTGAGCACCAGCTGGCCGCTGGCGGCCGTGCCGCTCAGCTCGAAGTCGCCGCTCATCGAGCGGGCAGGCAGGTTCGGCGCGGCATCGGTGCGCACCCCGAGCTTGCCCGACCAGGCGTGGCCCGGAAGCGGGCGCGGATGGGTGACGCAGGCCTGCAGCGCCAGCGCCAGCGCCACGACGGCGGCGCCGCGCAAGGAAACATTCACGGTGCGACCTTCAGCCGGTTCATCGTCTTCTTCAGCACCTCGTTGCCGGCGTCGAGCTTGTGCGCGTCGCGCAGGACGCGCGCGGCCTCGTCTCGCTTGCCGTCGGCCCACAGCGCCTCGCCCAGGTGGGCGGCGATCTCGGTGTCCTTGCGCGACGAGTAGGCCTGCGCGAGCAGCGTGGCCGCCGCGTCGAAATGGCCCATGCGGTACTCGACCCAGCCGAGGCTGTCGACGATGAAGGGGTCGGCCGGCGACAGCTCGTGCGCCTGGCGCACCATCTTCAGCGCCTCGTCGAGCCGCAGGTTGCGATCGGCCAGCGAGTAGCCCAGCGCGTTCAGCGCCTGCGAGTTGTCAGGCTGCAGCACGAGGATGCGGCGCAGCAGCTTCTCCATGTCGTCGAGCCGGTTCAGGCGCTCGTCGACCATGGCCTCCTGGTAGACGAGCTCGATGTCGTCCGGGTTCTCGGCGTTCGCCTTGCCGAGGACCTCGCGCGCTTCGCCGAGCCGTTTCTCGTCGATCAGCAGTTGCACCTCGGTGAGCAGCTTGTAGCGCTGTTCGGCGGGCGTGCTCGCATTGGCGGCGCGGATCATCTTCAGCGCCTCGCCCAGCTTGCCCTGGCGCGCCAGCAGCGTGGCGCGCAGCGAGATCACCTGCAGGTCGGCATCCTTGGCGTCGACCTGGGCCAGCCACTTCGCGGCGGTGGCGTCGTCGTGGCGCTGCTGCGCGGCGCGCGCCAGCAGCAGTTGCACGTGCGAGAGCCGGATCGGGTTGCCGCCGGCCTCGGCGTCGGTCGCGGCCGCGGGCGCGGCGGGCGTGTCGTCGTCCTCGTCGCTGGCCGTGGCGCTGGCGGCCGCGGCCGCCTTGCGGGCAGCGGTCTCCTCGGCGGCCTGCGCGCTGACGAGCGCGAGCGCTTGCTGCAGGTCGGCGTCCGCGCGCACCGGATCGTGCAGCTCGAGGTCGATCTCGCCGAGTGCGAGCCAGAGTGCGGCCTGCGTCGGGTTGTCCTTGACGGCCTGGCGCAGCTGCTCGGCGGCGTCGGTCAGGCGCTGCTGCGTGGCCAGCACGCTGGCGTAGGCCTGGCGCACCACCGGCTCGGCGCCGGGCTGCGCCAGGTAGCGGCGGACGATGACCTCGGCCTTGGCGATGAGCTCGGTGGACGGCGCCGTGCCCTTGACCGGCACGGCCTCGCTGGCGGCACTGGCGGCAGCACCCGCGCGCGTCGGCGTGGCGTCGGTGGCGGCGTTCATCACGTCGAGCGCCAGCAGTACCGGCGGCAGCGATTTCGGGTCGGCCGCCAGCGCCTGGTCGGCCAGGTCCAGCGCGAACATGGGCTGGCCCTGGCTCAGGCGGATGCGGCCGAGCGCGACATGCGCGGCCACGCGCGTGTCGGGCGCGTCGATCCACGGCTGCAGCAGCTGGCGGAACAGCTCGGCGGCGGCGGTCTTGTCCTTGGCACGCTGCTGGGCGCGCGGCAGGCTGCCGATCAGCGCCACGCGTTCGGGCGGCGTGCTGATCTGCAGCAACTGCTTCAGCGGCTCGGCGGTGTCGGGCACGCGGTCGAACGCGATCAGCAGCTGGATCTGGGTGCGCAGGGCCTCGGTCGAGCGCGGCATGGCCTCGCGCCAGCTCTTGGTGATCGCGAGCGCCTTGTCGCCGGCGCCGGCCTCGACGGCCATCTGCAACGCGCGGCGGTACAGTGCATCATCCTTGTTGTCGCGCGCCGCCTGAAGCATCAGTTCGATGGCGTTGGCCGGCTGGCCCTCGCGCATCGTGAGCTCGGCCTCGAGCAGCTGCTTGAGCAGCTTGCCGGTGAGGTAGGAGTTCTCGACCTTCGTCACCGGCAACGGGATGGTGGGCACCGAGGCCGGGGGCGCCGGCGGCACGGCGGCCGACTTCTGCGCCCAGGCGCCCGCGGGCAGCAGCAAGGCCAGGCCGACGCCGACGCCCGCCAGCAAGCCCGTGGCGCGTGCGCCGCTCGTGCGGGAAGAGTGCTTCAAGCCTTGTGTTCGACGCATTGCCGCTCCATATCAGTCCATTCTAGGCCCCGCAAAATCACCATGCCCGAGTTGCCAGAGGTCGAAGTCACGCGCCGCAGCGTCGCCGGCGGATTGCTGGGCGCGCGCGTGCGGGACGTGCAGATGGGCCTCCCGCTGCGCTGGCCGCTGGGGCACGACCCGCGCGCGCTGGTGGGCGCGGCGTGCGGCGAGATGTCGCGCCGCGGCAAGTACCTGTGGCTGCCGCTTTCGCACCCGGTCGACGAGCCGGCGCGGCATCTGCCGGGCCTGCCGCGCGCAGCCGACGCGTCGACGCCGGCGCCGCAGCCGGCCGGCGGCCTGCTGATCCACCTGGGGATGTCGGGGGCGCTGGCCTTCGGCGACGCGCCCGCCGAGCGCGGCCCCTACGACCATTTCCGCCTGGTCACCGACCGCGGCTGCCTGTGGCTGACCGACCCGCGCCGTTTCGGCGCCGTCGTCTGGTCGCCCGCGCTCGACGCCGAGCCCGCCCGCAAGCTGCTCGCCACGCTGGGCCCCGAGCCGTTCGACCCGGCCCTGGACGAGGCGGGCTTCCACGCGGGGCTGAAGGCGCGGCGCACGCCGGTGAAGGCGGTGCTGCTGTCGGGCGACCTCGTGGTGGGCGCCGGCAACATCTACGCGTGCGAGGCGCTGCACCTGGCCCGCATCGATCCACGCACGCCGTCCAACCGCATCAGCCGGCCGCGCGCGGCGCGCCTGCTGGCGGCGGTGCGCCAGGTGCTGCGCCAAGCCATCGAGGCCGGCGGAACGACGCTGCGCGATTTCAGTGCCAATGGCGCGGCCGGCCACTACCAGGAAAGCGCCCAGGTGTATGGCCGCGAAGGCCGGCCCTGCAATACCTGCGGCACGGCGGTGCGCCGTATCGTCCAGGGCCAGCGCTCGACCTTTTTCTGCGGGGTTTGCCAGAAGCGCGCCTGATATTGCGCGAACGGGAGCCAGATACTACTCATCGGTGAGTAATTGCCGGGAATGTATCCGGAGGTTTCCAGTCGAGCAGGAAACTTGCCGTCGAGCGGCTCGACAGCCTGGGGCGATGCGACATACTTGGCATTCCGCCGGGTAATCCGTCGATCGACTTCGGGGCGATCGCGCTACGATGCCCTGTCAACTGGTCCATATTCCGAACCGGATTCACCGCCGGCGCCGACCATCTAGCGACACAAAGAGCTTTGGGAATGACGAAAGATCACTCGCTGGTACCCGCCCTCGACGCCCTGGCGACCTGGCGCCAATCGCTCGCGCGCGAGCTGGCCAGTCTGACCAAGTTCTTCACCAGCAACGACCTGCTGTCGGGACCGTCGGCCGACATCTCCGAGTCTTTGCGCCAGCGCCTGCTCGCCGACAAGCTGGTCGTCGCCTTCGTCGCCGAGTTCTCGCGCGGCAAGTCCGAGCTGATCAACGCCATCTTCTTCGCCGACACCGGCCGCCGCATCCTGCCCGCCTCGCCCGGCCGCACCACCATGTGCCCGGTGGAGCTCGCGTGGGACGACAAGGACGCGCCGATGCTCGACCTGCTGCCGATCGACACGCGCAGGGAAGCCCAGTCGCTGACCGAGCTGCGCGCCACGCGCGAGGGCTGGAAGCGCGTGCCGCTGGATCCATCGAACCCCGACGCGCTGGCGGCCGCCCTGTCCGAAGTCACGCACACCCGCCGCGTCACGCCCGACGTGGCGCGCGAGCTGGGCCTGTGGTCGGACAGCGATCCGGAAGACAACCCCCCGCTGGACGAGGAGGGCCTGCTCGAAGTGCCGGCCTGGCGCCACGCGATGATCAACTATCCGCATCCGCTGCTGGCGCGCGGCCTGGTCGTGCTCGACACGCCGGGCCTGAACGCGATCGGCACGGAGCCGGAGCTGACGCTGGGCCTGCTGCCCGGCGCGCACGCCGCGCTGTTCCTGCTGGGCGCCGACGCGGGCGTCACCAAGTCCGACCTGTCGGTCTGGAACGAGCACCTGGGCGGCCAGTCGATGGCCTGCTTCGTCGTGCTGAACAAGGTCGACATGCTGGCCGACCCGCTGCTGACGCCGGAGCAGAACGAGGCGCTGGTGCAGAAGCAGTGCGAGGTCACGGCGCAGACGCTTCAGATGCCGCGCGACCGCGTCTTCCCGGTGTCGGCCCGCGCCGCGCTGCACGCGCGCCTGAACGGCAACCCGGCCGAGCTCGCCAAGAGCCGCCTGCCGGCGCTGGAAGAGGCGCTCACCAATGAGCTGCTGCCGGCGCGCCAGACGGTGCTCACGCATGCGCTGGTGCAGGGCGTCGAGGCGCTGCGTGCCCAGGTCAACGCGCGGCTGCGCGACCAGCGTCGCCAGAATTCCGAACAACTGCTCGAGCTGCGCGGCCTGCGCGGCAAGAGCGGCGCGAGGGTGCGCCACCTGCTCGATCGCGTGCAGGAAGACGCCGCCGAATTCGAACGCTGCGTCGCACGCCTGACGGCGCTGCGCGCGGTGCAGTCGCGCCTGCTGCGCGACACGCAGAACCAGCTTTCCAGCGAGCGCATCCGCGCCGAGGTCAAGGAGCTGCAGTCGGCATTGAACTCCGGCTGGCTGCACCTGGGCGCGCGCCAGGCCTTCCTGGGCATGTGCGACAAGCTGCGCCACGCGCTGTCGGATTCGGAAGTCACCACCGCCGAGGCGCGCGAGATGCTGCAGGGCACGTTCCGCCAGCTCAACGCGGAGTTCGGCTTCTCGCTGGCCATCGCGCTGCCGCCGGAGCTCGCGCAGCATCGCGAGGACCTCGCGGCCATCGAGCGCGGCTACAACCGCTACTTCGGCCTGAGCGAGACGCTGCGCATGGCATCGTCGGCGTTCAAGGAGCGCTTCGTGCGCATGCTCGTCTCCAAGCTGCGCGTGGTCTTCGAGACGGCCGCGCGCGACATCGAGCTGTGGAACCAGTCGGCCAGCTCACAGATGGAGGCGCAGCTGCGCGACCGCCGCCGCAGCTTCCGCAAGCGCCGCGAATCGCTGGAACGCATCCAGCAGGCCGCGGGCGACCTCGAAGAACGCGTCACCGACGTCGAGGCGCAATCCGCGCGCATCGAGGCGCTGATCACCGACGTGGGACTGCGCTGCGAGACGCTGTGCGTGATCGCGCGCCGCGGCCCCACGGGCGTCGAGTCCGAGCACTTCGAGATCCCGTTCGACGCGTCGGCCACGGCCACGGTCTGATCGAGCGTTCCGACCGGCCCTGCTTCGGCAGGGCATGATTCGGCATGGATCTCCTTTCCGCCGGCACCGACCGGCCTCCGTTCATCGCCCGCGAGGCCTCGCCCGAGTGGAACGCGCTGCCGTTCGCCGAGCGCGTGATCGCGTGGCAGCGCGCGCACGGGCGCTCCGGCCTGCCGTGGCAACAGACGCGCGACCCGTACCTCGTGTGGCTGTCGGAGATCATGCTGCAGCAGACGCAGGTGACGACGGTGCTGGGCTACTACGCGCGCTTCCTGCAGCGGTTTCCCGGCGTCGCCGAGCTGGCCGCCGCGCCGATCGAGGACGTGCTCGCGCTGTGGAGCGGCCTCGGCTACTACGCCCGCGCCCGCAACCTGCACCGCTGCGCGCAGGCCGTCGTGGGCCAGCACGGCGGTGCCTTCCCGCGCAGCGCCGTGCAGCTGGCGGAGCTGCCCGGCATCGGCCGGTCGACCGCCGCGGCCATCGCCGCGTTCTGCTTCGGCGAGCGCGTGGCCATCCTCGACGGCAACGTCAAGCGCGTGCTGACGCGCGTGCTCGCGTACGACCGCGACATCGCGCAGGCCGCCTCCGAGAAGGCGCTGTGGGCCATCGCCACCGACCTGCTGCCCGATGCCCCCGCCGGCGAGCCGATGCACGCCGCGATGGCCACCTACACGCAGGGCCTGATGGATCTCGGCGCCACCGTCTGCACCCTCCGACGGCCCGCATGCGACGCCTGCCCGGCGCACGCGATGTGCCAGGGCCGCGCGTCCGGCGCGCCCGAGCGGTTCCCGGTCAAGACGCGCAAGCTCAAGCGCGGCAAGCGCGCGGGCGTGCTGCTGTGGCTGCAGGATCGCGACCGCGTGTGGCTGGTGCGGCGCGCGGACGTGGGCGTCTGGGCGCAGTTGTGGTCGCTGCCGGAATTCGACACGGCCATCACGCTCGAACGCACGGTGCAGGCCTGGCCGGGCACGCTCGAATGGCTGCCGCCGTTCAAGCACGTGCTCACGCATTTCGACTGGATGCTGCAGCCGCTGCGCCTGACGTGGCACGGCGCGATGTCGGCGGCACGGCAGCAGGAGGTCGATGCCCTGCGGCCCGTCAACGGCGCCGCCGCCTTGCAGGCGTCCGAGCCGGGCGAGGCGGATGTGCACGGTGACGTCGAGGACGACGATGACGACGCCGAGCGCAGCGTCGCGACCGCCATCGCCGAGGGCCGCTGGTTCACCCGCGCCGCGCTCGCGGACGTGGGCATCCCGTCGCCGATCCGCAAGCTGCTGGAGGCGGCGCTGCCGGACTGAGCGCGCGCTTGCGCGTGACGCCTGCGGGTGCGGGCTCACGCACAGGCGCGTGGCGACGCGCCCGCGCTACTGGAAGTCGACCACGTCCGCATCCACCAGCGGCACGAAATCGGCGCGCGGGAACGCGTGGCCGCGCTTGATCGTCATCACGAGGCTCTCGAGGTGGTCGATCGACGCCCGCGGATCCTTCTCCAGCACGACCATGTCGGCCAGCTTGCCGGACTCGATGCTGCCCATGTCGCGCTCCTGGCCCGTGGCCCGCGCCCCGACCAGCGTCGCGGCGCGGATCGCCTCGGCCGGCGACAGGCCGGCGCGATCGACCAGTTGGTGAAGCTCGTGGAACAGCTCGGGCCAGCGCTCGCTGGCCGGCTCGACGAAGTCGGTGCCGGCGGCGATGGCGACGCCGGCGCGACGCGCCTGGCGCGTGATGGCGCCGCCCACGGCGTCGTCGCACGCACCGGGCGGCGCGGCTGCGCCGGGCGGCGACGCGTAGGCCGCGATGGTCGCATCGAGGATCACGCCGCGCGCCACCATGGCGTCGAACAGTCGGGCGAGCTCCGGCGCGTCGCCCTGCGTGAAGCGCCCGAGGTCCGTCGCGGGCCGCGGCTCGTTGACGCGAGGAACCTGCGCGAGGGCCTCGCGGATCAGCAGGCACGCATGCGAGATCGTATCGACGCCCGCCGCGACGACTTCCGATGGCCTGGCCGGATACAGCGTCGCATGCGCCCACACCCGCAGGTGCTGGCGGTGCGCCTCGGCGGTGATCCGCGCGGCCAGCTCGCCCGTCATGTCGGCGTAGAGCTTGATGGCGGTGGGCGCCGTGCCGCTCGCGCGCGCCACGGCCAGCCGCAGGTCGGCGCGGTCGTCGACGGCCTGCATCCACGGCATGCTGCCCGGTGGGCCGCCGGCAGACGTCTGGGCGGTGCGCGGGTCGGTGAAGAAGTCGGGGCCCGCCATGAGCGCGGCGTAGAAGATGTCGGGCGCCGCGATTTCGCCGACCAGGCTGGCGCGCGCGAGGTCGCTGACCGGGCGCAGGTCGTCGGCCATGTCGCGCACGGCGGTGACGCCGCCGTACAGGTTGCGCCGCAGCTCGGCTTCGGCCTGGCGGCGGTTCGGCGGCGTGGCCAGGTGCACGTGCGAATCGACGAGGCCCGGCATCAGGTAGCGGCCATGCAGGTCGACCACGCGCGCCGTGGCGGCGATCGCCGGGAGCTGCGCCGCGTCGGGAAACACCGAGACGATGCGCGGGCCCGCGACGAGCACGTCCATGTCGGCGCGTGCGGACGCGTCCGTGACGTCGACGAGCGTGGCGTGCCGGTACAGCACCCGCTCGCCGTCCGGCGGCGGTGCGAAGGGCGTCGACGCGCCGGCCCGTGCGAGGGTCGACGCGCCGATGGCGATCGCCGCGGCCACGAGTTGCACGGCGCGGGCGCGTGGCGCGATGAGTCGGATCTTGCGTCGGGCCTGGATGTCGTTGTGCACGTCTTGTCCCTTTGGCTGGGGCCCGTCACGCGACCCGTCCTTGCCTTCCGTGGGAGCGCGGGCGGGTGCGACGCGGACCCGGTGGATCGATCGGGCGAGTATGGCAGCGCTGCATGCCGGCGGCGTCCTCGATCGGAAGGATGCGTCGCGGTCGGCGAGCTCGACCCCCATCGCTGCCATTGGCGGGCCGCCCGCGTTCACTCGGCCGCGTCGAGCTCGCGGTGCCGCAGCAGCGTGGTGACGCTGTCGGAGAAACGCGCGGCCAGCGTCTCCGCCATGAACACCGAGCGGTGCTGGCCGCCGGTGCAGCCGATGGCCACCGTGAGGTAGCTGCGCTGGTCGTCGGCGAAGTTGGGCAGCCAGCGGCGCAGGAAGGCCTCGATCTGCGTGAGCATCTCCATCACCTCGGGCTGCTCGCGCAGGTAGGTGGCCACCTCGACGTCGCGGCCGTTGAGCGGGCGCAGCTCACGCAGGTAGTACGGGTTGGGCAGCACGCGCACGTCGTAGACCATGTCGGCGTCCAGCGGCACGCCGCGCTTGAACGCGAACGATTCGAACACCAGCGACAGGTTGTGCGACTTCGCGCCGACCAGGTCGCGGATCCACTGGCGCAGCTGGATCGGGCGCAACTGGCTGGTGTCGAGGATGGTGGAGCGCACGCGGATCGTGGCGAGCAGCTCGCGCTCGAGCTCGATGGCCTCGATCAGCGCGCGGTGGGTGTCGGTGCCGAACTGGCCCTTGGACAGCGGGTGCGGGCGGCGCGTTTCCGAGAATCGCCGCACC
Organism: Vitreoscilla sp.; assembly: GCA_045810285.1. Taxonomy (GTDB): domain Bacteria; phylum Pseudomonadota; class Gammaproteobacteria; order Burkholderiales; family Burkholderiaceae_C; genus Scleromatobacter. Next base: position 1,787 of record JBJMWE010000377.1, on the reverse strand, counting down.
AGGGTGTCGGTGCTGGAATCGAGGAACACGGAGCGCACCTTCACGCCTTCGTTCATCAGCTTCTCGAGCAGCGGCACCAGTCGCGGAAGCGAGCCGGCGGTGCGCACGTCGACGGCCACCGCCACGCGGCGCACGGCGCGCTCGCTCTCGAGCCGCAGGAATTCCGGCAGTAGCTCGGGCGGCAGGTTGTCGACGCAGAAGAAGCCGGCGTCCTCCAGCGCGTGCAGCGCGACGGACTTGCCTGACCCGGAGATGCCGGTGATCAGGATGATCTCGCGCGTGCCCTCGGGGCTGGCGGCGGATTCCTCGACCTGGGTGCCGGGGACGTGTTGGTCGGGGCCGGAGCTCATGGCCATTCCTTGCTGGTCTTGCTGACGATGAAGCGGGACGCGGCCATCAGCGCGTCCCCGAGCGGCCGCGTGGCGCCGGCGCGGCGGCCTTGCCCGCGCCGTCGACGGCCACGGCCTGGGCGATGAGTTCCTGCGCGTGCGCCAGGCTGGTGCCGGAGCTGCGTTCGCCGCCCAGCATGCGCGCCACCTCGGCGACGCGCGCCTCGCCGGACAGGGGCGTCACCTGGCTGGACGTGTGGCCGCCGACGCTGCGCTTGGCGACGACGAAGTGATGATCGCCGCAGGCCGCGACCTGCGGCAGGTGCGTGACGGCCATGACCTGCACATGCCGGCCCAGCCGCTTCATCAACCGGCCGACCGAGTCGGCCACGGTGCCGCCGACGCCCGAATCGATCTCGTCGAAGATCAGCGTGCCGAGTGCGGACGACGCGGCGCGCGACGCCGCGGCGGCGTCGCCCTCGGCCGACGACTGCGCCGCCGTCACCGCGATGGCCAGCGCCAGGCGCGACAGTTCGCCGCCCGACGCCACTTTCGCGAGCGGCCGCGGCGTGCTGCCCGCGTGGCCGGCGACGAGGAACTCCACCGTCTCGGCGCCATACGACTGCGGCGCTTCCTGGGCCACGAGCGCGACGTCGAAGCGCCCGCCCGCCATGCCCAGCTGCTGCATCGCCTCGGTGATGCGCGCGGCCATCTGCGGCGCGGCGGCGGCGCGGCGCACGCTGACCCGTTTCGCCTCCGTGCGCCAGCGCGCCAGCGCGTCGTCGACCTTCTTCTGCAGCCCGGCCAGGTCGGCCGCGGCGTCGAGCGCGGCCAGCGCCGTCTTCCACTCGCCCCACAGCGTGGGCAGGTCTTCCGGCGCGCGGCGGAAGCGGCGCGCCAGGCTCATCCAGGACGACATGCGGTCGTCGAGCTCGGCCAGGCGCCGCGGATCGAGGTCGGCGCGGTTGAGGTAGCTCGCGAGGCTGTGCGCGGCGTCCTGCAGCTGCAGTTCGGCACCGTCCAGCGCCTCGATGACCGGCGCCAGCGCGGCGTCGTAGTCAGCGACCTCGCGCAGCGCGCTCGCCGCGCGCGACACCAGCCTGAGCGCATTGAGCTCGCCCTCGGACACGTCGTCCAGCGCCTGCTGCGAGCCGGCCATCAGCGCCTGTGCATGCGATAGCCGGCCGTGCTCGGCGGTGATGGCATGCCACTCGTCGTCGGACGGCGACAGCCGCTCCACTTCCTGCAGCTGCCAGGCCAGGCGCTCGCGCTCGTTGTCGAGTTCGCCCTGGCGCGCACGCGCGCCCGCGAGCGCCGCGGTGGCCTGCGCCCAGGCGGCGTGCGCGGCGGCGACGGGCGCGGCGTCGATGCCGGCCTGCTCGTCGAGCAGCGCGCGCACCGCGGCGGGGCGCGTCAGGCTCTGCCAGTCGTGCTGGCCGTGGATGTCGATCAGGTGGT
>JBJMWE010000376.1:0-3153 GCA_045810285.1 Vitreoscilla sp. | reverse complement strand
GCCGCCAGCCGGCGCCGCTCCGCGCCGGCGCGGTCGGCATCGGCCTGCGCCGCGCGCAGGTCGGACTGCGCACGCTGCAGCGCGGCCTGCTGCTGCGCCACCTGCGCCTCGCCGGCCTCGATCTGCGCGCTGGCCTGGTCGGCCTGCGCCGAGCGGATCGTGGCATCGACGTCGAACAGCGCCTGCCCGGCCTTCACCCGATCGCCGCGGCGCACGGCGACACGCGTCAAGGTGCCGCTCACCGGCGAGGACATGGTGACGTCGTCGCTGACCACGTAGCCGGTGAAGCGCTCCGGCAGCCGCTCGTCGCGGGCGTGCAGCAGCGCCCAGCCGCCGATGACGGCCACGCCGACCGCGGCCACGGCTACCCAGGCGTGCCGGCGTTTCGGCGGCTGCTTCGTGTCTTCATCGGCCACTTGGTGGATCCTCGTCTTCGGGGTGGCGTCGCTCGTCCCAGCCACCGCCCAGCGCCTTGTAGAGCCCCACGACGTCCTGCGCGGCGGCCGCTTCGCCCTGCAGCGCGGTGTCCTGCGCCGCCAGCAGGGCCTGGCGCGCGGCGAGCCATCCGGCGGCGGAGTCGAGCCCATGCCGCTGGGCCACGGCCGCGGTGTCGGCGGCGTCGCGGGCGGCGTCGGCCGCCTTTGCGAGCGCGTCCGCGCGACGGCGGTCGGCGTCCAGGCGCGTGAGTGCGTCTTCCACGTCGCGCAGCGCCCGGAGCACGGCCTGGCGCCAGGCCAGCGCGGCCGCGTCCGCCTGGACCTCCCGCAGATCCACGGTGGCATGCAGGCGGTCGCGTCCCAGCAGGGGAAACGCGAGCCTGGCGCCGACGTTGGCCTGGACGCTGTCGGCATCCACCAGCGTGGACAGCGAGCGCGATGCGAGCTGCAGCGCGCCCGTGAGCGAGATCCTCGGATAGAGGTCGGCCCGGGCGACGCCGATGTCCGCCAGCGCGGCGGCGGCCTGGCGCTCCGCGGCGCGGATGTCGGGACGCCGTTCGAGCAGGTCGGACGGCAGGCCGGGCGGCACGTCGGGTTGCGGCAGCGGGCGTGCGGGCGGCGCGGCCAGCTCGTCCTGCAACGCGGTGGGCGGCAGCCCGAGCAGCAATGCGAGGCCGTGCAGGCTCGCACCGGCCTGCGCCACGAGCTCCTCGCGCCGCGCGGCCGCCTGCAGGACGGACTGCTGCGCGCGCGCGACCTCGGCGTCACCGGCCAGGCCGTGCCGCGCGCGCACCTGGGCGAAGGCGAGCGACTCACCCTGGCTGGCGAGCGCCTCGTCGGACAGCGACAGCCGGCGCTGCAGGCTCCGGTGGCGCAGGTAGGTGTCGGCGACTTCGGCCACCAGCACCACTTCCGCATCACGGCGCGACCACAGGGCGGCCTGCGTGCGGGCCTGCGCCGCATCGTTGGCGCGCGCATCGCCGCCGAACAGGTCGAGCTCCCAGGAGGCGTCGAAACCGGCCTGCCACGTCCTGAAGGTCTCGCCTGCCAGGCCCAGCCCGCCGCTCGAGCCGCCGCCGTCCGAACCGCCCGAACCCATGTTGGCCAGCGCGGACGGCAAGGCGTTCCTGCTCAGCCGGTTCGCCGAGCCGCTGCCCGACGCATTCGCCTGCAGCCCCTGCCCGCCGCGCACGATGCGTTCCTGCAGGCGCGCCTCGCGCACGCGCGCGACCGCCTGCGCGACGTCGAGGTTCGCGGCCAGCGCGCGCGTCACGAGCGCGCTGAGGACGGGATCGTCGAACGACGTCCACCACGCGGCAAGATCGTGCGGCACGCCGGGCTCGCGATTCCCGCTGAACGCGGCCGGCAGCGACACCGTGGCCGGCCTCGCGGGCGGCTGCGCGACACAGCCCCAGAGGCCGGCCGTTGCCGCGACGAGCAGGAGGGCGATCGCTTTCATGATCGCCCGATGTTGTACGCTATTGACCCACGGGTCAATAACATTTTCGCCGCCATGGCAAAGTCGCCGCCATCGCCGCGCCCTGCGGCACGTGCCCATCCGATGACCAACAACAGCAGAGCCAGGCCCTCGTCGCGGCGGGAGCGGCGCAAGGAAGACCGCCCGGCGGAGATCGTCGCGGCGGCGCTCGCCGTGTTCGCCGAGAAGGGCTTCGGCGCGGCCAAGATCACCGACGTGGCGCAACTCGCGGGCGTGTCGAAGGCGACCGTCTTCGTCTACTACCCGACGAAGGAGGACCTCTTTCGCGCGGTGGCGCAGGCCATCGTGCAGGCGAACTTCGAGCGACTGCAGGCCGCCGGCGCCGAGCGCGCGATTCCGCTGGCCGACTTCGTGCCGCTGCTGCTGCAGCAGGCCGCCGCCATCGGCGAGAGCCGCGTCGCCGCCATCGTGCGCCTGCTGATCGCGGAGTCGCGCGCGTTTCCCGACCTGGCCAAGGTCTGGCACGACGAAGTGGTGTCGCGGATGCTGGACATCCTCACGACGACCCTCGCGCGCGCGCAGGCGCACGGCGAGGTGCGCGCAGGCGACCCGCGGCTCTTCGCGTTCTCGATCATCGGCCCGATGATGGCCGGCATCCTCTTCCGGGAAGTCTTCCGCGGTGCCGGCGCCGACCTGCCCGACCTGCAGGCGCTGGCCAGGCAGCACGCGGAGATCGTCCTCGCGGGATTGGCCGTCAAGCCGACGTCGTCGATCGCAGCCGCGCGTTCCGGTCGCCGCTGACGCCAACGCGTCCGTGCCTGCCGGCGCGGTGTCGGCGTGACCGCTGCCATGGTCCGGACTGCGCAGGCTGCCGATCACTCGCGCGCGTCATTCGCCTCGTCTTCCAGCTGTTCCAGCCCTTCGAGGCTGGGCGGCGTGCCGCGCGGCAGCTCGATGGTGAAGCGTGCGCCTCCTTGGGGCCTGGTCTCGCCCCGGATCCTGCCGCCGTGGGCCTCGACGATGGCGCGACAGATGGCCAGGCCAAGGCCGACGCCCGGCGTCGCACTCTCCTTTCTTCCGCGCTCGAACATGTCGAAGATCGCCGACTCCTTGCCTCTGGGCAGTCCCGGCCCCGCGTCGTCCACCGTGATGACGACCTGGTCGCCCGACGGCCGTGCGCGGATGTCAATCGGGCTGCCCGCCGGCGTGTACTTGCCGGCGTTCTCCAGGAGGTTGCACAACACGCGTTCGAACAGGACGGCGTCGATGTCGACCAAT
>JBJMWE010000375.1:0-12314 GCA_045810285.1 Vitreoscilla sp. | reverse complement strand
CGTCGGGCAGCGCGAGCACCGGCACGAGCGGCTTCGGCGCCGGCGCGGTCGTCGTGGGCACCGCGCGCCCGGCGCCGCCGCAGGCACTGCGCGTGGCCAACGGCAAGGAAGGCTCGATCCTGTTCGACCGTTCCGAGACGCACACCGTGTACGACATGGCCTGGGCCGCGAGCTCTGGTGCGAGCGCCAGCACCGACCCGTCGGCGCAGGTCGTCACCGGCGCGGCCTCCAGCGCCACCGCCATCGGCGGCTCGCGCGCGCAGTCGCGTTCGCACGAGTCGGGGGTCCAGAGCCACGAGGTCGTCGTGCACCGCGTCGACGGGCTGCGCGTGACGCCGCGCTGGAGCCGCGGCGACACGCTCGAGGTCGACCTCACGCTGACGCGCACGCGGCCGTCGACGGTGTCGCGCGGCGCGACCGCCGACGCCCGCGCGAGCCAGGACGTCGATTTCCACTCGACCGTGCAGGCCAGCTTCGATGAGTGGCTCACCGTCGCGACCGTGGGCGACGGGGGCGACGAACTGCAGATCCGCGTCACGTGGCGATGACGTATCCGGTGCAATTCGGCCCGCGGCGTGAGCTATGTCACTGCGCGATCCGCACACACGCGGTGTGTCGTGACAAATCCCATTGACCGGCCGTCCGGCCTCGCCAATGATGGCTTCCATGCTGCAAGGCTGATTGTGAGAGGGAAGCCGGCGACCATGTTTCGCCGGCTCGCGGGGTAAAGCGTCGGCCCGGCTGGAAATCGCTTCCGGCCGGGCTCGATAGCCGAGACCCGTTCGCCATGCAGAAAGACGAAGGGCCGCGATGTGCGGCCCTTTGCATTGGTGCGAGCAGGCCCTGTCGCTCAGGCCCGCGGCCACAGCACCCACATGCGCAGCGGCTGCTTCATCCGGCCTGCCTGGGCCTCGGCGTCGCCGCCCCAGCCCCAGAAGAAATCGGCGCGCACGGGCCCCACGATGGCGGTGCCGGTGTCCTGCGCCATCACGGCGCGCTGCAGCGCGCGGGCCGACAGCGGCTCGGTGGTGTCCAGCCACACGGCGGCGCCGAAAGGCACGGACGCGGGGTCGACCGCGATCGAGCGGCCCGGTGTCAGCGGCACGCCCTGGCCGCCGTTCGGGCCGACGTTCGCATCGGGCAGCGCAATCTCCCTGAGCCAGATCACGCGCGGGTTGGCCCACAGCAGTTCCTGCAGGCGGCCGGGGTTGCGGCGCACCCAGTCCTTGATTCCCGGCCAGGACGCCTCGGTCAGCTTGAGCTCGCCCTTGTCGACCAGATAGCGGCCGATGGACTTGTACGGCTGCTCGTTGCTGCCCACGTACGACATGCGCACGACGCGGCCCTTGCCATCGGGCTCGACGACATGGACGCGACCCGAGCCCTGCACCTGCAGCACGAGCGCGTCGAGCGGGTCGGCCACCCAGGCGATCTCGCGGCCGCGCACGGAGGCCTGCGCCTCGGGCAGGGTGTCGAGCTCCTGGCGCGTCCACGTCGGCCTGTGCGCGACGTAGCCGGCGGGCGGGCCCCACAGCGGCGTGCGGAAGGCGCCGCCGGGCTTGCGGCGCGCCTCGACCAGCGGTTCGAAGTAGCCGGTGGCCAGGCCCGTCGTCTCGCCCTCGGCCGATTCGAGGCGAAAGACTTCCAGGCGCTGTTCCAGCCAGCGGCGCGCGTCGGCGTCGTCGCGCGGCGTGTAGCGCAGCGCCTCGCCGCACACCGCCGCCCAGCGCGGCGCAGGAAGGGCGCAGCCCTGGCGCAGCGCGGGCCAGAGCTCCAGCGTGTGGTCGCCTTGCCAGCCCGGCAGATCGGCGAACGCGGCGGGCACCCAGCGCGCGTGCGGGTGCTCGGGCTCGCCGGGCAGCGGTGGCAGCGGCGGCAGGGCGCGCGCGGGCGGCAGGGGCGCCGTGCCGGGCGTCGTCGGCGGGCCGCCGGGCACGGGCGGCGCGGCCGGCGCGCCGCCGTAGGGCGCGTGCACCGCGCAGCCGGCCAGCGTCCCTAGAATCGCCCCCAGGGCAACGACTGCGAAACGAGATCTCATGGGCTGGATGTTGTTCGAGGCGATGTTGGCGCTCGGGGTGATGCTGGCGGTTGTGTGGTGGACGTTCCGCGGCCGTGCGGAGCGCGCCGACGACGAGGCCGATGCCGAGGACGGGCCCGGCGGGCGTCAGTGAAGCGCTTGGGCGATCGCGAGCGGGAAAGGTTCCACGATCGCCTCGAAGGACTCGGCGGCATCCGTCATGCACAGCAGCTCGCCGCGCATGCTGCCGCGCGGCGTCGTGATGCGCGTCCAGCTCGTGTACTCGAACGCCTCGCCCGGCTTGAGCAGCGGCTGCTGGCCGATGACGCCCAGGCCCCGCACCTCCTCCACTTCGCCGCTGCCATGGGTGATGACCCAGTGGCGGCCGATCACCTGCGCGGCCACCTCGCCGGTGTTGCGGATGGTGATCGTGTACGCGAAGGCATAGACGTCGTCCGCGGCGGACGACTGTTCTTGCAGGAAACGCGTGACGACGCTGACGCGGAGTTCGGGACGTGGCATCGCCGCATTTTGATGCATAAGCCGCGCAGCGCCGGCGCGCCCCGCTGGCAAACCCTAAAATCACGCCTTCCGCCAGCCGACCCCGCCTGCTCCCCATGAAGCCCATCCACCGCATCGCCCCGTCCATCCTGTCCGCCGATTTCGGCAAGCTCGGCCAGGAGTTCACCGACGTGATCGCGGCGGGGGCCGACTGGATCCACTTCGACGTGATGGACAACCATTACGTGCCGAACCTGAGCTTCGGCCCGATGATCTGCGAGGCGCTGCGCAAGCATGCCGTGACGGCGGAGGGGGCGCGCGTGCCCATCGACGTGCACCTGATGGTGCAGCCGGTCGACGCGCTCGCCCAGGCCTTCGCCAAGGCCGGCGCCGACTACATCAGCTTCCACCCCGACGCCAGCACGCACGTCGACCGCACGCTGCAGCTGATCAAGGGCGCGGGCTGCAAGGCCGGCCTCGTGTTCAATCCCGCCGCCCCCATCGACGTGCTGGAGTGGGTGATCGACAAGGTCGACCTCGTGCTGGTGATGAGCGTCAACCCCGGTTTCGGCGGCCAGAGCTTCATCGACAGCGCGCTGCGCAAGATCGGGCAGCTGCGCAAGATCATCGACGCCTCGGGCCGCGACATCCGCCTCGAGGTGGACGGCGGCATCAAGGCCGACAACATCCGCGCCGCGGCCGACGCCGGCGCCGACACCTTCGTGGCCGGCAGCGCGATCTTCGGCCAGAAGGACTACGCCCGGGCGATCGCCGACATGCGCGCCGCGCTGGCGGCCTGACGCACCTCCGGACTCGAGCGCGCCGGATTCAGCCACGGGTTCACAAGCCCGCCTCAACCCTTCCAGCCGGGCAGGCGGGCCGCCTGGGCGAACCAGTCGGCGAGCTGCGCCGCGTCGAAGGCGTCATCCTCGCGGAGGTCGAGGTAGCGCATGTCCGGCACCTTGGACGGACCCGGCGGCGGCGGCTGCAGCCCGGCGCCGCGGAAGAACGCGAGCCGGACGTACTTCGCGTAGCCGTGCAGGCTGAGGAACCAGCCCTGGCCCTCGATGCCGTAGAACGGCGAATTCCACTTCACCGCCTTGCGGGCATCGGGCACGCAACGCATCACGAGCGTGTCCACCTGTTCGGCGACGGCGCGCTTCCAGCCGGGCAGCGCGGCGATCCAGGCCTGCACGGGCGCGTCGCCGTCGCCCTTGGGGATCTGCGGGTTGCCTCCGGACAGCAGCTTGGGCGTGGCAGCAGTCATGGCCGCCATTGTGGATCGGCGCGCGGTCGTTGTCAGTGGGGCGCTGGCCCTGCGCAGGGGCGAGTGGGCACCCGCTCGCGTGCCGCACGGGCGCGTGCGTCCACGCGGCTGTAAGGTTTGCCGACCCTCGTCCGACCAAGCCCCGACGGGCCGGCCCGCCTGCTGACATCCGCGCCGCAATGCCCCCTGCTGACACCATGGTCGCACGCCGCCCCGGGCCTGCACGGCGCGACGTTTGCCCCTAGCATGGCCCCTCGGTCGACACGGCCGAGCCGACGTCCGTCAACGTCGTTTCCGCAACGCCAATCCGCGGCTCCCGTCGCGCCCGCCCATGACGCCATCGATCGATGCCTATCGACAGGTCCGTGCCGCCACGCTGCGCCTGGTCGAAGGCCTGGACGACGCCGACCTGACGCCGCAGTCCGCCGAGTTCGCCAGCCCCGGCAAGTGGCACCTCGCGCACACCACCTGGTTCTTCGAGCAGTTCGTGCTCGCGGCCCATGGCACCGGCTACCGCCGCTTCGACGAGCGCTTCGGCTTCCTGTTCAATTCCTACTACAACGCCGTCGGCGCGCGCCACGAGCGGCCGCGCCGCGGGCTGCTGACGCGGCCGTCGCTGGCCCAGGTGCGCGCCTACCGCGAGCACGTCGACCAGGCGATGGCCGACGCCCTGGGCACGCGGTTGCCGGCCGCGGTCGGCGACCTGGTCGAGCTGGGGCTGCACCACGAGCAGCAGCACCAGGAGCTCATCCTCACCGACCTCCTGCACCTGTTCGCGCAGAACCCGCTGCGGCCCGCGGTGCGTGCCGCGGCCGCGCCCACGGCGGGCGTCGCCGGGGCGCCGGGCTGGGTCGCGTTCGACGGCGCGGTCGTCGAGACCGGCCACGCCGGCGCGGGCTTCGCGTTCGACAACGAGTCGCCGCGCCATGGCGTCGCGCTGCGGCCGTTCCGGCTGGCCACGCGGCCGGTCACCAACCGGGAGTGGCTCGCGTTCGTCGAGGCCGGCGGCTATGCCGATCCGCAGCTGTGGCTGTCCGACGGCTGGGACACGGTGCAGGCGCAGCGCTGGCAGGCGCCCTTGTACTGGGAACTCGCCGACGACGGCCGCACGCGGCTGCAGATGACGCTGGCGGGCCTGCAGCCGCTGGCGCTGGACGCGCCGGTGGCGCACGTGAGCTTCTTCGAGGCCGACGCCTACGCACGATGGGCTGGCAAGCGGCTGCCCACCGAATTCGAGTGGGAGCGCGCGGCACGCGAACTGCCGGTCGAAGGCAACTTCGTCGACAGCGGCGCGTGGGCGCCGCGCGCCGACACGCAGCCCGCGGCGCCGGGCCTGCGCCAGATGTTCGGCGACGTGTGGGAGTGGACGGCCAGCCCGTACGTCGCCTACCCGGGCTTCCGCCCCGCGCCCGGCGCGGTCGGCGAATACAACGGCAAGTTCATGAACGGCCAGTACGTGCTGCGCGGCGGCTCGTGCGCCTCGCCGCGCAGCCACCTGCGCGCCAGCTATCGCAATTTCTTTCAACCCGGGCAGCGCTGGCAGTTCAGCGGCCTGCGACTCGCGGAGGACGCATGAAGTCAGACACCCAGTGGGCCGGCGCCGAGCAGGCGGCCGAGCTGTCCACGCGCTACAACGTCACGCCGCTCACGCCGGCGTTCCGCGTCGACCCGCAGTTCGAGTCCGACGTGCTCGACGGCCTCGACGACGACCCCAAGCACATCCCCAGCATCTGGCTGTACGACCGCCTGGGCTCCGAGTGGTTCGAGGAGATCACCGAGGTCGCCGAGTACTACCCCACGCGCACCGAGACGCGCCTGCTCGCGGGCCTGGCCGGCGAGCTCGAGGGCGAGAGCGGCGCGGTGCGCAGCCTGGTCGAGATCGGCAGCGGCTCCAGCCGCAAGACGCGCCTGCTGCTCGCCGCGATGCCGGGGCTGCAGCGCTACGTGCCGGTCGACATCTCCGCCGACTTCCTGCACGACGCCGTCACGGGCCTGGCGCGCGACTTCCCGCACGTGCAGATGCAGCCGGTGGCGGCCGACTTCACCGCGCCGTTCGCGCTGCCCCCGGCGGCCGCGGCAGATCCGGCAGGCAACCTCGGCTTCTTCCCCGGCTCGACGATCGGCAACTTCACGCCCGACGCGGCCGTCGCGCTGATGACGCAGCTGGGGCGCACGCTGGGCCCGCGCTCGCGGCTGCTGATCGGCGTCGACACGACGCAGGATCCGGCGCTGCTGATCCCCGCCTACGACGACGCCGCGGGCGTCACCGCGGAGTTCAACCTCAACCTGCTCGACCGCATCAACCGCGAGCTCGACGGCGACTTCGACCGGCGCGACTTCCGCCACCTCGCGCGGCACGATCCGCAGCAAGGGCGCATCGAGATGCACCTGGTGAGCCAGCGTGCGCACGAGGTGCACGTGCACGGGCGCACGTTCGCGTTCGCCGAGGGCGAGACGATCCACACCGAGAACTGCTACAAGTACACGCCCTCGCAGTTCCTGCGCATGGCCCACGCCGCGCACTGGCGCCTGGAGCGCTCGTGGCAGGACGGCGGGCGCACCGGCTTCACCGTCTACCTGCTGCGGCGCGAGGCCTGAACATACGGCACCGGGTATCCAGTCGTATTAGCCCGATACTACGGCCAGGCGATGAAGCGCCGCTTCCGGCTGCCGTGCGGTGGCTGCACAACGGCCGGTCGCGCGGGCGCCGTGCGGCGGGCGTTCCCGCTTGACACGGCGCGGTCATCGGAGTGAACTGGCCCGTGTTGCCTGGACAAGGCGCGGCCCATGAGCCGACGCCTGGACCGGGCGGCGCGGGAGTACCCAAGCTGATGAACGAACAGGAAGGCCGTGCGGCGGACGAAGGTGCGTTCCGCCGGGTGATCGAGAACGTTGCCGCGGGCATCGTCGTCCTGCAGGACGAACGCCTCGCCTTCGTCAACGCGCGCGCGGCGCGCATGCTCGGTCGCGACGCGGCGGCGCTGGTCGGCATCGATCCGGGCACGCTGCTGCCCGACGAGGAGCGGGGGCAGCCGGCCGAGTCGTACCGGTCGCTGGTCGAGGGCGGCGCCGAGGAGGACTACCGCGAGTACCGCATCACGCTGCCCGACGGCCGCGTGCGCCACCTGGCGGTCTCGGCCACGCGCACCGACTGGCACGGCCGGCCGGCGATGCTGGGCGTGCTGCACGACATCTCGCGCCAGCGCGCCGCCATGGCCGCGCTGCGCGGCAGCGAGGAGCGCTATCGGACGATGATCGAGTCGCTCAGCGAGGGCGTCATGATGTTCGACGCCCAGGCGCGGCTGGAGGGCGTCAATGCCGCCGCGGAGCGCCTGCTGGGCACTTCCTTCGAGCGGATGCGCGAGAACCGCGTCGCGGACTGGCAGCCGATCGACCTCGATGGCGCAGTGATCGCGCCCGACGAGATCCCGATCGCGCGCGTCCTGGCCACGGGCAAGCCGGTGCGCCAGGTGCGGCTGGGCATGCGCATCCCCGACGACGGCACCCGCTGGCTGGACGTCAACTGCGAGCCGGTGCGCGATGGCGGGGGCGCGGTCACCGGCGCGCTGGTGTCGTTCACCGACGTCACCGAGGCGCGGCGCGTGCAGGAGGCGCTGCGCGTGAGCGAGAGCACCAACCGCACGCTGATGGACGCGCTGGCCGACGGCGTGTTCGTCGCGCAGGACTTCCGCTTCGTCTACGCCAACCGGCTGCTGCTCGAGCGCCTGGGCTACGAGCGCGAGGAGTTCACCGGCTTGCCGTTCGAGCGCGTGGTGGCGCCCGATGTGCTCGCGGTCTGGAACGAGCGCTTCCGCGGCCGCGTGGCCGCCGGGCCCGAGCCGGTGCGCACGTACGAGGTGCGCTTCCTGCGCAAGGACGGCCGCATCGCCGAATTCGAGCTGGTGGCCAACCGCACCACCTACCGCAACGAGCCCGCGGTGCTGGGCGTGCTGCGCGACGTCGGCGAGCGCAAGCGCGCGGCCGCCGAGCTCGAGCACCATCGCGACCGCCTCGAGGAACTCGTGCACGAGCGCACGCGCGAGCTGGAGGCCGCCGTCGCCGCGCGCATCGAGAGCGAGAACTTCGCGCAGACGATGACCGACCACCAGCCCACGCTGCTGGCCTACGTCGACCGCGACAGCAAGGTGCAGTTCGCCAACCGCGCGTGGCTGAACTGGTTCGGCAGGACGCGCGAGGAGATCATCGGCCGCGACGGGCGCGAATCGGTGGGCGCGATGATGCTGCAGCCCGACGAGCACGTCGTCGCCAAGGTGCTGCGCGGCGAGGCGCAGGGCGTGGCCGCCGAGATGCGCGGCGCAGACGACCGCATCGGCAACTTCTGGATCTACCGGCTGCCCGACATCGTCGACGGCGACATCCGCGGCTACTTCTTCATCGCCACCGACGTCACCGAGATGCGGCGCAGCGAGCGCCGGCTGCAGGAGCTCAACACCAAGCTGATCCAGGCCGAGTCGTTCACTCGCGGCATCGCCGACAACCTGCCGGTGCGCGTCGCGTACTGGGACGCCGAGGAGCGCTGCCGTTTCGCCAACAAGGTCTATTGCGAGTGGATCGGGAAGTCGCTGGACCAGGTGCTGGGAAAGACGAAAGCCGAGATCTTCGACCGCGAGCAGCGGCCCGAGCGACTGGCCCATGCGAAGCGGGCCCTCGCCGGCGCGACGCAGAAGTTCGAGTCCGAGGAGGTCGGCGCCGACGGGCGCTTCGGCATCTGGGAGGTGCAGTACATCCCCGACGTCCAGCGCGGCGAGGTGCGCGGCTTCTTCATGCTGGCCAGCGACATCACGGCCTCCAAGCGCGCGCAGGCCGACCTGCAGACGCTCAACCTCGAGCTGGTGGCCGCGCGCGACGTCGCCGAGGATGCGGCGCAGGCCAAGTCGGCCTTCCTCGCCAACATGAGCCACGAGATCCGCACGCCGATGAACGTGATCATCGGGCTCACGCACCTGATGCAGCGCGACGCGCACGACCCGGCCACGTCCGACCGCCTGGGCAAGGTGGGCGACGCGGCGATGCACCTGCTCGACATCATCAACGACATCCTCGACCTGTCCAAGATCGACGCCGGCAAGCTGGTGCTCGCGCCGGTGGACTTCTCGGTGGACGCGCTGCTCGCGCGCGCCACGGCGCTGATCAGCGACAGCGCGCGCCGCAAGGGCCTGGCGCTGACGGTGGATCGCGGCAACCTGCCGCAGGCGTTGCGCGGCGACGCGCTGCGCTTGTCGCAGGTGCTCGTCAACCTGCTGAGCAACGCGGTGAAGTTCACCACGCGCGGCAGCGTCGTCCTGCGCTGCGACGTCGTCGGCGAGGCCGGCGGCGAATGGATGATCCGCTTCTCGGTCCGCGATACGGGGGTGGGCATCTCGCCCGACGCGCTGGCGCGGCTGTTCACGCCGTTCGAGCAGGCCGACGGGTCGACGACTCGCCGCTTCGGCGGCACCGGCCTGGGACTGTCGATCGCGCGCGAGCTGGCGCAGCTGATGGGCGGCCAGGTGGGCGTCGAGAGCGAACCGGGGCGCGGCAGCGAGTTCTGGTTCACGGCGAAGCTGCAGTCGGCCGCTGCGCCGGTGGCCGGGGTGCCCGCGCCGTTCGATGCGGTCGTCGTCAGCCGCGACGTCGAGAAGGTGCTCAAGGCGCGCCACGCCGGCGCGCGCGTGCTGATCGCCGACGACAACCGCATCAACCAGGAGCTCGCCACCGAGCTGCTGCGCCTGGTCGACCTGCAGGTGGAGGTGGCCGACAACGGCCGCGCCGCCGTGGACATGGCGCGCCGCGGCGCGTTCGACCTCATCCTGATGGACATGCAGATGCCCGAGATGGACGGCCTGGAGGCCACGCGGCGGATCCGCGCCGAGCCGCGGCTGCACGGCACGCCCATCGTGGCGATGACCGCCAGCGCGTTCGGGGCCGACCGCGACGCCTGCCTGGCCGCGGGCATGAACGATCACATCGGCAAGCCGGTGAACCCCGCGGCGCTGTACGACAAGATGCTGCGCTGGCTGGACGAATCGCGCAAGGCGCCGCGCCGCGCGCCGGTCGACGCGCCGGCGCCGCCCCCGCCGCCGGCCGCGCCGCAGCCCACCGACGTGCTGGAGCACATCGAGGCGCTGGACGTCGTGCGCGGCATGAGCCTGTTCGCCGGCCAGCGCGGGCTGTACATGCAGGCGCTCGGCTACTTCGTCGACCTGTACGGCGACGGCCTGGCCGCGGTCGACAAGTTCCTCGCGGGCGCGCCCGGCGGCACGCGCGAGGCCGCGGGCCGCGAGATCCACTCGATGGGCGGCGCCGCCGCGGCCCTCGGCGCCATCGAGCTGGAGAACGCCGCGCACCGCATCGACAAGATGGTGCGCGGCGAGCGCGCGCGGCACGTCGACGAAGGCGAGCTGCGCGCCGAGCTGCAGGCCATCCGCGACGGCGTCGCCGATCTCGTCGCGCGCCTGCGCGAGGCGCTCGGCCGGCGCGACAAGCCCGCTACCTGAGCGGGATCGGGGTGGCGCGGTCGATGGCCACGGCGGTCACCGAGTTCTTCGGCGAGCCGTCGATCAGGCGGTCGGAGTAGGTCAGGTAGACGAGGGTGTTGCGCTGGCGGTCGACCATGCGCACGATGCGCAGCCGCTTGAACACGAGGCTGATGCGCTCGCTGAACACTTCCTCCTGCTGCGGCAGGGGCTTGGCGACCGATACCGGGCCCACCTGCCGGCAGGCGATCGAGGCCTCCGCCTTGTCCTCGGCGACGCCCAGCGCCCCCTTGATGCCGCCGGTCTTGGCCCGCGACACGTAGCAGGTGACGCCCGCCACCTTCGGGTCGTCGTAGGCCTCGACGACGATCTTGTGGTCGGGGCCGATCCACTGGAACGCGGTGTTGACGTCGCCGATCGGCTCGGCGTGGGCGGCCGCGGCGGCGAGGGCGAGCAGGGCGGCGGCGTGAAAGGGCGACGAGCGCATGCGGATCCTTCGGTGAATGAATGCGGGGAGGATCGAACTCTAGCCTGGGGCCTCGCAGGATGCGGCGCGGGCGTGCCCTGGTCGCTCGAGGGCTGCATAGAATTCGTCGATGCGCGTATACCTGGACGATGAACGGACGACCCCGGACGGTTGGGTGCGTGTCTACTGGCCCGACGAAGCCGTCGCGCTGCTCGAGACGGGGCAGGTCGAGGAACTGAGCCTGGACCACGATCTCGGCGACGACGCGCGCGGCACGGGCTACGACGTGGTGCTGTGGGTGGAAGCGGCCGTGGCGCTGCGCGGCTTCGTGCCGCCGCGGATGACGGTGCATTCCGCGAACTCGTCCGCCCGGCAGAAGATGGAGGCCGGCATCGGCGCGATCGAGGCGCTGGCGCGCTCGCGCGCCGCCGCGGCCGCGGACGACGCGCTTCTCGCGACCGTGCAGGCCGCCATCGTCGACCTCGACGGCACGATGGTCGACACCGTCGGCGACTTCGAGCAGGCGCTCGCGCGCACGCTGGCCGAGCTCGGGCTGCCCCCTGTCGACCGCGCCTTCATCGCGCGCACCGTGGGCCGCGGCAGCATGAACCTGCTGCGCGAGACGCTGGCGCACGTGGGGGGCGCGCCGGAACTGCTCGACGCCGCGTGGACGCACTACCAGCGCCACTACGCCGCCGTGAACGGCACGCACGCCGACGTCTATCCGGGCGTGGCCGAGGGCCTGGCGGCGATGCGCGCGCGCGGCTGGCAGCTGGCCTGCGTCACCAACAAGCCGCGCGCGTTCGCGCTGGCGCTGCTCGAGGCCAAGGGGCTGCGGCCGTTCTTCGCGCAGGTCTTCGGCGGCGATTCGTTCGAGCGCCACAAGCCCGATCCGCTGCCCCTGATCCGGACCTGCGAGGCGCTGGGCACCCGGCCGTCACGCACGCTGATGGTGGGCGACTCGCGCAACGACGCCGAGGCCGCGCGCGCCGCCGGCTGCCCGGTGGTGCTGGTGAGCTACGGCTACAACCATGGCGAACCGGTGGCCGACGCGCGACCCGATCGCGTGATCGAGCGGCTCGACGTGCTCGCCTGAACCGGGCGCGCGCATGAGAAAAGCGGCCCGCGGGCCGCTTTGCGGTGAAGGTTCTCAGGAATCGAGGTTGAACGCGAGCGCCACCATCGCGGTGTGGCCGCGCGGCGTGGGCTTGAAGCGCCACTGCTTGACGGCGGACACGGCCGCCGAGTTCAGCTGCGGGCTGGTGGTCTTCATCACCGTGACGACCTCGACGAGGCCGTCCGGGCCCACCTCGAACTTCACCTCGACCTCGCCCTTGCGCAGGCGGCGCATCACGGCGATGGGGAATTCCGGGTCGGCCGACTTGACCATGATCAGGCCGGGATCGGGCTCGTCGTCGACCGACGGGATGTCGATCGGCGCCGCGCTGGCGCTCGGGGCGGCCAGGCCGGCGGCCACGCCGCCCGACGACAGGCCGGCGTCGACGCCGCCGGCGGTCATGGCGCTCGCGTTGCCCGTGTTGCCGGTGCCGGTGGCGGCGGCCAGCGACGGCGAGGCCGCGGCCGGCG
>JBJMWE010000374.1:0-4115 GCA_045810285.1 Vitreoscilla sp. | reverse complement strand
CTCCAGAGCTCGTGCCGCGGACGCTGTCGCACTACGCCATCCAGTTGGCCAAGCTCGGCGGCTATCTCGCCCCCAAGAACGACCCGCCGCCTGGCAACCTCGTCATGTGGCGCGGATTGACGCGCTTGACCGATATCGTTCTTGGAATGCAGCTTGCGGCCGAGACTTGTGGGTAAGAGCAAGGGCGAACGGCGGGTTACGCCTGCGGCTAACCCGCCCTACCCGCCCTACCCGCCCTGCCCGCCCTGCCCGCCCAGCCGCCGGGCGATCTCGTACGTGGCGATCGCGCACGCGTTGGCCACGTTCATCGACGAGTTGTGCCCGCGCATCGGGATGTGGACGGTGGCGTCGGCCGCCTCCAGCAGGGCCGGGCTGACCCCGGCGTTCTCCGCGCCCAGCACGAGGCAGAGGCGCTCGCCCGGGGCGACTGCGAGCGCGTGCAGCGCGACGCTGTGCGTGCTCAGCTCGAGCGCCACGATGCGCCAGCCCTGCGCCTTCAGCTGCGCGACGACCGCCAGCGGATCCGCGGCATGCGACCACGCCACATGGCGCTCGGCCGAACGCGCGCTACGGCGGATCTTCGGGTCGGGCGGCAGCGGCGAGCTGCCGGTCAGGTGCAGGTGCTCCACGCCGAGTGCGTCGGCGATGCGGAACAACGCGCCCACGTTGGCGGGGAGGTCGACGTCGTGCGCCAGGAAGCGCAGCGGCAGCACGCCCGCCCCGCGATGGCTCGCGTGATCGAGCTGGACGTTGATGGACGACGGGACGGGCGGCGGCGTGGACGGCATATCGACCGGAATTCTGCAGGATGGCGCGCGGCGGCGCCCGCCGGCTCGCCGACCGGGCGCCAGAGCCCTAGAATTCGGGTTTTCCCATTCTTTCGAGGCATTCCCATGGGCATGGACGACCGCGACGGCAAGATCTGGATGGACGGCAAGCTCGTCGACTGGCGCGACGCCAAGATCCACGTCCTCACGCACACGCTGCATTACGGCTGCGGCGCCTTCGAGGGCGTGCGCGCCTACAAGACGGCCAGCGGCGCCACCGCCATCTTCCGCCTGCGCGAGCACACCGAGCGCCTGTTCAACTCGGCCAAGATCCTGCGCATGAAGATCCCGTTCACCCAGGAAGAGGTGATGGACGCGCAGCGCGCCGTGGTCCGCGAGAACAAGCTCGAGAGCTGCTACCTGCGCCCGCTGACCTGGATCGGCTCCGAGAAGCTGGGCGTCAGCCCCAAGGGCAACCAGATCCACCTGATGGTCGCGGCCTGGGCCTGGGGCGCCTACCTCGGCGAGGAAGGCCTCAAGCGCGGCATCCGCGTCAAGACGTCGAGCTACACGCGCCACCACGTCAACATCACGATGACGCAGGCCAAGGCGGTGTCGAACTACTCGAACTCCATCCTGGCCAACATGGAGGCCGTGGACGACGGCTACGACGAGGCGCTGCTGCTCGATGCGTCGGGCTTCGTGTCCGAAGGTGCGGGCGAGAACATCTTCGTCATCAAGAACGGCGTGGTCTACACGCCCGACCTGTCGGCCGGCGCGCTCAACGGCATCACGCGCAACACCATCTTCGCGATCTGCCAGGACCTGGGGCTCAAGGTGGTGGAAAAGCGCATCACCCGCGACGAGGTCTACATCGCCGACGAGGCCTTCTTCACCGGCACCGCCGCCGAAGTCACGCCCATCCGCGAACTCGACCGCATCGAACTCGGCAAGGGCGCCCGCGGCCCGATCACCGAGAAGATCCAGTCGGCATTCTTCGACATCGTCAACGGCCGCAACCCGAAGTACGCCGAATGGCTGACGAATTGTTGACCCCCACGCTCCCGCTGGTCGCTGCCCCCCGCGGGGGCTCTGGCGACGGCCCGGCGAAGCCGGCTCCCTGCCAGTCCCCTGGTTGGGCCTGCGGCCGGCACGAGACGTCGCTTCGCGGCGTCCCTTTGAAATGTTCGAGAAATCCATGACCGAAAAATCGTCGTCCGTCGTCGAAGTCACCGCCAGCGACCTGCAGGGCCCCGGCGTCGTCTTCTGCCCGAACCCGAAGATGCCGCTGTGGAGCAGCCATCCCAAGGTCTTCATCGACCTGAGCCATGACGGCCGCGGCCGCTGCCCGTACTGCGGCACCACCTACCAGCTGGCCGCCGGCGTCAAGATCGCGGCGGGCCATTGAGCCCAGGCGCCGGCATGCCTGCGCCGGCGCCCGCCGCTGACGCTGCGCCCGCCGGCGCAGCCCCTACGCTCGACCAGACGCGCGCGGTCGCCTATGCCGCGCTGCTGGATCACGCCCGCCGCAACGATCACGCGCACGCACTGGCCACGCTGGTGCGCGCCCTCGCGGCCTTGACGGGCGAAGCCTGCTGGCTGTGGCCGCAGCCGCCCGGCGGTGATCTGTCGATGCCGCCGATCCACGCGCAGCCGGCTCCGGCGCGCCCGGCTTGCGCGAACGAGGCGCCGCCGCACACGTGGGCGTGCAGCCATTCCGGCACCGTCATCGGCGAGCTGCGCATGGCCGCGCCCGCTGGCCTGTCCGTCGACGAATGGGGCGAACGCCTGGTGCCCGTGCGCGACGCGGCCGCCGCCTTGCTGGCCGGGCTCGTCGAACACGCGGGCCACGCGCTGCCGGGCTCGCTGGCGCTGCAGCGCACCGCCATGCACGAGGCCGGCACCTACGTCTGGGAGTGGGACCTCACCACCGACGTGCTGGGCGACATCGACGAGGGCGAGCGCATCCTCGGCTACCCGATGAACACGCTGGGCCACACCCAGGCCGACTGGGACCGCATCGTGCACCCCGACGACCTCGCCCTCATCGACCACGCATTCGACGCCCACGTGCGCGGCGACGAATCGCTGTACCGCGTGGTCTACCGCGCCAAGGCAGCCGATGGTCACTGGCGCTGGATCGAGGAGCGCGGGCGCGTCGTCGAATGGGATCGCGCCGGCCGCCCCACGCGCATGTTCGGCACGCAGACGGACGCGACGCTGCTGCGGGAGCTGGAGCAGGCGCAGCGCGATCGCCTCGCGGCCGAGGCGGCCAGCAGCGCCAAGACGATGTTCCTCTCGCGCATCAGCCACGAGCTGCGCACGCCGCTGAACGCCGTGCTGGGCTTCGCGCAACTGCTGGCCACCGATCCGGCGCTGGCCGCGATGCCGGGGCAGCGCCAGCAGGTCCGCATGATCCACGAGGCGGGCGACCACCTGCTCGCCATGATCGGCGACCTGCTCGACCTCTCGCTGGCCGAGGCGGCGCACCTGCCGATCCACATCCGGGACGTGCCACTGGGCCCGCTGTTCGAATCCTGCGCCGCATGGTGCCGCCCGCAGGCCGACGGCGCGCGCATCACGGTCGAGGTCGAGAACCCCGACGTCGGCGCGGCCCTGCTGCGCGCCGGCGCCGTGGTGCGGGCCGACCCGACGCGGCTGCGCCAGGTGCTCGCCAACCTGCTGAGCAACGCGGTGAAGTACAACCGCCCCGGCGGCAGCGTGACGCTGCGCGCCCGCGCCGCCGATGACGAGTGGCACATCGAGGTCGAGGACACCGGCCACGGCATCAGCCCCGCCGACCGCGCCCGCCTGTTCCAGCCCTTCAATCGCCTCGGGCGCGAGGCCTCGGGCATCTCAGGCGCCGGCCTGGGCCTGGCGCTGTCGCAGTCGCTGGCGCAGTTGATGGGCGGACGCATCACCGTCCAGAGCGTGCTGGGCGTGGGCTCGACGTTTCGCGTCAGCCTGCCGGCGGCGTAAGGCGGGCCGTTCGACGCGCTGACGCTGGCGCTGCCGGCCACGGGGGCGACGTCGGCGTCGTCGGCTCGCGTGGATCCTGCGACTGCGCGCAGGATGACACTCGGGCGCGCGCCGAACTCGGCCGTGCGCCGGCTCGGGCGTACGCGGAACTCGGGCGTACGCGGAACTCGGGCGCGCGCGGAACTCGGGCGTGCGCCGAAACGAAAAAGCCCCGCCGGAGCGGGGCTTGGAGGAGCGGCGGGAGCGGGTCAGGCGGCACGGTGGGCGACGACGACCACGCGCTGCAGCGCCGCGACCTGCGTCGCGCCGGCGGCGACCTGCACCACGCGCTCGGCCGCCGCGTACTGCCTCGTGGCGAGGCCGTTCATG
>JBJMWE010000373.1:0-2288 GCA_045810285.1 Vitreoscilla sp. | reverse complement strand
TCTATCACGAGATGGCCGAATCCGGCGTCGTGAAGCTGGACAACCTGCCCGAGTCGAAAGTGGCCATGGTGTACGGCCAGATGAACGAGCCCCCGGGCAACCGCCTGCGCGTGGCGCTGACCGGCCTGACGATCGCCGAGTCCTTCCGCGACGAAGGCCGCGACGTGCTGTTCTTCGTGGACAACATCTACCGCTACACGCTGGCCGGCACCGAAGTGTCCGCGCTGCTGGGCCGCATGCCTTCCGCCGTGGGCTACCAGCCGACGCTGGCCGAGGAAATGGGCCGCCTGCAGGAGCGCATCACGTCGACCAAGGTCGGCTCGATCACCTCCATCCAGGCCGTCTACGTTCCCGCCGACGACTACACCGACCCGTCCCCGGCCACCACCTTCGGCCACCTGGACTCCACCGTGTCGCTGTCGCGTGAAATCGCCTCGCTGGGCATCTACCCCGCGGTCGACCCGCTCGACTCCACGTCGCGCCAGATCGACCCGAACGTGATCGGCCAGGAACACTACGACACCACGCGTGCCGTGCAGTCGACGCTGCAGCGCTACAAGGAACTGCGCGACATCATCGCCATTCTCGGCATGGACGAACTGGCTCCGGAAGACAAGCTGACCGTCGCCCGCGCCCGCAAGATCCAGCGTTTCCTGTCGCAGCCGTTCCACGTCGCCGAAGTGTTCACGGGCTCGCCGGGCAAGTACGTGCCGCTGAAGGAAACCATCCGCGGCTTCAAGATGATCGTCGCCGGCGAATGCGATCACATGCCGGAACAGGCCTTCTACATGGTCGGCACCATCGACGAAGCCATCGAAAAGGCGAAGGGCATGCAGTAAGGCGCCCCGGCCGCCGCGCCCCCCGCGGCGGTTGACGCCCCTGCAACGCATTCTTCCCATCGAAACGGAACTCACATGGCCACCATTCACGTCGACGTCGTCTCCGCCGAAGAGCAGATCTTCTCGGGCGAAGCGAGCTTCGTCGCGCTGCCGGGCGAGAGCGGCGAGCTCGGCATCATGCCGCGCCACACGCCGCTGATCACGCGCATCAAGCCGGGCGCCGTGCGCATCAAGCGTGCGAGCGACGGCGCCGAGGAATTCGTGTTCGTCGCGGGCGGCATCCTGGAGGTCCAGCCCGACCGCGTGACCGTCCTGGCCGACACCGCGATCCGCGGCAAGGACCTGGACGAGGCCAAGGCCGCCGAGGCCAAGAAGGCCGCCGAGGCTGCGCTGACGAATGCCAAGGGCGACTTCGACGTCGCCAAGGCGCAGAGCGAGCTGTCGGTCCTCGCGGCGCAGCTCGCCGCCATCCGCCGCTTCCGCGGCAACAGCGGCCACTGATCCACGCGGAGCGCTGCTCCCATCAAGCCCGCCCACGGCAACGTGCGCGGGCTTCTTTCATGGGCGCGCAGGACGGCGCGCCACCCAGGAAAGGGGGATTGGCGTCGATCGGGCGAGCGCGACACAATGGGTCGTACGCGGCCGTGCAGGCCCGGCGGAGGCATTGATGAACCAGATTTCCAGCGATCAATGGAAGCAGATGGGCCGCGACTCGTTCGACGCGCGCCTGATCGGCATCATTCGCCGCAATCACCCGGACCAGGCCGCGAAGATGGATTTCACCGCGCTCGTCGGCGCCTTCCACCGCCAGGCGGCCAAGGCGCAGCACTACGGGCTGACCGACGAGCACTCGGCCGCCACCTTCGTCTACACGTCGTGGCTGATGGGCGAGGAGTTCGACACGCGCATCCCCGCCATCGCGCAGATCCTGAACGACAAGCGCCTGAAGGCCGCCGAGAAGGCGCGCGCGCTCGGCAACTTCTCCCGGCTGGTGTTCCGCACGCTCGCCGGTGGCGCCCCCACTGAAGCCGCGAGGAGCGCCGCATGAGCGCCGCCCGGCCGCCCGAAGGCGCTCGCTTCGCAATCCGCAGGACGGAGGTTGACTTATGAGCATGCCCAGTCCCCCCGCCCTCGGCGGACCGCTCGGCGACGCGCTCGCCGGCGCCGAACCGGCCGCCACCCAGCAACTGCAGCAGCTCGCCGCGCCCGCCGCGGACGCCGCGTCCAAGGCCGCCGACCTGCAATCCCAGGCCGAGGCCGCCGCCGGTGCGCAGGCGCAGCAGGCCATCTCCAACGCGCAGGCGCAAGCCGCGCAGGCGCAGCAGCAGGCCGCCGCCGCGCAGCAGGCGGCTGCCGACGCCCAGGGCCAGGCGCAGGCTGCCGCGGGCCAGGCCCAGCAGGCCGCGGCGGCGGCGCAGTCCGACGCCGGCAACGCCGCGCAGCAGGCGC
>JBJMWE010000372.1:0-16630 GCA_045810285.1 Vitreoscilla sp. | reverse complement strand
GCCGATGCTGCCGCCGAGTTGATGAAGTAGGCTGCCCAATCTCTTGCCCAGTCGCGCGTCGTGGAATTGGCAGCCGGCGACCTCGCCTGCTACCCACGCGCCATTGTCCTCGGCTTGCCTGCTCGATCCGCGTTGTTGCTTCGTCATGCAGCGGATAACGGACCGACGGGCACTTTGGTGGACCGTCAGGCGTCAGATTTGTGGGTAAGAGCAAGGGCGAACGGCGGGTTACGCCTGCGGCTAACCCGCCCTACGCCAGCGCGGCCGGCGGCGTCGCGGATTCGGCGCCCAGCGCGGGCGCCGCGGGTGCCGTGGGGATGGCAGCGAGGGTGCTCGCGGACGCCGGCGCCAGGCTCGCGCGCAGCGCGTCGGCCGTCAGCGGCTCGGGCACGTGGTAGTGGAAGCCCTGGGCCCAGTCGACGCCCAGCTCGCGCAGCAGGCCGGCCACGGGCTCGGTCTCGACGAACTCGGCGACCACCGGTTTCTTGAGCAGGCGCGCCATCTCGGTCATCGAGCGCACCATGCCGCCGTGCACGAGGTCGGTGTCCATGTCGCGCACGAACATGCCGTCGATCTTGATCGTGTCGAACGGCAGCTGGCGCAGGTAGGTGAACGAGGCGAAGCCGGAGCCGAAGTCGTCGAGCGCGAAGCGGCAGCCCAGGCGGTGCAGCGCCTGCATGAACTCGCCGGCGCTCTGCAGGTTGACGATGGCTTCGGTCTCGGTGATCTCGAAGCACATCAGGCGGCCCGGCACGCCGAACTCGCGCAGCGTGTCGCCCACGTACTGCGCCAGGCCCGGCTCGCGGATGGAGACGGCCGACAGGTTGATCGCCACCTGGTCGATGCGGTCGTGCGCGTCGGGCATCGACCCCAGCAGCCGCACGACCTCGCGGATCATCCAGCGGTCGAGCTCGCCGATCAGGTGGTAGCGCTCGGCCGGCGCGATGAACAGGCTGGGCAGCACCAGCTTCTGGCGGCGCGGATCCCACAGCCGGATCAGCGTCTCAATGTGCAGGCCGTGCACCTGGCCGTCGGCGGCCGCGGCCAGCGGCGTCAGTCGCTGGAAGTAGGCGCGGAACTCGTTGCGCTTGAGCGCGTCGACCAGCACCAGCGCCCAGTTGACGGACTCCCGGTGGCCGTCGCCTTCCAGCAGCGACGAGTCGTGCACGCGGATCGAGCCGCGGCCCTCGCGCTTGGCGAGGTAGGCGGCCTCGTCGGCCACGAGCATCAGCTGGTCGAACGAGACGATGTCGCGCGCGATGCGCACGACGGCCACCGACGCGGCCATCTTGAAGCTGCGCTCCTCCCACAGGAACTCGAAGTCGGCGAGCTGGTCGAGGATGCGGCGCGCCAGGGCCGGGCCGCCGTCGAGGCCGCAGTCCTCGACGACGACGCCGAACTTGTCGCCGCCCAGGCGCGCGAAGAAGTCCGTGCGTTGCAGCAGGCCGGAGACGACCTCCGCGAACTGGCGCAGCAGCTCGTCGCCGGCGATGCAGCCGCAGGTCTCGTTGACGAGGCGGAACTGGTCGATGTCGATCAGCAGGAAGACGGCGTCGCATTCGGCGCGTTGCACGCGGGCCAGCAGCTCGGACACATGCGCATCGAGCGCGCCGCGGTTGTACAGGCGCGTGACGAAGTCATGCGTGGCCAGGTAGTTCAGCCGGTCCTGCATGTAGCGCCGCTCGTTGATCTCCTGGCGCAGGTGGCGGTTGGCGATCGTGAGTTCGGCGGTGCGCTCGCGCACCTTCTCCTCGAGGCCGTGGTTGAGCTCGCGCAGCTGTTCGAGCAGGTTGCGCCGCTCGAGCTGGTAGCGCACGCGGGCGCGCACCTCGTCGGCGTTGATCGGCTTGGAGATGTAGTCGCTGCCGCCGACGGCGAAGCCCTGGCTGACGTCGTCGGTGCGGGCGGTGACGAAGATGACCGGGATGTCGGCGGTGGCGAAATCGGCCTTCAGGCGGCGGCAGACCTCGAAGCCGTCCATGCCCGGCATCATCACGTCCAGCAGCACCAGGTCGGGGTGTCCGCGCGCCGCGAGCTCCAGGGCGCGGGCGCCGGAGGTGGCGGCCATCAGCTCGCAGTGCTCGTCACCCAGCGTGGCGCTGAGCACGTCGATGTTGTGCGGCGTATCGTCGACGATGAGGATTTTCGACACTCTTGCGGACACTGCCACCGTCTCCCGCTTGATCCGCCGGGGGCCCCGTGCGTTCTACCGGAGTGTAAACACATGTTCCTCGCCCGGTCGGCCCGATTTGTACGCAGATTCGTGCAATGCGCCACGCCGGCGAAGGGTCGTCGCCAAGCGGTATCGAAAGAGTCGTCCGCGCCGCGTGCGCCCCGCGTCGCCGACGACGAACAGCCTCGCCGGCAAGTTCAGCGGGCGGCCGGCTGGCCGGCGTCGCGCAGCGCCAGCAGCGCCGAGACGCGCTCTTCCAGCAGCTGGAAGTCGTAGGCCTGCGCGGCCTCGTCGAACGACTGCCAGCGTGCGCGCCCGATCGCCTCGGGCGCGAGCCGTCCCATCAGCCGGGCGACGGCCGAGAGCTGGCCGCTGGCGGCCGCGGTCGCGAGCGCGCGCAGCTGCTCGCGCACGCCCGGCGCGAGGCCCTCGGTGGGCGGCGCCGCAGCGGCCGCATCGGCTGCGACGACCGGTCCGGCGGGCCGCAGCTTCACGCCCGCGTGGTCGACCAGCGCGCGGTAGACCGCCTGGAACGGATAGGGCTTGCCGATGAAATCCTGGAAGCCGGCCTCGATGTAGAAGCGACGTTCGTGCTCGAGGCTCGAGGCCGACACCGCCACCACCGGCAGCGCGCGCGTGAACGGATCCGCGCGCAGCCGCTCGATCATCTCGACGCCGTCCATGTGCGGCATGCGGATGTCGCTGAAGACGATGTCGAAGCGCTCGGAGCGGCAGCGCGCAAGGCCTTCCTGCCCGTCGAAGGCCTGCATCACCGTGCAGCCGGCACCGCGCAGCAGGTCGACGAGCACGTCGCGGCTGTGCGGGTCGTCCTCGATCACCAGCACGGTGCACGGGGTGGCGTCGTCGAGCACCTGCGCGCCCGCGCCCACCGACGCCGCAGCCGATGACAGCCGCCCCGCCGGCAGCGGCAGCCAGAAGCGCACCTGCGTGCCCGCGCCGAGCGTGCTGGCGATGGTCAGATCGCCGCCCATCGCACGGACCATGTCGCGCGACAGCGCCAGGCCCAGGCCGGTGCCGCCCTTCTCCTGGCCGGCCGAACCCTGGCGGAACGGCACGAACAGGTCGGCGAGGTCCGCCGGCGCGATGCCCGGGCCGGTGTCGTGCACCTCGAACCAGAGGCGCTGCGCGTCCTGCGCGTCGCGCCATGCGTGCAGGCCGATGTGGCCGCGCTCGGTGAACTTCAGCGCGTTGCCCAGCAGGTTCGCGACGATCTGCCCCACCTTGTTGCGGTCGCCCTCCACCACCGTCGGCGCGGCCAGCGCGAGCTCGCTCTGCAGCGCCAGCCCCTTGGCGCGCGCGTGGGCGCCGTACAGGGCGTCGAGCTCGCGCAGTTCCTGCAGCAGGTCGAACGGCGCGCTGAGCACCTGCAGGCTGCCCGATTCGATCTTGGCCAGGTCGAGCACGTCGTTGATCAGCGCCAGCAGGCGGTTGCCCGCGCTGTGGATCACGCGCAGTCGCGCCTGCGTCTCCTCGGGCAGCTTGCGGTCGGCCATCAGCAGTTGCGTGAACCCGAGCACCGCGTTGAGCGGCGTGCGGATCTCGTGGCTCATGTTGGCGAGGAACACGCTCTTGCTGCGGTTGGCGCGCTCGGCCTCCTCCTTGGCGGCCTCCAGCGCGGCGATCATGCGCAGGCGCTCGCTGACGTCGCGCAGCACGGCCTGCAGCAGTTCGTGGCCGTTGTGGCGGAACAGGCTGATCGTGATCTCGGCGTCGAACTGCGTGCCGTCCAGCCGCTGGCAGCGCCACTCGACCGTCTTCATGCCGCCCGCCTTGATGCCGGCCAGGTGCAGCGCCGCCAGCTTCGACGACATCTGGCCGTCGGGCTGCCGGTCGGGCGCGAACAGCGCCATGCCTTGCCCCAGCAGGCCGCCGCGCGTGCCGGCGCCCAGCATCTCGGCCGCGCGGCGGTTGCAGTCGATGATGACCGCGTGGCGGATGATCAGGATCGCGTCGCCGGCCGTCTCGAACGTGGCGCGGAAGCGCGCTTCGCTGGTCTTCAACGCGAGGTTGGCGGCGTGGATCTCGGTCATGTCGCGCGCGATGCCGACCACGCCGATGACGTCGCCGCGGTCGTCGCGCACCGCCGTCTTCGTGACCTCGAGATGGCGCTCGCCGCCGGCGCCGCCGGCCGGATGCTCGGTCTCGAGGAACACCAGCGGCTCGGCGGCGGCGAGCGTGGCCTGGTCCTGGACGGCATAGTGCTCGGAGCGTTCCCACGCGCCCATCTCGAAGTCGGACTTGCCCAGGACCTCGCCCTCGCTGACGCCCTGGAAGCGCTCGAACTCCGCGTTGACCGCGAGATAGCGGCCCGCCCGGTCCTTCATCCAGACCTGCTCGGGCAGGCTGCGCAGCAGCGCGCGCAGCCGCGCCTCGTGCACCAGCAGGTACTCGCGCGATTCGCGCAGCAGCACCTCGGCGCGCTCGCGCTCGGCCACCTCCACCGACAGCTTGCGGTTGGCCTGGCCGATGCTCTGCATCGCGTCGAGCACGCTGCGGCGCGACCGCCAGCCGCCCAGGCCGGCGGCGACCAGCGCGATGGCGCCGGCACCGGCGAGCGCCATCAGCACGAAGTTGAAGGCGCGCTCGTGCACCAGGTTCTCCACCTCGGGCACGTGCTGGGACACGTAGACGTCCAGTCCTTCGTGATCCATGTGCCGGCGCACCAGCACCTGCGGCGTGGCGTCGTCGCCGATGCGCCGCAGCGCCTGCGGCGCATCGGCGGACCACGCCCCGATGTGCAGCACCGGCAGCGTCGCGGAGCGATAGCGCGCCGCGCGTTCCGCGGGCTTGAGCTGCGACACCTTCGCGTCGTCCAGCGCCTGCAGCAGCAGCCGCGGATCCTGCGACATGATCACCACGCCCAGCGCATCGACGACGAACGCGCCCTGGTGTCCCACCATCGCCGCCAGCGAACGCGTGTTGCGCTTGACGACCACGATGCCCTTGAAGCGCCCGTCCGCGAAGATCGCCGACGAGAAGTACATCCCCGGGATGCCGGTGGCCTTGCCGACCGCGAACGCCCGCGCGCTGTGCTCGTCGCGCGTCTGGTGGAAGAACGCCGGCTCGTTCAGGTGCTGGCCGACGACGCTGCCCGCGGCGCCCGCGTTGCTGGCCGCGACGCAGTTGCCGGCGTCATCGAGCAGGTAGATGAGGTCGGCGCCCAGTTCCTCCGACGACGAGGCCAGGAAGTCGTCGATCGCGGCCAGGTCCGGCTGCGCCTGCAGGCGGCTGCGCAGCTGGTCGACCGGCTCGTCGACCAGCGCCGCGCCGGGGCCGGCGGCGGAGACCGCGTGACGCACCGCCGGCAGCCGCGTGAGCATGTGGGCGACGCCATCCAGCTGCGCCAGGCCCTGGCGCAGGCCGTCCTGGACCAGCGTCTCGCTGGCGTTGGCCTGCGCGCTCGCGGCGGCGACGGCGCCGGCCACGCGCTGCTCGTAGTGGCGCGTGTTGAGCCCCCACGCCACCGCCGTCCACGCCACCATCAGCAGCAGAACCACCAGCGCCCAGCGCCGCGCCCACGGCGAGCGCAGCACGGAGCGCACGTCGACGGCGGCCTCCGGTGGCACATACGGCGGGATCGACGAATCGACGGGCTCGGGCACGCGCGTGTCGGTCATCAAGCAAGCTCCGCCCTGCGGGCTGCGGTGCGAGCGCTCATGGCCCCGCCTCCTTCGACACGAGATCCTCTTCCTCGTCGTCGCCCCCCGCATCGCGCGCCAGCGCCTCGCGCACGCGACCCTCCAGCGTCGTGAAATCGTACTGGCGCAGGTCGGCCTCGAGCTGCGCGAGCAGGCCGTCGGGCAGCGCGCGGGCGGGCGCTGCGCAGAGCAGCGCCAGCTGATCGCGCACCTGCGTCATCGAGCCCGCCGCGGCGCCGTCGGCCAGCGCGACGAGCTGCGCGCGCACGGCGCTGCGCCGCACGACGCCCGCCGCCTGCAGGGCGTCGCGCTGCAGCCGGTCGACGACCTGCGCCGGGCTCTCGAGCGCCGCCGGCGGCGGCGCATCGTCCGTCGGCGCGGGCACCAGCCGCGCCCCCGCATGCTGCGCCAGCATCTCGTGGATCGCGCCGAACTGGTAGGGCTTGCCGACGAAGTCCTGGAAGCCCTGGCCGACGTAGTAGCGCTTCTCGTGCTCGAGGCTGGACGCCGACACCGCCACCAGCGGCAGCGCGCGCGTGTACTCGTCGCCGCGCAGCGCATGCAGCAGTTGCAGGCCGTCCAGGCGCGGCATGCGGATGTCGGTGAAGACGATGTCATAGGGGGCATCGGCAGGACAGGCGCGGCAGGCGGCCAGGCCGGCCTCGCCGTCGACGGCGGCGTCGACCGCGCAACCCGTGTCGCGCAACAGCGTCACCAGCACGTCGCGGCTGTACGGGTCGTCCTCGACCACCAGCACGCGCAGGCTCGTGCCCGGTGCCAGCCGCTGCCCGCCCGCGAAGCCCGCGGGCGGCACGCCCGTGCGGTCGGCCTCGGCCATCGGCAGCCGCAGCCGGACGGTGGTGCCGCGGCCCTTCTCGCTGGTCACCGCGAGCTCGCCGCCGAGCGCCTGCGCGATGTGGCGCGACAGGTTCAATCCCAGCCCGGTGCCGCCCTTGTCGATGCCCGCGGCGCCCTGGCGGAAGGCCGTGAACAGGTCGGCCACCTCGCCGGGCTCCATGCCCGGGCCGGTGTCCTCCACCTCCACCACCGTGTCGCCGCCGGCGCGCCACGCGCGCAGCGAGATGCGGCCGGCGTCGGTGAACTTCAGCGCGTTGCCCAGCAGGTTCAGCACCACCTGGCCGAACTTGGCGCGATCGGTGACGAACGCGGCGTCGGTGTCGAGGTCGACGTCCAGCTCGAGGCGCAGGCCCTTGGCGCCGGCGCGCGGCTCGAACAGCGAGAAGATCTCGCCCAGCTCGTGGCGGAGATCCATCGGCGCCAGGTGCACCTGCAGCGCGCCGGCCTCGATCTTGGCGAGGTCCAGCACGTCGTTGATCAGGCCCAGCAGCCGCTGGCCGGCGGCGTAGATCACGCGCAGCCGCTCGCGCGTCTCGGGCGACTGGCGCCTGTCCTCGATCAGCAGCTGCGTGTAGCCCAGCACGGCGTTCAGCGGCGTGCGGATCTCGTGGCTCATGTTGGCCAGGAACTGCGACTTCGCGCGGTTCGCGGCCTCGGCGTGCTGGCGCGCATCCTGCAGCAGCGCCTCGGTGCGGCGGTGGCCGTCGATCTCGTCGCGCAGCCGGGTGTTGGTGGCGGCGAGGTCGCGCGTGCGATCCTGCACCTGGAACTCGAGGTGGTCGCGCGCCTCCTGCATCACTTCGTCGCGGCGCCGGCGCGCGGCGAGCAGCGCGGTCAGGAGGGCGGTGAAGGCCAGGCCGCTCGCCAGCACGGACAGCTGCAGCCACCCCGGCCGCGGCATGACGCCGGCCCAGGCCGGCCGCGCGAGCATCGTCCAGTGGCGATCGGCCACGCGCAGGTCCAGCCGCATCGACACCCCGCCCGCCATCTGCGCCGCGAGCCCCGGGCGCGCGCCGGGCGCCACGATGCGCACCGGCTTCTCGTCGCTCCACAGCAGCGCGGCGCTGCCGGGGGCGTCGGCGTCGAACAGCAGCAGCGCCTGGTCGTGCGTGCCCATCTGGGCGACGGAGGCCTCCAGCAGCCCGGCCAGGTCCAGCGTGGCGGCGACCATGCCGCGCACGCGCGCCGGGTCGAAGGGCCGGCCCGCGGAGATCGCCTCGTCCTCGACCGGCGCGTACAAGGTCTGCACCAGCCGGCCCTCGGGGCTGTTGGCGATGCTGGACAAGGGCGGCGTGGACGTCATCGCGCTGGTGGCCACCGCGCGCGCCAGCGCCGAGCCGCGCTGCGCGTCGTGCGCGTGGTCCAGCCCCACCAGCGCCTCGCGCCCGGCCTCCGGGTCCGTCCAGGCGACCGGGAAGTACTCGTTGCGCGAGCCGGCGCGCACCACCGCGCCCGCCGCGTCCAGCTCGCGGATGGACATGCCGTCCAGCGCCGAAGGCGCCGTCTCGAACGCGTCGCGCTGCGCCAGCGTCACGCGCGGCAGCCACTCGAAGGTGGACTGCCACGGGCTGCGCCGCAGCAGCGGCGTGGAGACGGCACGGAATTCGGCCGCGTCGACGTCCGTCTTGAAGAAGTAGTGCTGCAGCGTCTCGACGTCGCGCGCCGTCAGCTCCACGTGGTTCTGCAGCGTCATCGCGAGCCGGCTCGCGTCGGCCTTGAAGCGTTCGGTCTGCGCGTCGCGCACGCCCAGGCCCGTGGCGAAGGTGCAGAACGCCGTCAGGCCCAGGCCCAGGCAGATCAGCGGGAACGGCTGCACCGTCAGGCGGTCGTCGCGCAGCCGCGCGTGGAACAGCAGCAGCAGGACCGGCGCGAGCACCAGCATGCCGGTGACGCCGCCCAGCCAGCCGGCCACCCAGCCGAACGCCGGCTGTGCGTCCTGCCCGGGCGCGAACAGGCGCCACGCGAGCGTGCCCACCGTGGGCGCGACCAGGCCGCACAGCGTGATGACCAGCGCGAAGCGCAGCGTCTGGCGCACGGGGTTGCGCGGCAGCTCGCGCGCGAAGCTGCGCAGCAGCGCCGCTGCGAGGCCGGCCTGCGCCAGCTCGCCGAGCGCCACGGCCGCCGCCGCCGGCGCGTCGCCGACCTCGATCGGGCCGCCGTCGAACAGGTTGCCCGCGAACAGCCCCAGCGCGAGGCCGGCAACGGCACGCCAGCCGGACACCATCAGCGCGGCGAGCGCCAGGCCGGCGCACAGCCAGTCGGTGGCCACCGGCCCCGGCACGATGGACAGCGCCGCTCCCACGCGCGCGACCACGCCCGTCGTCCAGGCGAGGACTATGGTGAGCAGCAGGTTTCGTCGCAACGGCAACAGCAGCACCGCGCGTGTCCTCCCGGGGAGCGGGCCGGAATGCCCGCGGCCATGATAGCCCCGGGCCCCCGCCTGCAAGAGGCCTCGCGCACCGGGGCGCGCCGGCCTGCGATTTATTGCCGTTTCGGCGCAGCACGGCACGCGGGATCTGCTACCTTGCCCGGCATCGCCCCCGGGAATCGCCATGTCCGACGACTTCTTCGCCCCGCCGCCGTTCAACCCCGAGACGGCCCGCGCCACGCTCGCCCGCGCGCTGCGCGACCTCAAGCTCGCCGAACGCGGCGGCGCCTTCGAGCTCAACGGCCAGCCGGTGGTCAAGGCGCAGGTCGACGGGGCGGTCCTCGCGCTCCAGGTCGCGAAACGCCTGTCGCGCTCGCCCGACTGGGCGCACGCGCAGGCCGGCGATCACGCGCAGTTGCGGCGCTTCATCGACGACGTGAAGCGGCGCGTGTCGCGCTGGAACGAGGGGCGGGAGGACTAGCGCCCGAACGGGAGGTCTGCATGCCGGCGAACGGCGGGTTACGCCTGCGGCTAACCCGCCCTACGCGCCTTGGGCGCCGTGGAGGCGCGCCAGCCAGCGGGCGACTTCGAATGGCGACGGGTCTCGTCCATTCAATGCGCCCTTGAACGTTTCGCGTGGCCACGCATGCGCGTCGTAGGGCGGGTTAGCCGCAGGCGTAACCCGCCGTTCGTCGGCGCACTGACCCGCCCTGCGCGTCACTTCGGGCCCAGCGGCGGCGGCCCGTCGCCCAGCGCCGCGAGCTGCGCCTCCAGCGCGTCGAAGGCCGGCGTGTGCATCGTGCGCAGCACGTCGTGCATCGTGCAGAAGGTGAAATCCGGGTCGTCGGCGTGCAGGGCGTCCAGCCGGCGCGTGAGATCGAGGTAGGCGAGGTAGTCGGCGATCTCGGCCTCGGTGTAGCCGCGCAGGCGCGAGAACCCGGCCACGTCGCCCGCGTCCCAGGCACGGCGCTCGGCGGGCGTCCAGGTCGTCCACGACGACACCTTCTCGGCGCGCGCCGTGCGATCCAGCGCGTGCACCCAGTCGCGGAACAGCGCACTGCCGCGGTACAACCCGGCCAGCTCCGGCGGCAGCGCCGCGACGTCGAGCGCGGCCAACACCTCGCCGTAGGTGGCCGGCAGGCGCGTCACAGCGATCGCACCCTGACGTCCAGCGGCGTGGCCCGCCGCACCGCAGCAACGAAGGCGGCCAAGTCGAGGAAGCCAGCCACGCGCGGCTTCAGGCCTGCGGCCCGACCACGATCACGAAATGCTTGCGCACCCGCTCCAGCACCTCGAACGACCCGGTGAAGCCGGCCGGGATCACCAGCGCCTCGCCGGCCTTCGCTTCGGTGAAGCTGCCGTCGGTGGCGTGCAGGCGGCAGCGGCCGGCCAGCACCACCATGTACTCGTGCTCGGTCGGGTCCATCTGGATGCGCCAGCGGCCGGCCTCGCACTCCCAGATGCCGGCCACCATGCCGGCAGGGCCGCTCTCGTAGAGCACCCACGTGCGGCGCTCGGGCACGCCGGCCTCGCGGCGCTCCTCGCGCGGGAAGTCGATCTCGGGGGCGGTGGCGGGCGGGTCGAACTTGACGATGGAAGCCATGGGGATGCTCAGCGGATGGTCATGGGAATCGTGACGGGGCCGTCGTTGACGAGGTGCACCTGCATGTCGGCGCCGAAGCGGCCGCTGGCCACGCGCGGGTGGCGCTCGGCGGCCAGGCGCAGCACGCACTCGTAGAGGCGGCGCCCCGGCTCCGTCGCCGCGGCGCCGGTGAAGCTGGGTCGGTTGCCGCCGCTCGTGTCGGCGGCGAGCGTGAACTGGCTGACGATCAGCAGGCCGCCGTCCGCCACGTCCTGCACGCTGTGGTTCATCTTGCCGGCGGCGTCGGAGAAGATGCGCAGCTTGAGCAGCCTGGCGACGAGCTTGTCCGCCTGCGCCTCGGTGTCGGACGGCTCCGCGCACACGAGCACGAGCAGGCCCGGGCCGATGGCGCCCACGGTCTCGCCGGCGATGTCGACGCGCGCCTCGCGCACGCGCTGGACGACGGCCAGCATGTCAGGACACCCCGCGCGAGGCCGGCGCCGGCGCCTGCGCCGCGGGCTCGTCGACATAGGCCTCCACGTCGGTGGGCAGCAACTGGATCGACGAGCGCAGGCCGGCGACGTCGCGCATCAGCGCCCGTTCCACCTCGGCGCGCAGCGACGCCGCGCGGCCCAGCGTCCAGGCGGCCGGCACGTGCATGTGCAGGTCGACGAAGCGGCGCTGGCCGGCGCGGCGCGTGACCACGTGGTCGAAGCGGATCGGCTGGGCCTTGAAGTCGGCCAGCGTGCGGTCGATCTGCGCGCGCACCTCGGGCTCGACGGCCATGTCCATCAGACCGTCGGCCGAGCGCCAGACGAGGGACACGCCCTCGCGCACGATGTTGCCCGCCACGCACACGGCCACCACCGGGTCGAGCCACAGCCAGCCGGTGAAGTGCACGCCGATGAGCCCGACCACGACGCCGATGGACGTCCACACGTCGGCGATCAGGTGCTTGGCGTCGGCCTCCAGCGCGATCGAACGCTCCTGCGCCGCCTTGCGCAGCATGAAGAACGCGAGCCCGCCGTTGAGTGCCGTCGACGCCAGCGACAGCGCCATGCCCAGCCCGAGCGCGTGCACCGGCGCGGGATGGAACAGCCGCTCGCCGGCGGCGCCGACGATGGCGATCGCCGCCGCGACGATCAGCACGCCCTCGAAGCCGCTGGAGAAGTACTCGGCCTTGTGGTGGCCGTACGGATGGCCCTCGTCGGGCGGCTGCGCGGCCCAGGTCACCATCATCAGCGCGAACACCGCGCCGACCACGTTGACCAGGCCCTCGATGGCGTCGGACAACAGGCTCACCGAGCCGGTGACGTACCAGGCGCCGGCCTTCAACGCGATCGTCGCGACGGCGACGACGGCCGAGACCTTGAGGTACGAACTGACTTTCATGGCCCGCATTGTCGCCGGGCCGCCGGCCTCAGCCGGCCACGCCCTTGCCGCGACGCGGCCGCGCGGGCACGGGCGCGTGACGCGCGAGCCCGGCCGGCTGCGCTCGCACGTGGTCGATGAACGCGCGCAGCTTGGGCAGCACCTGCAGCCGGCCCGGGTGGTAGAGGAACACGCCCGGCGTCGAGGGCGCGAGGCCGGGCAGCAATTCCTGCAGCTGGCCCTCGGCCAGGGCCTTCGCCGCGATCGGCCCGGGCAACTGCGCGAGGCCGACGCCGCCGAGCGCCGCGCCCAGCATCGTCGCGTAGTCGTTGACCACCACCGGCCCGTGGACCGCGAGCTCGATGGCGCGGCCGTCGTCCTCGACGCGCCACGGGGCGATCGCGCCGCTCGCGCGCCGCAGGCGGATGCACGCGTGGCCGGCGAGGTCGGCCAGCGCCCGCGGGCGGCCGTGGCGCGCGAGGTAATCGGGGCTGGCGACAAGCGCGAAGCGCAGCGGCGGGGTCAGGCGCACGGCGACCATGTCGGCCGCGATGAACTCGCCCAGGCGGATGCCGGCGTCGAAGCCGTCGCGCGCGAGATCGACCAGTTCCTCGCTGGTGGCGATCTCCACCACCACGTCCGGATACGCGGCCGCGAACGACGCCAGCACCGGCTGCAGCACCATGGGCATCACCGACGGCGGCACCGCCAGCCGCAGCAGCCCCGAGGGCCGCAGCGCCTGCCCCTTCGCTTCCTCGGTGGCCGCCACGATCGCCTCGAAGGCCGGTCGCGTGCGCTCGAGGAAGCGCTGGCCGGCCTCGGTCAGCCCGACGCTGCGCGTGGTGCGCGTGAACAGCGCCACGCCCAGCCGGGCCTCGAGCGCGCGGATCGCCTGGCTCACGGCCGACGGGGTCACCGCGAGGTCGGCGGCCGCCTGGCGGAAGCTGCCGCGCGCGGCCACGCGCAGGAAGGCCTCCAGGCCCTCCAGGGCGTGCGGCTCGACTGTGTAGCTGTACTTCATGGTTCATGCAGATTATGGCGACTGGCACAACGAATGTCGTGTCCCTACGATCGTCTTCGAAGACACGCGCTTCCGCCCGTCGCCACATCGCAAGGAGCCCGCCATGCATCCCCAGACCCTGTTCCAGATCCACCTCGTCGCCGGCTACGCCGCGTGGCTGCTGTGCTTCGGCACGTACGCGTGGCCCAGGCTGAAGTCGATGGAGCGCGACGCCGCGCTGCGCGCCATCGCCACGCTGCACGGCTTCCGCTTCTTCGGCCTGGTGTTCATCCTGCCGGGCGTCGTTGGCAGTGGCCTGCCGGACGCCTTCGCGACGCCCGCCGCCTGGGGCGACTTCGCCACCGGCGTGCTCGCGCTGCTGGCGTTGGCGCTGTTTCGCGTGCGGCCGCTGTTCCGCACGCTCGCCGTCGCGTTCAACGTCGTGGGCTTCGCCGACCTGCTGCTGGCCTACGCGCATGCCGTCCAGCACCGCTTGCCCGAGGTCGCCGGCCAGCTCGGCGCGGCCTATGCGATCCCGGTCCTGTACGTGCCGCTGCTGGCCATCACGCACGTGGCGGCGTTCGCGCTGCTCGCGCGCCGCGTGCGCGCTCCCGCACTTGCGTGAGGGGCGTCGAGCCGGGCCGCCAGCGCTTGCGGCCGCGGTTTCGCGAAGCTGACCTCGCTGCAACGGCCGAGTCACGAGGTGTCCTGCGAGAACGCGGATTGCCATGTGAACCCCCATGACGACCCCTACCCGACAGCTGCCGTGGTCGCTGGACGACATTCCGTACCACGCCATCGAGACCGCGCGCATCCGCGACGACGACGCCCTGTTCCTGCTCGTCTGCAGCGCGTCGTTCGTCGAGAGCGGCTCGGACACCTACACCGGCAACCTCGTCGCGCAGTTCGACGACGACGACGAGGTCGGCACCTGGCTGCGCGAGCACTGGGAGCCCGAGGAACTGCAGCACGGTCGCGCGCTGCAGGCCTACGTGCGCCACGTGTGGCCCGAGTTCGACTGGGACGCCGCGTACGCCGACTTCTTCGCGGAATACGAGCGGGTCTGCACGATGGAGGAACTCGAGCCCACGCGCGGCCAGGAGATGGCGGCGCGCTGCATCGTGGAGATGGGCACGACCACCTACTACCAGGCGATCCACGCCGCGACCACCGAGCCGGTGCTGCGCGGCCTCGCATGGCGCATCCGCAGCGACGAGGTGCGCCACTACAAGCACTTCCATGCGTTCTTCCAGAAATACCAGCGCACGGAACGCCTGGGCCGCCACCAGGTGCTCGCCGCCCTCGTGCGACGCGCGGTGGAGCTGCGCAACGAGGACGCCGCGATCGCGCTGCGCCACGTCGCGGCCTGGCGCCGCCGCAGCCGCCTGGACGACGGCGCGACGGCCCGGGTGCCTTCCGACAGGGAACTCAGGCACCAGGCCTACGGCGTGGTGAGCCGCCACCTGCCGATGGATCTGGCGGTGCGCATGGCGATCAAGCCGCTGCGGCTGAGCCCCGGCGTACAGCGCTGGCTCATGAAGCCGCTGGCCACGATCGGCGCCGGCATCGTGCGGCCGTAGGGCGGGTTAGCCGCAAGGCGCAACCCGCCCTACGGCCGGTCGATCAGCGGCAGCGCCGTCGAGATCAGCGCCATGGTCACCGTCACGCCGATGAACAGCGGCAGCAGGCCGCCGGGCAGCAGGCGTTCGAAGGCAGCGCGCAGGCGCGCGAGGCCCGTGCGGGGGACGGCCGGACCGCTGGCGAGCGCGCCCTCGGCGAGCTGTTCCTCGGCGCGGCGCTGCGCGGCGATCACGGCGCGCGCCTGGTCGGCGGCCTCGTGGGCCCTGGCCTCCTGGGCCGCCACCCATTGCGAGGTGGCCTGGGCTTGCTGCAAGGCGTCCGGGGATTGCGCGGCCGTCGCCGCGGCGCGTTCGAGCACGGACTGGGACGTCGACGCCGCGGCACGCGCGGCGCCGGGGGCGGCGGGCTCGGGCTGCGCGGCCATCTCTTCGTCGCCGAACATCTCGGTGGGCGCGAATCCGCTGTAGTCGTCGTCGCTGGCCAGGTGCAGGAACTGGGTCTCGGCGAAGCCGCCGCTGGTCTTGGGCGGGTTCTTGGCGTTGCGGGTGAGTGGCTTGAACATGTCTATCCTCCGGCGGCCGGTTCGCGACCTGCAGCAGCGGCCCGGTGCCGTGAAAGCGGCGGTGGCCGAGTGGGAACGTGCCGCCTTCGCGGTGCGTCCGTCTCTGCGGATCTGTCGGCTCTGGTGCCCGAATCGACGGCAGGCAAAAATCTGACCTTGTCAGCGGATCCGCCGCGCCGGGCGCTGCAGCAAGCGTCCCACGAGGCAGACGAGGCGTGTCGAATAAACGCTCGCTGCGCCGGCTTCGTTGCGATCTTGTTACTAGGGATGGTGCAACCAGCCGACGCCTTGAAGTTTCGCTGAACCGGGCGCCCGGCGCTTCCCCAAAAGGGGGGTCGGAGGGCCCCCTCGGATGCGGGGGGTCAGTCTTTTGGCTTCGCGGGTCAGTCCGCCTTGCGCGGGCCTGAGGCACTGTCCGACGCGAGGTGCCCCGCCGCGAGGGCCACCACGCGATCGGCGGTGGCGATCGTCTCGGGCCGGTGCGCCACGATCACCCGCGTCAGCGCCATCGCCCGCACCGCCTCGTTGACGCTGCGCTCGTTGACGAGGTCCAGGTGGCTGGTGGCCTCGTCCAGCACCAGGATGCGCGGGCGCCGGTACAGCGCGCGCGCCAGCAGCACGCGCTGCTTCTGGCCGCCGGACAGGCCGGTGCCCACGTCGGTGACCAGCGTGTGGAAGCCCATCGTCATCGCGCGGATCTCGGCGTCGATCGCGGCCAGGCGCGCGCAGTCCTCGATGCGCTCGATGTCGGGCTGCGGGTCGAAGAAGCAGATGTTGTCGGCCACCGAACCGGAGAACAGGCGATCCTCCTGCATCACGGTGCCGATCAGCGCGCGGTAGTGCGACAGCCCCAGCCGGTGGATGGGCGTGCCGTCGAACAGCACCTCGCCCTCGGTGGGCGGCAGCAGGCCCAGCAGCACCTTGACGAGCGTCGTCTTGCCGCAGCCCGACGGCCCGGTGACGGCCAGGCTCCGCCCCGCCTCGACGACGAGGTCGACGCCGCGCAGCACCCACGGCTCGGTCGGGCCGTAGCGGTAGCCGACGCCGCGCAGCTCGATGCGCGCGGGACGCCCGCCCAGGTCGACCTCGGTCGCCGCCGGCGCCTCGCCGGCCTCGGCCTGGGCCAGCGCGATGTCGGCCACGCGTTCGCCGTGCAGGCGCAGCATCGCGAGCTCGGAGGCGGTGTCCACGAGCGCGCTGACGCGCTGCGAGAACAGCTCCTTGTACGCCATGTACGCGAACAGCATGCCCACGGTGAAGCCGCCGGCCAGCACCATCCGCGCGGCCAGCCACACCACCAGCACGCGTTCGAGCCCGAACAGCAGCGTCTGCGCGCTCTCGTGCGTGACGTGCACGCGCGCGACGCGCAGGCCGGCGTTGAACTGGTCGGCCAGCATGTTCATCCAGCCGGCGCGGCGCTGGTCGCCGCGCCCGAACAGGCGCACGCTCTGGATGCCGCCGGCCGTCTCCAGGAAG
>JBJMWE010000371.1:0-12078 GCA_045810285.1 Vitreoscilla sp. | reverse complement strand
GGCGTACACGTGGTAGTCGGCCGGCGTGGTGACCAGGCTGTTGCCGTAGTCCGCCTGGCTGCCGTTGGCGGCCTGCCAGTGCGCCGTGCCGTACACGGTGTTGCCGGTGTTGATCTGTTCCATGATGTCGAGCTCGCCGGACGCCGGCCAGCCGACGCTGGAGATGTTGCTGCCCAGCATCCACCAGCCGGGCCACGTGCCCTGCTTGACCGGCAGCTTGATGCGCGCCTCCATGCGGCCGTACGTCCACGACTTCTTCCCCTGCGTCTTCATGCGCGCCGAGGTGTAACGGTAGCCGCCGAAGTCCTCGCGCTTGGCCGTGATGACGAGGTTGCCGTTCTCCACCGTGGCGTTTTCGCGGCGGTAGTACTCGAGCTCGTTGTTGCCCCAGCCGCCGCCGCCGGTCTCGAAGACCCAGTCGGGGCCGATGGCGCCGTTGAACTCGTCGGACCAGACGAGCTGCCAGGACTGCGCCTGGGCCGCGTGACCGAGCAGCGCTGCGGCCGCCGTCACGAGAAGAGTGCGGAGTTTCATCATGCTTGCCTCATGCGTGTGGTTATCGTGGAATCGGGCACGCACGATGGAACCGGTTCCGCCGCGCGCGCGCCGATCCTAACGAAAGCGCTTTCATGACGCATCGCTGAAACTGGGTACGACAGGCTCCGGCTAACGTCTTGCAACCATTTCGAACGGGATTTCCTGCGGTGCGAGCGCGTCCGCGACGGCCTGCCGGCAAAGGGTTCCGGCAGATCACGCAATGCTGCAGCGCACTACGCAAGCTGCCTGGGCGCGTGCTGCCCGCCGCGTTCAGTCCAGCCGCGACGCGTGGACCTTGCCGAGCACCCACTGCAGGCCGGCCAGGTGCTGCTGGTCGTGGCTGCACAGGTAGTGGATCAGGCTGCGCAGCGTGAGCGGGCCGTAGCCCTCGAAGATGGCCGTGCGCGCGAGCTGCGCGTCGGACAGGCCGGAGATCATCTCCAGCGTGGCGCCGCGCGCCGCGCGGAACGCGGCGAGCACGCGCGCGGGCTCGTCACGCGCGTAGGCCCGCTCGCGCACGAGGGCGTCGGTGTCAATTGACGCCAGCAGCGGTTCGGCCTCCGACAAGGTACGGCGGATGCGCACCTGGTACCCGTCGATCTCGATGTCGCGCACGTGGCATAACTGCTCGAGCGCGGTCAGCGCCTCGCTGGGCACGCCCTCCCAGGACGGCGGCGCCCAGTGGCGGAATGCGGGCGGGAAGGCCGCGAAGTGCGCTTCGAGCTGGTCGGGGAAGGCGGCGAGGGCGGAGAGCGTGATGTCGTGCATGGCGCGATCTTGGCGCAAGCGCCGGCTCATGGCGCGAGCCGGGACATGGCGGCGGCGCGCAAGCGCCCCCCAATTCGATGGACGCCACCGCGGCCGCGCGGTCGTAGGCTTGCCGCCTTGCCCGGGCGGAGGAGAGAGCCATGCTGAATTCGGAAACGCTGGAAGTCGCCATCGGAATGGTGTTCCTGTTCCTGCTGATGTCGCTGATCTGCACGGCCATCAAGGAATGGATCGAGGCGCTGCTGAAGTGGCGCGCGATGGATCTCGAGCGCGCGATGCGCACGCTGCTGGACGACCCCGACGGCAGGACGACGCAGGCGCTGTACTCGCACCCCATCATCTACTCGCTGTTCCAGGGCGGCTACGACCACCGGCAGCTGCGCAGCAGCTGGCTGGTGATGGGCACCGGCGCCGACCGGCACATGCGCCTCGGAGCGCGCCGCAACCTGCCGTCCTACATCCCGACCGCGCACTTCGCCACCGCCTTCATCGACTATGTCGCGCGCGGCCCCGCAAGCCAGGGCGACGCCGCCGCCACGGCAGCGCCCGGGCCGCTCACGATCGACCTGCTGCGCAGGCAGGCCGCGCTGCTGCCCGACCATCTGGGCCGCACCGTGATCGCCGGCATCGACTACGCCAACGGCGACATCGCCAAGGTGCGCAAGGCCGTGGAGCAGTGGTTCGACGGGGCGATGGACCGCGCCTCGGGCTGGTACAAGCGCCGCACGCAGGCGTTGCTGTTCATGGTGGGCCTGCTGACGGCCGTGGCGCTCAACGTCGACGCGCTGCACATCCTGCACCGCCTGACGCACGACAAGACGTTTCGCGACGTCGTCGTCAGCCGTGCCGCCGCGGCCAAGGCGCCGGCATCGGCCAGCGCGGGGGACGAACTCGCCGCGATGACGCTCGCACGCGGCGAGCTCGACGCCGTCACCATGCCCATCGGCTGGGAG
This sequence comes from Vitreoscilla sp., assembly GCA_045810285.1. Lineage (GTDB taxonomy): Bacteria > Pseudomonadota > Gammaproteobacteria > Burkholderiales > Burkholderiaceae_C > Scleromatobacter. The sequence goes on along the minus strand of JBJMWE010000371.1, from coordinate 9,820 downwards.
TCGCCCACCGCGGCAGGCGTGCAGTCGCAGCTGTGGCCCACGCAGTTCTGCAGCGCGAGCGCCGACGACAAGGGCACGCTGTCCGAATCCTGCACGTTCGGCCGCAACCCGGTCTACGCCGTGGTGCGCATGGTCCTGGGCTGGCTCGTCACCGCGCTGGCCGTGATGCTGGGCGCGCCGTTCTGGTTCGACGTCCTGAACCGCATCATGGTGATCCGCTCCACCGTCAAGCCGCACGAGAAGAGCCCGGAGGAGCCCTCGCAGGACGGCGGCTCGGACAAGGTGCAGCGCGTGGTGGTCAGCGCCGCCCCGGCCACGCCAACGACGCCGTAGGGCGGGTGACGCCTGCAGCTGACCGGCCCCACGAAACATCGTGCCATCGAAAAAGGGCCCACGCGGGGCCCTTTCGAAGGTGGACGCGAAGCGTCGACTCAGGGATACAGGCCGCGCTCTTCGCGCGCGATCAGGATCCGCTCGCAGGCGACCGCGAAGGTGGCGGTGCGCAGCGTGATCTTGTGGCGGTCGGCCGTCTCCCAGATCTTCCTGAGCGCGTCGACCATGATCTTGTCCAGGCGGACGTTGATCTCGTCCTCGCTCCAGAAGAAGCTGGAGAAGTCCTGCACCCACTCGAAATACGACACCGTCACGCCGCCGGCGTTGCAGATGACGTCGGGCACGACCAGGATGTTGCGCGAGGCGAGGATGTCGTCGCCGGTGGACGTCGTCGGGCCGTTGGCGCCCTCGAGCACCATGCGCGCCTTGATGCGCTTGGCGCGCGCTTCGTTGATCTGGCCTTCGAGGGCGGCCGGGATCATGATCTCGCAGTCGACGTCCCAGAACTCCTCGCCGTTCATCGAGTCGGCGCCCTTGAAGCCGGCCACGCCGCCGGTGCGCGCGACGTGCGGAACCAGCTCCGACAGGTCGAAGCCCTTGGCGTTGTAGATCGTGCCGGTGTGGTCCTGCGCGGCGACGATGATCGCGCCGGCCTGGCCGAACAGCTCGGCGGCCGAGCCGCCCACGTTGCCGAAACCCTGCACGGCGACACGCGCGCCGTTGAGGTCGAGGCCGATGCGGCGCGCCGCTTCACGGCCGGTGACGAACACGCCGCGGCCCGTGGCCTTGACGCGGCCGGCCGAGCCGCCGAGGTGGATCGGCTTGCCCGTGACCACGCCGGTGGCCGTGGAGCCGGTGTTCATCGAATACGTGTCCATCATCCAGGCCATGATCTGGCCGTTGGTGTTCACGTCCGGCGCCGGGATGTCCTTCTGCGGGCCGATGATCAGGCCGATCTCGCTGGTGTAGCGGCGCGTCATCCGCTCGAGTTCCTTGTTCGACAGCTTCTTCGGGTCGACGCGGATGCCGCCCTTGGCGCCGCCGAACGGCAGGTTCACCGCCGCGCACTTGACCGTCATCCAGGCCGACAGGGCCATCACTTCTTCCAGCGTGACGTCGGGGTGGTAGCGCACGCCGCCCTTGCCCGGGCCGCGCGACAGGTTGTGCTGTACGCGGAAGCCTTCGAAATGCGCCACGCTGCCGTCGTCGAGCTCGATGGGCACGTCCACGATCAGCGCGCGCTTCGGGCGCTTGAGGGTCTCGGCCCAGCGGCCCAGGTTGCCCAGGTAGGGCACCACGCGATCGACCTGCGACAGGTAGGTGCCCCAGGGGCTGTCATCGGTCGGTGCGACGTACGACAGGTTCGTCATGACAAAGTCCTTGTGTCTGATTGAGTTCGCGGACTGCGCCGGCCTCGTGAGCGGCGGCCGCAACGTCCGTCGGCGCGGGCGATCTCGATCGGAGATGCCCCCGGCGCCGGGAGTGGTGCGCACTGTAGGCCGGACCCCGCCGAATTAGTCACCGAGCCTCATGCAACTTTTGCATGACCCCTGCTGTTCAGTTTCATGCGGGTTACGGACCTCGACGCCACCGAGGTGCGAACCGCCGTCCTACACTTGGGCGCCATGATGAACCCGACACCCCCGACCGCGCCATCCCAGGGGCCTTCCGCGCCCTCGACCGCTCCGCTGCTCGCCTTCGTGGGCGGCGGCAACATGGCCAGCGCCATCCTGGGCGGCCTGGTCGCTGCCGGGCAGCCGGCGAGCCGCGTCGTCGTGGTCGAGCCGCATGCGCCGCAAGCCGACATCGTTCGTGAGAAATTTGGCGTGCGCGTGGAAGCCGCCGGCGGGCCAGCGCTGGCCGGCGCGGACATCGTCGTGTGGGCCGTCAAGCCGCAGGTGTTCGGCGAGGCCGCCGCGCGGTGCGCGCCGCACATCGGCCGCGCGCTCCACCTGTCGGTGATGGCCGGCATCCGCAGCGACGCGATCGCGCGCGCCACGGGCAGCGAGCGCGTCGTGCGTGCGATGCCCAACACGCCGGCGTTGATCGGCGAGGGCATCGCCGGCCTGTTCGCGCGCGCCGCCGTCACGTCCGACGACCGCGCCGCGATCGAGCGCGTGCTCGCTCCCACCGGCGAGACGCTGTGGGTGGCGCAGGAGAGCCACCTCGACGCCGTCACCGCGCTGTCGGGCTCCGGCCCGGCCTACGTGTTCTTCTTCCTCGAGGCCATGATGCAGGCCGCCGCCGACATGGGCCTGAGCCCCCAGCAGGGCCGCCGCCTCGCGCAGGCGACGTTCAAGGGCGCCACCTCGCTCGCGCGCGCCAGCGACGAGGCGCCCGAGACGCTGCGCGCCCGCGTCACGTCCAAGGGCGGCACGACCCACGCCGCGATCACGTCGATGGAGGCCGCGGGCGTCAAGCCGGCGATCGTGGCGGCCCTGCGCGCCGCGCAGGCGCGCGCGAAGGAACTCGGCGACGAGTTCGGCGCCTAGGCGGCGCCTGCGACGAAGGAGCCTAGGAATCGATGCGCGGGGCGGGTGCGTCGAACCGGTTCATCACGCAATCCTCGCCGAACAGGTGCGCGTCGCTCACGTCGACCCGCGCCAGCCCGGCGCGCGTGAATGCCTTGGGCCAGAACGCGGCGGCGGACTCGTTGCGCGCCAGGTAGTACAGCTCCCAACGGCCCGGATAGCGCGCCAGCAGCCCGCTGAACGCGGCCGCGCCCACGCCGCGTCCGCGGAAGCGCCGGGCGACGAAGAAGTAGCCGAGGTTCAGGTCGTTGTGCGCGTCGACCAGCTCGTCGTCGACGACCGCGAAGCCCGCCAGCGCGCCGCCGGCCAGGATCAGCCACGCCTCGGTGCCCGGCCGGCCGAGGTAGTCGGCCTTGGACGCGACCCTGAACCGGCCGTCGTCGTCGAAGGGGATCGGGTACCAGGCGCTCAGTTCGTAGTTGTAGAACTGCAGCAGGTTCTCGATGACGGGCCACTGCGCGCGCTCCGCGGCGCGCAGCGTCACGGTGGTCATCGCGGCACGTGGGCGCCGGCGAACGACAGCACCACGCCCAGGAACACTGCCGCGCCCAGCCAGTGGTTGGCGCGGAACGCACGGAAGCAGCCCTCGCGCGAGCGGCCCCAGATCAGCGTGAAGTGCCAGCCCGCCTGCAGGCCCGCGATCACGATGCCCACCGCGTACGTCGGCCCCAGGCCCAGCTTCAGTCCGAGGTACAGCCACGACAGCAGGTAGACCGCATAGAACGCCATCACGCCGGCGACGTCGAAGCGGCCCAGCGTGATCGCCGAGGTGCGGATGCCGATCTTCAGGTCGTCGTCGCGGTCGACCATCGCGTACTCGGTGTCGTAGGCCAGCACCCAGAACAGGTTGCCCAGCAGCAGCCACCAGGCGAGCGCGGGCACGGCCGCGGGAATGGCCGACAGCGACCAGTCGTGCGCGCCCGTCGCCGCACAGAACGCCATCGGGATGCCGAAGCTGAACGCGACGCCCAGCACGGCCTGCGGCATCGAGACGAAGCGTTTCGCGTACGGATAGGCGAGCGTGATCGCCAGCGCCGCGAACGACAGCAGGATCGTCGGCGGATTGGTGGTCAGCACGAGGCAGAACGCCAGCAGCGCGAGCACCGCGCCGAACGTCAACGCCGCCTTCACCGACAGGGCGCCGCTGGTCACCGGGCGCTGCGCGGTGCGCTTGACGTGCTTGTCGAAATCGCGATCGGCCACGTCGTTGATGCAGCAGCCGGCGCTGCGCATCAGGATCGTGCCGAGCGTGAACACCGCCAGCAGGTGCCACCCGGGGAACCCGTCGCAGGCGATCCACAGCGCGGCCAGCGTCGGCCACAGCAGCAGCAGCCAGCCGGCAGGGCGGTTCCAGCGGATCAGGTCGAGGTAGAGGGCGACGCGGGACGTGGACATGCGGCGATTCTCGCGCAGCCCGCTCCGGCTACAGCGGCCCCAGCACCAGCGGCAGGTCCTCGGTCGCCACGCCGGGCTTGGCGACGACGCGGCCGTCCGGCGCGCGGAACACGATGCCCGGCGTGCCCATCAGGCCGAAGCCGCGCATCAGGTCCTCGTCGTCGGCGATGGTGCGGGCCAGCGCCTCGGGGACGGGATCCAGCGGGGCGAGGCTCGGGTCTTCCAGGCTCTGGTGCGGGCCGCCGGCCATCATGCGCACGACGCCGAACGCGTGCGCCTGCTCGAAGGCCGCGAGGCGCTTCGCGGGGTCGGGGTCGGCCAGGAGCGCGGCGGCCCGGCCGGCGCTGCTGGGGGCGATCACGCCCACCATGATGTGGCGCAGCTGCACCTTGCCGGCGTTCACCCACGGGCGCGCGTCGGACCAGAACTTCGTGCAGTACTTGCAGTTGGCGTCCAGGAAGACGTAGACCTTGCGTGGCGCGTCGGCGCGGCCGTCGGCGATCCAGCGCGAGCGCTCGAGCTGCTCCCAGGTCACGGGCGGCGCATTGCGGCGCTCCATCGCCGCCGTCCACTGGGTGGCGGCGGGCACGTCGAACGAGGCCAGCGCCAGCAGGGCGGCGCCGGCCAGGCAGATCAGCGGGAGCGTGCGGGTCATGGCGCGTCGCAAGTGAAGGACAGCGGTAGACGCGGCCCGGCGGGAAAGGTTCAGAACCTGTGAATGAACCCCGGGCGTGTCGGGTTCGTTCACAGGTTCGTCAGTCGTCCAGGCGCTTCTGGAAGATCAGGCCGGCGTGCTCGCGCAGCGCGTGGAACTTGATCCTGGGCCAGTTGGCCTCGACGGCGCGCAGCTCGGGGGCGTATTCGACCAGGATGGCCGGCGCGTTCACCGCGTCGTAGGCGATGCGGTGCGCGTTGGCGTCGATGAAGCGCTGCAGTTCCTTGTCGCCGCCGTCGTCCGGATCGCAGGTGACCCAGCGCGCGAGCGCGTAGCGCGCGGGCGTGATGCGGGCGCGCACCCCGTACTCGTGCTCGAGGCGGTGCGCCACCACTTCGAACTGCAGCTGGCCGACGGCGCCCAGCAGCAGGACGGTGCCCAGCACCGGACGGAAGACCTGGATCGCGCCTTCCTCGCCCAGCTGGGTCAGGCCCGCACGCAGCTGCTTGGTCTTGAGCGGATCGGCCACCTCGACGCTGCGGAACAGCTCGGGCGCGAAGAACGGCAGGCCCGTGAACTGCAGCTGCTCGCCCTCGGTGAGCGTGTCGCCCAGCTGCAGCACGCCGTGGTTCGGGATGCCGATGATGTCGCCGGCGAACGCCTCGTCCAGCAGTTCGCGGCGCTGCGACAGGAACGACACGACGGTGTTGGGCCGCAGCTCCTTGCCGGAACGCACGACCTTGAGCCGCATGCCGCGCTCGAAGTGGCCCGAGGCCACGCGCAGGAACGCGATGCGGTCGCGGTGCGACGGGTCCATGTTGGCCTGGATCTTGAACACGACGCCGGTGAACTTGGCTTCGTCGGGCTGCACCTCGCGCTGCATCGCCGGGCGCGCGCCGGGAGCGGGCGCCAGGTTCACGAGCGCGTCCAGCACTTCCTGCACGCCGAAGTTGTTGATGGCCGAGCCGAAGAACATCGGCGTCTGCCGGCCCTCGAGGAACGCCTCCTCGTCGAACACGGGCGCGGCGGCGCCCAGCAGCTCGATCTCGCCCTGCGACTGGCCCCAGCCCATGCCGAAGCGCCCGGCGTTCTCCGGCGCGTCGAGGTCGGTCACCACCTCCTCGTCGCCGCCCACGCGATCCTCGCCCGGCGCGAACACGCGCATCTGCTTCTTGCGCAGGTCGACCACGCCGCCGAACAGCTTGCCCATGCCCACCGGCCAGGTGAACGGCACCACGCTCATGCCCAGCTCGCGCTCGATCTCGTCCATCAGCGCCAGCGGCTCCTGCACCTCGCGGTCCATCTTGTTGACGAACGTGAGGATGGGCGTGTTGCGCGCGCGGCAGACCTGCAGCAGGCGGCGCGTCTGCGGCTCGACGCCGTTGGCCGCGTCGATCACCATCAGCGCCGCATCGACGGCGGTCAGCACGCGGTAGGTGTCTTCCGAGAAGTCCTGGTGGCCCGGGGTGTCGAGCAGGTTGATGACGCAGTCGCGGTATTCCATCTGCATCACCGACGACGCCACCGAGATGCCGCGCTGCTTCTCGATCTCCATCCAGTCCGACGTCGCGTGCCGCGCCGCCTTGCGCGCCTTCACCGAGCCGGCGATCTGGATCGCGCCCGAGAACAGCAGCAGCTTCTCCGTGAGCGTGGTCTTGCCCGCGTCGGGGTGGGAAATGATGGCGAAGGTGCGGCGGCGGCGCACCTGGGTGGCGAGTTCGGCGGACATGGTCGTGTGCGCCGGCCAGGAAGCGGGCGAGCGCTGGAAAGTGCGGGGGAACCGGCGATTATCGCGGGTCGGCCGCGGTCGTCGGAGAAACGCCTTGAAACGCCTTTCCCCAATTTGGGCGGCGATCGCCGGTCAGCGCGTCGCCAGAGTCGGGTCGATGTCACCGTCTACGACTTCGATGCGGCCGGGCCCAGCGTTCAGACCAGTCGGCTCGTCAGGTAGCCCAGCGCGATCGCCACGGCGATCTCGGCCAGGAACTGCCACTGCGTGCGGTGGCGGACGATGGAATCGCAGAACGCGACCATCGAGAACAGCATGGCCAGGAACAGCAGGGCGTCGCGGTGCTCCACGAGCGCCTGCAGCCAGCCCGGATAGAAGTCCAGGCGGTGCAGCAGCGTGCCCACCGCCGCCGACAGCGGGAAGCACAGCAGCAGCACCGTGCCGGCGCGCAGCGACATCGACTGCACGCGCATCGAGGCCCGCAGCTCGGCCAGGAGCAACGTCGCGGCGGGGGCGTGCACGCGCCGCACCGCAGGCCTCAGCCGGCGCGCTTCTTCACGGGCACCGGCGGCGGCAGGTCCTTGGCCTGCAGCAGGCGCAGCTGCGTCACCAGCTGGTTGTGCGCATCGAGGAAGGCCGCGGCGATCACCTTGCCTTCGTTGCTGTTGCTCCAGCCCGCGCCGGCGGCGCCGCCCGCGCGGCCCAGCATCAGGCCGGCCATGCCGAGATCGGTGACGCGCACCGAGCCGGTGGCGGCGGCGAGCTGCTCGGTGGTCTCGTTGTCGGTCAGCAGCAAGGCGACCTGCGCTTCCTTGAGCTTGACCTGGTCGGCCAGGCCGACGAACTTGTTGAGCACCGGGATGTGGGCGAGCACGCCACCCACCTCGCGGCCGGCGTCGCGCTCGCTGAACGTGAGGCTGGGCGCGATCGTGTACTGCGCGGCGTAGCCCTGGCCCTTGCGCACCTTGACGGCGTCGCCGGTGATGCCCGCGTTCTTCAGCTCCTGCTCCTGCACGGTGGCGTGCAGGCCGGCGGCGCGATCGACGATGCGGAAGCACCCGCTCTGCTGCGCGATGAGGCGCACCAGCGGCACCGGCGAGCTGGGCAGGTTGTAGCTGCCCGTCACGGTGTAGCCGTTCGGATTCTCGACGAGCGCCATCGTGGCGACCGGCGCATCGCACCGGACCAGCTCGTGGCTCGCGTTCTGCGCGCCGGCGGGGCCGGCGGAGCCGCTCACCACCGAGCCGCCTTCGCCCAGCTCCGTCTTCTTCTGGCCGCAGCCGGCAAGCGCCAGCGCGGCCACCGCGGCACAGGCCAGCGCGACGCGCACGCCGGCGCGGGAAAACTCGTTGTCGTGGGCTTGCGCCATGTCTGAAAACCTCTCCACTCGACCGGAAAGGCGGGATCATGCCAGCGCGGCGGGCCTCGTTCGGCGCGGGTGTGCCCGACCCCCACGCTTGTTGCCCGGCTGAAACAACTTCAAGGCGTCGCGGCGTCGCCCAGCGCGTCCCCGACGACCTTGAGCGCGTGGTCGACCCACGCGTCCTTCTCGCCCACGGGGGCCGCGTAGTGCAGCGCCTGGCGCGTGGCCTCGCGGCCGGCGGCGCGCCACATCACCCAGGTGGCGAGGTAGGCCGAGGCCATGCAGCCGCCCGCCGTGGCGACGGGGCCGCGCGCGGTGAACGGCAGGTCGGTCACCCGCACCCCGGCCGCGACCACCCATGGCTTGGTGGTGAGGTCGGTGCAGGCCGGCGCGTCGCCGAGCAACCCCAGGCGCGCCAGCAGCAGCGTGCCCGAGCACTGCGCGCCGACCAGCTGGCGCGTGGGATCCAGGACGATGCGGTCCATCAGCGCCGCGTTCTCGGCGATGGCGCGCGTGTAGATGCCGCTGCCGAACAACACGACGTCGGCGTCGGTGACGAACTCGAGCGGCTGCTGCGCCGTGACGGTGACGCCGTTCATCGACGTCACCTGCGCCGACGGGCTCGCGATCTCCGCGTGCACGCCGGACGTGCGCAACCGGTTGATCAGGCCCAGCGCGATGAAGGAATCCAGCTCGTTGAAGCCGTCGAACGTGACGATCGCGACGTGCATGGCGGTCCTTGTTGGCTCGTGACTAGATGCAGTCGCTGAACGCAGATTCACGCTCTCGGCAAGCGCGGGGCGCGCCCGGGTCGAACCGGGCGCGTCCTCGGCGGGCAGCGACCAGGAGGAGCGGGGTCGTCATTCCTCGAGCAGGGAACGCAGCATCCAGGCCGTCTGCTCGTGCACGGTCAGGCGTTGCGTGAGCAGGTCGGCGGTGGGCTCGTCGCCGGCCTTGTCGGCCTGCGGGAACAGGGCGCGCGCGGTGCGGGCGACGGCTTCGTGGCCGGCCACGAGCACGCGCACCATCTCGAGTGCCTTGGGCGGCGTGTCGGGCGCGTCGGGCAACGAGCTCAGGCGGCCGAAGGCGGCGTAGGAGCCGGGGGCCGGATGGCCGAGGGAGCGGATGCGCTCGGCGATGGGATCGACGGCGTTCCACAGCTCGGTGTACTGGCCCATGAACATCACGTGCAGCGTGTTGAACATCGGGCCGGTGACGTTCCAGTGGAAGTTGTGGGTGGTCAGGTACAGGGTGTACGTATCGGCCAGCAGGCGCGACAGGCCGTCGGCGATGGCGGCGCGATCCTTGGCGCCGATGCCGATGTCGATGGCGGAGGAGGCGGCCACGATCCTGGCGCCGGCGGACTTCTTGGTCTTGGACATGCGTTCCCTCATGGTGGAACGCGCAAGCTTAGGCAAGGGGCCCGGTTCGACCAACGACAACGACGAAAGACCCCATGGCGGAGTCGGCCGGGGTCAGTCGGTTCGATCGAGGCGCGCCGGTGCGCCGCGCGTCAGGCGTCAGGCGTGGGCGTCGAGCAGGCTGCCGGCGCCGCCGTAGGTCTCGGGCTGGGCGGCGACTGCAGCGGCCGTCGCCTCGGTAGCAACCTTCGGAGCCGCGGCCGCGGGCGCTGCCGCGGGCTTGGCGGCGGCAACGGCGGCCGGCTTGCCTGCCGGCGCGGCAGCCGGCACGGCCGCCTTCATCGCCGGCGTGTGCGGCGTGCGGCTGGACTTGGTCGTCGCTGCAGGCAGCGTCGTCGCGGCGTTGGATTGGGGCTGGATGCGCATGGGATTCCTGATGGTTCTGGCGCGACG
>JBJMWE010000370.1:0-8936 GCA_045810285.1 Vitreoscilla sp. | reverse complement strand
GCTGCCGCGCTCCGTCGCGCCCCTGCCGGCCGCGGCCGGGCTGGCGAGCGCGGACGCGCCCGCGAGCGCTGCCAGTGCGGCCGCCGCGCCTGTCGTCATGGCGCCGGTCAAGGCGGCGCGGCCGCCGTGGAGCGGCAAGCAGCTGCGCGGCATGGACGGCGACGCGTTGCTGCGACGCATGGTCGGCGCCTGCCTCGACCAGGTCGAGCCCAACGCAGCCGCGATCGCGCGGGGCAGCCGCGATCCCGGGCACGTGCACCAGCTGCGCGTGGGCCTGCGCCGACTGCGCTCGGCCGCGCGCGGCATGGCCCCGTTCGCCGTCGCCATGCCGCACGGCTGGGAGCCTGCGGTGAGGCCGGTGTTCGATGCGCTCGGCCAGTCGCGCGACGCGTTCATCCGCGCCAGCGAGCTGGCGCCGAAGCTGCGCGCGGCCGGCGCGGCCTGCGTCGACGATGTGCCCCCCTCCGAGGAGGCGGCGCGTGCGCTCGCGCAGCGGGTGGGCAGCGCCGCGTTCGCCGGCGCCGTGCAGCGCCTGCGTGCCTTCGCGGAGGCGGCGCCCGATCGCGTGCCCGGGGAGGACGGCAGCGGACTGGCCCGGCTCGTCGGGCGCCTGCGCAAGCTGAACCGCCAGGTGACGCGCCTCGCAGGCCATTTCGACGAGCTGCCCTTCGAGGCGCAGCACCGCGCGCGCAAGCGCCTCAAGCGCCTGCGCTACCTCGCGGAGTTCGCGGCGCCCGCGTTCGCGAGCGGCGACGTGCGGCGCTGGCTGCGCCGCGTCTCCGATGCGCAGGACGCGCTCGGCAGGCACATCGACCGCGTGCGGGCGGGCCGGCACTACGCCGAGCTTGCCGCCGGCCGTCCCGACGCGTGGTTCGCGGTGGGCTGGCTGCGCGCGAAGTCCGAGCGCTCGGCCCGCGCGGCGCGCAAGGCGCTGCTGCGATTGCGTGACGCCGACGGGTTCTGGTGACGCTGGGCGATGCCGCGCCCGTCGTCCTCCTCGAGCCGGGATCCGGCTTTGCCTCGGGGTCGACAAGGCGAATTCGGCGTCAGGCACCGACCCGGATCGCGACGAGCGTACGGCGACAGCGCGCATCCCGACGCGATCCGGGTCGGAGCCAGACACCTCCGCCACCGGCTCGACGTTCGGAGCAGGAGGCGCTGCCGCGCGGCGAGGCGCGCGACCGGAGGTGTCTGGCATCGCCTTCGAGCGGCAGCCGGAAGGCCGCTGCGGTGCCGGGCGGTGCCTGACACCGATCCCGCTGCGCCTGCCTGCTAGGCTGCGCGCGGGTCGAACTTCGCGTCGCGTCGCGCCTCGAGGTCGCGCGCCTCGTCGATCCGCCGTGCCGCCCATGCGGCCCGGATCGCCAGCGTGTACGCGCGTCGCGTCTCGCGGGCCAGCAGGTTGATGCGGGCCCAGTGCAGCGCGCGCTCCGGGTCGGCGCCGGCGTCGAGGTAGAACTCCGCGGCGTGGTCGGCGAAGGCCAGGGGATGGCGCTGCAGCAGGTCCTCGAAGCGGATGCGCGCCTGCGCGATCTCGCGCGCAGCGCGGGCCGCGTCGCCGGCGCGGCGGTGCAGCGTGCCCAGCAGGGCCAGGCTCTCCGGGTCGCGCGAGATCGCGACGATGCGCTCCAGGTGCACGAGGGCGTCGTCCGTGTCGCCGCGCGCGGCCTCCAGTTCGGCCAGGTGCAGGCGCGCGGGCACGTACGACGGCACCGCGCGCAGGGCCTGCGCATACATCGCGGCACCGCGACGCGGGTCGCCGGCCTGCTCGGACCACATGAGGCCGCGCGCGAACCAGACGGCGGCGGCCGGGAACGGCGACGTGGTGTCGAGGTCGTGCAGCGCCGCATCGTAGAGCGCGTCCGCCTCCTCGATGTGGCCGACCGCCGCCTCCGCCAGCGCGAGCGCGCAGTGCGAGGCGAAGCCCGGGCGCCGCGTGGCCCGCGCGCGCAGGGCGGGCAAGGCCTCCTGCGCCTGGCCGAGCGCCACCTGCAGCGAAGCCCGCTGCGCGTCCACCGCGTCCGCCGGTGCGCCCGCGCGCTTGGCCGCGTCCAGATCGAGGCCGGCCTCGTAGAAGCGATGGGCCGCCGCGCGGGCGTGCGCGCGGCGCAGCAGCTGCGCCGGGCTGTCGCCGTGCGGCTCGGTGATGGCGGCCACCTGGTCGAGCACCTCGTGGTCGGCGAGGAACTGCCCGCGCAGCAGCAGGAAGTCGATCGCCCCGGGTTCACCGGCGGCCTGCTCGATGAGGCCATCGAGGTTGGCGAGCGCGATGTCGCCGTTCGTGCTCGTGCGCCCGTCGAGCGCGGCCGGCGCGGCGACGGTGGCGGTGGCACAGGCCCAGAGCAGGGCCGCGAAGCAGGCGCCGAGGCGCGATGCGAAGGAGGATGAGCGCTGGTTCATGGGGCCGCCAGGAAGGGGAAGTCGACGTTGGAATGCACGTGGTCGTCGTGGTCGACGCCATCGTCCGAGGTGTCCGGCGTGCCGCGGATCAGCAGCGAGCGGAAGACGCCGTTGACGTCCACGTTCGGTGCCCGGCCGCCGCAGTCGGTGTTCGCGGCGCCGAAGGCCGCGCGCTCGACGGCCAGGTACTCGGCGCAGGTGGTGCGCCGGCTGTCGATCCAGAGACGGTCGTCGGCGAGCAGGGCGGCCAGGCGCTGGTAGCGCACGGGCGAGTCCTGGCTGCCCTCGGCCAGCCACTGGTTGCCGGCGACGCCGTCGAAGCCGTCATACAACGCCAGGTTGCGGCCGATCTCCGTCGCGAAGGCCTGCCAGCCCGCGGGGTCGGCACGGTTGTAGCCCTCCTTCAGCGCGTCGGCGATGTCGGTTTCGCCCACCGTGGCGAGCAGGGCGTTGGCCGTGAGCGGCCGGCCCACGCGATCGATCGGCGCGCCGGCCGCCGGCGGCTGCGCGCCGTGCGCAGGCTGGCGCCGCTCGGTGCGCGCCCACACCGCCAGCATCGGGCCGCCGGCGCTGACCACGGGCAGGTCGATCGACACGACGATGGCCGAGGTCTTCCAGCCGGCCAGGAAGTTGGCCGCCGGACCGCCGCTGGTCTGCTGCCAGGCTGCGTGCATGTCCTTCAGTGTGGCCTCGTCGAAGTGCGCGAAGCCGCTGGCGTCGCGCGTGGCGGCGCCGCTGCGCAGCGCGGCGGCCGCCTTGTCGAGGGCCGCGCGCGTGCCGCGCACGTTGTTGAAATACGGGTCGTCGCGCGTCCCGGCAAAGACGCGGAAGCGGTGCCTGCGGCTGTCCAGCCCGCGCGGCGCCGCGACGTCGCCGCGCAGGCTGTCCTGCGTGCCGGCCCAGCAGCTCGCCGTGGCGTCGACCTCGAACTGGCAGGCGATGCGCGTGCTGGCCGACGTGTGGCCGAACGACGCGCCGCTGTCGACCTGCACCACGTACTGCACCTGGTCGGAGAAGCGGCGCCCGACGATGTCGAGCGCCAGGTTCAGCCGCCGCCCGTCGGCCGACGTCCAGGCGTACAGGTCGCCGATGTCCGCGGCGGGGTCGGCCAGCACGGTGGGGGTGTCGAGGTGGTCCGACGCGGAGGCGGGCGGGCCGGCGAGGAGGGCGGCGAGGGCGAGCGCGAGGCCGGTGCTCGGCCGGCGTCCTGCGAGGAGCTTGTTCATGGAATCGTCCTGTCGTTGCTGCGACGTCTTTGTCGAGGTGATGAAGCGTAGGCAGGCGGGGCGACGAATACTTTGCAAAAACTGCGGTGCCCGTTTTGCTAGAGTCGCGCCATGTCCAACGCCACGCCCGATACCCCCGCCGCGGAGCGCGAATACCGCGACGTCCGGCGCGCGAGCGGACTGGCGCTGCGCTACTGCCGCTGCTGCGCGGGCGTGGACGACCCGGCGGTCGAGGAGGCGCACTCGGCGTTCTCGGTGACGCTCGTCGAGCGCGGCGCATTCACCTACCGCACCCGCGCCGGCGGCGCGCGGCTGAGCGCCGGCTGGCTGATGCTCGGCAACGAGGGCGACGGCTACGCCTGCTCGCACGAGGACGGCGACGGCACTGGCGACGATTGCGTCGCGCTGTCGCTGTCAGCGCCGGTGCTGGACGGCGTGCTGTCGGCGCTCGGGGCGTCGGGCGCCCGTCCGCGCTTCGACCGCGCCTGCCTGCCGCCCGTGCCACGCGCCACGGCGCTGCTGCAGGCCTTGCGCGGCACCGGCGGCGAAGGCTTCGCCCTGGAGGAGGCGGCGCTGGCGACGATCGCCGCGGTGCACGGCGCGCTGCACGCCACCGCGCCCACCACGCCGACCGCCCGCGACGACGAGCGCGCCCGCGCCGCCATGCAGCACATGGACCTGCACGCGACGCAGGAGATGTCGCTCGACGACCTGGCCCACGCCGCCGACCTGAGCCCGTTCCACCTGCTGCGCGTCTTCCGCCAGGCCATCGGCATCACGCCGCACCAGTACCTGATGCGCGTGCGGCTGCAGCGTGCGATCGCGCTGCTGCGCGACACGCGGTTGCCGATCATCGACGTGGCCTATGCGTCGGGCTGGGCCGACCTGTCGAACTTCAACCGCGCATTCCGCCGCGAGATGCGCTGCTCGCCGCGCGAGCTGCGGCGCGGCGATCCGAAGCTGCTGGCGCGCGATGCGTTCCGCGCCATGCCGGGGCTCGGCGGCGCCTGAAACGCGGCGACCCGGGCGCGCCGCGTCAATTGGCCCGCAGCACGTCCGGATCCAGCCTGAAGCTGCTCTTCGTCGACTTCAGCAGCTCGATCTTCGACGCGTAGACCGAGCGCTGCCGCGCGGTCAGGCTGTAGTCCTCCGCCTCGCGCAGATGTTCCATCGCATGGCGGCGGTCGCCGAGGTTCAGGTAGGTGACCGCCAGCAGGTAGTGGATCTGGTGGCTGTCGCTCGATGTGCGCAGTGCGCGGTTGAACAGCTCGAGCGCGCGGCCGTAGTCGCCCGACGCGTTGGCCCGCATGCCGTCGTCGATGGCGGCCGCCAGGGCGGCGGCACGCGTGCGCGGGTGCTCGCGCTCGACCGCCGCGGCCTGCTCGCTGCGGCCGTCGCGGCGCAGCACCAGCGCGAGGTTGTTCCAGGACTCGGCGCTGTCGGGCGCCAGCGACAGCGCATAGCGCAGCGCCGACTCGGCGCGCGGCAGCAGGCCCTTGCGCAGGTAGGTCACGCCCAGCGTGTTGTAGAGGGTGGAGAACGACGGGTCGGCGGCGACGCCACCGCGGATCCACCAGTACGCGTCGTCCGTGCGCTGGTGCGCCAGGGCCTCGGCCGCGCGGTTGTTCATGAACATCGCCGTGACGCGCGCCTCGGAGATCGGCCGCGTCTCCAGGCCTTTCATCTCCGCCGGTGGCAGGAAGTCCACCGTCCAGCGGTCCGAGGTGATCCCCCAGCTCCGCACGCGCGCAATGGGCATGCCCACCGAGACGTTCACGTGCCCGACGAGCTCCAGCAGGTCGCCGTCGCGTTCCCAGTGCTCGCTGGTGCGCACGGACTGGTAGCGCACGTCCAGGCCCATCTCCCGGGCCATCGCGCCGGTGACGATCGCCAGCGAGAGGCAGTTGCCCGCCCGCGCCTCGAAGGCCTGGGCGGCGTTGCGGGTGAACTCCGCGTCGTAGTCGATCTTGAGCCGCCGGTCCCGGAACAGGGCCTCGACCAGGCCGCGGGCTTCGCCGAGCTGCTTCGCATCCCCGGCCACCCGCGACTCGAGGTAGGCCCGCATCTCGGGGCTGAGCTGGAAGACGTCGGACGCGGCGATGCGTTCGGACGACGGCGCGAACGAGGTGTCGTCGAACAGGGCCTCGCGCGAGGAAGCGGGGGCGGGGCCGGGCGCATCCGCGCAGGCGGCCAGCGCCAGGCAAAGGAGCAGCGCCGCCCCGGGGCGTCTCGCCGTCTCGAATCTTGGTGCCGCGATCATGGCCGGATCCTTGCCAGGCCCGGGCGGGCGGCTCGCCGCGAGGGCCGCCGGGTCGTGTTCCCGAGTGTGCGGCGAGCGGTGGCACTTGGCAACTGCGATTCGATGCCGCCAGCGCGGCCCAGCGCCCGCGTTACGATCCGGACGCGCGGTGCCGAGGTCGGCGGCCGTCCGCAAGCACGGGAAGGTCGACATGACGCTCGCGATGAGCTGGGAGGAGTGGGCCGCGCACGACGCCGTCGCGCTGGCCGAGCGCGTGCGCAAGGGGGAGGTCACGCCCGCGGAACTGGCGGCGCAGGCCGCCGCTGCGATCGCGCGCGTCGACGGGACGCTCGACGCGGTCGTCGAGGTCTTCGAGGACGTCGTGGCCGACCCGCTGCGCGACGGCCTGCGGCCCGAAGGCGTGTTCGCCGGCGCGCCGTACCTGATGAAGGATCTCGGGCCGACCTTGAAGGGCCGGCGCCAGGAATTCGGCTCCATGCTGATGCAGGGCCACCGTCCGACGCAGGACAGCTTCCTGGCCGGGCGGCTGCGCCGCGCCGGCCTGAACATCCTCGGCCGCACCACCACGCCGGAGTTCGGCGTGTGCAGCGCGGCGGAGAACCGGCTCCACGTGACGCGCAACCCGTGGAACGTCGCGTTCACCACCAACGGCTCGTCGGCAGGCACGGCCGCCGTGGTGGCCGCGGGCGTCGTGCCGATGGCGCACGCGACGGACGGCGGCGGCTCCATCCGGATCCCCGCGGGTGCCACCGGCAACATCGGCCTGAAGGTGTCGCGCGGCGTGTTCTCGCTGGCGCCCGGCCTGTCGGATCTCTCGGGCCTGGTCTCGATCCAGGGCTGCCACAGCCGCACGGTGCGCGACACGGCCACCTTCGTCGATCATTGCCGCGGCGGCGCGCCGGGCGAGTTCATGCCGTTCTGGCAGCCGTCCAGGCCGTACCGGGAACTCATTCGCGCGAACCCGCCGCCCTTGCGCATCGCGCTGTCCCACGAATGGGGCGACCATCGCGCCACGCCGCATTTCGTGGCCGAACTCGGGCGCGTCGGCCGGTTCCTCGAGGGCCTGGGACATCACGTCGACTGGAAGGTGCCGGCGGTGGACTTCCGGGCCGCGTTCGCCGCGCAGACCACCTGCTACATCAGCAACTTCGCCCAGGTCATCGCGGGCCATCTCGCGCGCCTGGGGTACGAGCGACCGCCGCCGGGCCTGCTGGAGCCGATCAACGTCAAGATCTGGGAAGCCGGCCTGCATGCGTCGTACGGCGAACGCGCGGCCATGCAGGCGCAGTTCAACAGCGTCTCGCGCGACTTCGGCGCGTTCCTGGAGGACTGGGACATCGTGCTGACACCGGTCACCGCGCTGCCCACGCCGGAGGTCGGCGCCGTCGACTACCTCACCAGCAGCGCGAACCCGTCGGTGCACGACTGGTTCGACCACCTCTGGCGCAATTTCGCCTACACGCCCCTCGCCAACCTGTGCGGCGTGCCGGCCATCTCGCTGCCGCTGGCGTTCCAGGAGAGCGGCCTGCCGTTGGGCATCCAGGCCGTGGCGCGGCAGGCCGAGGACGGGTTGCTGCTGCAGCTTGCGGCGCAGGTCGAGCGGGCGCTGGACGGCCGATGGAGCGGCGGGCAGCGGCCGCGCGTCCATGTCGCGGCGCACGCGCCATGACGGACGTGCCGATCGCGCGAAATAGTGCGCTGCCGGCCGTCGTGCAGCGTGCCGGCAGGCGGCGTTCGGGCGTGCATTCGCGCTAGGATATTTCGATGTCCGCCGACACCATCCTGCGCCACCACCCATGAGCACGACACCTGCCGACGACGTCGCGGCCATGTTCGATCTGGCGCCGCTGGCCGAGTCGACGCCGTCGCCCGATGAGGCCGCCGCCGCCTTGGCAGCCGCAGAGGCAGCCGAGGCCGCCCTGGCGGCCGAGATCGAGTCGACGATGGCGTCCGGCGGTTTCGCCGAGGATGCGCCGGACTCGCGCACCGACCATCGCGTCCCGGTCTCGTGGCCCGCGCGCATGCGCCTGCCCGATGGCAGCATCGTCGACCTCCACGTCCGCAACGTCTCGCACGGCGGCGTGGGCCTGACCAGCGATGCGCCCATTCCCGCGTACACCGTGGTGGACTTCGAGATGGGCGCG
Source organism: Vitreoscilla sp. (assembly GCA_045810285.1). Taxonomy (GTDB): domain Bacteria; phylum Pseudomonadota; class Gammaproteobacteria; order Burkholderiales; family Burkholderiaceae_C; genus Scleromatobacter. The sequence continues at coordinate 906 of JBJMWE010000370.1, read as the reverse complement.
CCGCCGCTCGAAGGAGGCGGCGCGGCCACGCCCGTCACGGGCACGATCAGGACGACTTACACGGTCGTCCAGGGCGCCAAGGTCCTTTGCGGCGGCACCTGGCAGGCACCGCCGGCCGGCATCGAGGTCGTCAAGGGCTGGATCAGGCGGCTGCGGGACTGAGCGGAGCGCTCGCGCATGACTTGAACCGTAGGTTTGCACCGAGTGCGACTCTTGGTTTGTCCAGGCAGTGCAAGCCTCAGGTATAGGCGAGCAGCGCTTCTTCGGAACCGCTCTTTCGCTGGCGGACTGGAGCAGCGGACTGGAGCAGCGGACTGAAGTGCGGCCCCTGACCTGCAGCCAGGCCGTCGATCTGGCGTCTGACCCGTCGGCGACGTATCCTGTAATGTGGCCTTTCTCTCGTTGACCTGGGTGTCCGCTTGCGGTCAGGAAGCCGACTTCGGGTATCGCCTGCGAACACCCGCAACCGGCCAAAACCGGCCGGTCGCCAACGGCGGCTTTGAGGCGCCCAATCTCCAGGCGGTAGAGTAGCCGGATGAGAAAGTTACCTGTCATTCGGCCGCGGCCGACACGACCTGACGCCGGCTACTATTCGCGCCTCTGGCGTGAAGCGAGGGCCTACCGAGTCAACATGGCACGTAAGCGATGGTGCGATTTGTCGCACGAGCATTTTGACTGGGAGGGCTTCGGCGACCGAAGTTGGCGCGATCGGCGACGCCACCTAGCGGTGCTGTTGAAGGCGTTCCGGCGGGCACAGGTAGAGCTAAGCGCCTACCGAGGCGAGTACCAGCTGTTTGCATCCATCACGCCGGGCGACAGCTTTGGAGACGCCGTATATATTCATACGCCGAACCCCAATGGCACCCCGTTTCCGATCACCCAGACCGGTGAACAAGTGTCCCAGCT
>JBJMWE010000369.1:0-10038 GCA_045810285.1 Vitreoscilla sp. | reverse complement strand
CCGGTGCCCGGGAAGTCGCGCTCGTGATGCAGGCGCTGGAACGCGCCGAAGAGCCGGGAGGCGTAGGCCATGTCGAATCCTGCGCCGTTGTCCGAGACGAAGCACACCCGTTCCCCGTTTTCGTCGCGCGTCCCGACGCGGATGACGGCGTCCGCGACCTTGCTCGTGAACTTCCATGCATTGGCCAGCAGGTTCTGCAGGGCGATCGCGACCAGCTCGCGGTCGCCTCGAACCCGCATGGCGCGTTCGATCTCCCAGCGGACCCGTCGCTCGGGTTCGGCCCGCGCCAAGCTCGTGAGAATCTCTTCGGCCATCGCACTGAGGTCGACGTCCTGGATCCGCAGCTCGGCCCGGGTGACCCGCGCGAGGCCGAGCAACTCGTCGATCAGCCGCCCCATCCGCTGGCTGGCCGCGCGGATGCGCTGCAGGCTGTCGCGGGCCTCGTCGTCGAGCTGGTCGCCGTAGTCTTCCAGCAACGCGAGGGAGAATCCGTCCATGCTCCGCAAGGGGCCGCGCAGGTCGTGGGAGACCGAATAGCTGAACGACTCCAGTTCCTTGTTCAGGACGACGAGGTCCCGGTTGCTGACCTGCAGCTGGTCGAACGAATCGCGCAGCGCGCGCGTCATCGCATTGAAGTGGCGCGCCATGTCCCCGAGTTCGTCCTCGCTGCCCACGTCGAGCTCGAACGACCAGTTGCCGGCGGCGACTTCGCGCGTCGCCAGCTCCAGGCGCGCGATCGGCCGGAGGACGTCGCGCCGGAACAGCCATGCCGTCGCGGCCGTCAGCAGGGCCATCAGCACCAGGCCCAGCCCCGTGACCAGGACGACGCGCCGCTGGGCGGCATCGATCCGCTTCTCCGCGTCCTGGATCAGGTGCTCGGCCTGCACGAGGCTGTTCTGCTGCAGGATCATGATCCGGCTCGACAGCTGCGCCTCGAAGCGCCGCTGCACCTCGTCCGCGGTGCCCGTGCCGGCGGCCGCTTCGACCTCGCTGAACAAGCGATGGCCCTGCTCCCCCTGGCCGCGAAGGCTTGTCAGCATGCCGGCCGCCGAGTCGTCGAGCGCCACCGGGCTGGCGAACAGGCGCTCGAGCCGCTCCCACACGACCTGCTCCTGGAAGCGTGCGCGATCACGCCGATTGAGCAGGAATTCGAAGGTCACCATGCGCATGTCGTTGAGCGCGCCGGCGATCTCGGCACTGTGGCGCCGCTGGGCGACCGCGGCACGGACCTGGGCATCGGCCCAGCCGATGCTGGCGCCGATCAGCACCATCGTGCCGAGCATCATCACCGCCGCGAACGTGGCCTTGGTGCGGATCTTCATCGGACCACCGTCACGCGTTCGGGGCTGACCGCGAGCATCGTGTCGAGCTCCAGGTGCGAGAAGAAATTGGGCACCGGCTGGCTGGGCGCGTAGTGGCGCGTCATCGCCCAGGTCGCCACGTCCTCCAGCGTGACCAGTTGGGCCTGCTGCTGATCCACCTCGAGCGTCACGTCGTGCCAGGCCGGATCGAAGGTCTCGGGGCGAAGCCCCAGCAGTCCGGCGAGCAGCCGCCTGGCCGATGCCGGATCGGAATCGACGAATGCATCGGCCTCCAGCAGCGCCCGCAGCACCTCGGCGAGCGGCTGGCGGTGGGCCTGCACGTAGTCCTGCCGGCCGACGAGGACGTAGGTCTGCGCATACGCGTCGGGTGCGCGCAGGGAAACGACGCGATCGCCGAACGCCCGTTCGGCCTCGTTGCGGACGGGCTGCCAGGCGGTGATGGCGTCCACGTGGCCCTGGCCCAGGGCGTCGATGAGGCTCGACGGCGCCAGGTCGACGAGCTCGACCGACTGTGGCGCGATGCGATGGCGCACCAGGAAGGCCCAGAGAAAATATTCGCCGCTCGTCCCGAGCGTGACGCCCACTCTTCGCCCGGCCAGGTCGCCCGACGAGCGGATCCCGCGATCGATGCGGCCCAGCACCGCCAGCTCGTTCGACGCGTTGGCCACGGACGCGATGATGCTCAGCGGCGCGCCCTTGAGTATGGCGACGACGACCGGGACATCCGCGGCGACGGCCAGGTCCGCGTTCCCGCGCACGAGCTCCGCGACCGCGGCCTTGCCGTAGTCCTTGGGGAGCAAGGAGACGTCCAGCCCCCTGTTGCGGAAGAGGCCGCGTGCCGATGCGAGATGGACCAGGCCGGCATGCGGCACGGTGGGGACAGCAATCCGGATGCTGGCTTTCGCCGCCTCGGGCGCGACCCTGCGAGGCGCCAGTGCATACAGCGACGCCAGCAAGGTGGCAGCGGCACCGCCGCCGATCAGGAGGCGGCGACGCGTGGTCCCGGGCTGGATCGGAGCCTGCACCTGCACCTCCCGCGGCATCGACCCCGGATCAATCCGCGCGGGAGATGAGTCGACGCCCCTGGAACCGCCGCGGCGGCGCCGCGCGTTCCGCCGGCATGGGGACCTCGTCGAGCGGCGCGGTGATGTCGCCGAATGCCGCGACGCCAGGCAAGCCGCGTCCGGGACACCCTGTCGGGTTCAGCGATGAAATCGAAAGTCTAGTTTGCATGCGGGCCTCCCAGCCACTGGCGCGAGCACGCCCGCACGACATGCCGGATCACGGCATGTTGCGCAGTGCAGAACCGTTGACGGCCCGCAGACCCTCGCCACTGCATGCATCGACGGCCCGGCAGTGCCAGACGTCGTTGTTCGATTTGAGGAGCAGAACTTCCCTGATGACTCGTTGCCATGCATCGAGTCGTGATTGGATAGTAGACGGTTTTGTTCGATTAGTCGTCGACTTTGTGTGCTTCCAGCGCCGCGTCAAGCCACGCTTCATGAAAGCGCCGGCACGAGGCCGGCCGCCGGTTCGCGCGCACCGCGCAGGCGCGCGCGCCACGGCAGCTCGATGAGCCGGTAGCACAGCACCGACGCACCCACCGTCGCCAGCAGGAAGGCCACGTGCACCCACGGCGTGTCCCACTCGCCCAGCCAGCGCAGGCGCAGGAACGACGTCACCGACCAGTGGATCATGTACAGCGCGTAGCTGGATTCCCCCAGCAGCACCATCCAGGGCCGCTCGAGCAGCGGGCTGAGGAAGGTCGGGCCCGACGCGATGGTCAGGATGAGTGCGACGAAGGGCAGGATGAAGATCGGGTACTTGACCGCGTAGTCCAGCGTCCAGAGCGCCTGGCTGGGGCCGGTGTAGTCGGGCATCCAGATGCGGCCGCACACCGCCAGCAGGCAGGCCACGATCACCAGGTTGCGCCGCCGCCGCGCGCGGGCGACATCCTCGCCCGACAGCGGCGCCGCGGCCGCGGCGCGCGCGCGCCGGCGCAGGAACCACTGTCCCGCGATGCAGCCGCCCAGGAACTCGCCGCAGCGCAGCAGCGGGTTGTAGACGAGCAGGATGTACTGCGTCTCGCTGCTGAGCGGGAACACGACGTACACGAGCCAGATCACGGCGAAGTACACGCCTATCGCCCCCGCGACGATGGCGGCCAGCAGCGCGCCCAGGCGCATCGTGCTGCGCGCCCGCTTCGTGAGCCACGCGCAGGCGAACGGGAACGTCGCGTAGAAGAAGAACTCGGCCGACACGCTCCACGCCGGCGTGTTCCAGAACATGGCGAAGGGCACCGCCGGCACCCAGGCCTGCAGGCCGACCAGGTTGAGCAGCCACGAGGCCCAGTACGTCTGGCCGACGTCGCCCATCTGCCCGGCGCGCTCGACCAGGTGCCAGGGCGTGTCCAGCAGCAGGCCGACGATGTAGATCGGGTAGATGCGTGCCAGGCGGAAGCGCTGGAAGCGCCAGTAGCGTCCGTCGGCGACGCCGTCCGCGAACCAGCCGTGGTAGCGCCAGGTGAGGATGAAGCCGCTCAGCACGAAGAAGAAGGTGACGCCGTACTGGCCGCCCACGATGCCGCGGAAGACCCAGCCGGGCATCGGCCACACCAGCTCGCGGTAGTGCAGCACCAGGACGGCGAAGGCCGCGATGAAGCGCAGGCTGGTCAGTGCCGCGATCTGGCCGCCGTCGGTCACGCTGCGGGCGCCGCCGCTCATCGTGCCCGCCCCCGGCGATGGAAGATGGTCTGCATGGGGTCCCCAATGTGGTTTTCCGTTGGCATTCTCCACGGTCGCAACGGTTCGGGAACATCCATTGCTCGATGCTCGCCTCCCCGGTTTCCGGTATCACGTGTGGATCCGCAGCCTCCAGACCTCGTCGTCGCGCGCCCCGAAGGCCTGTACTGCCCGCCCGGCGACTTCTTCATCGACCCGTGGCAGCCCGTGGCGCACGCGCTCGTCACGCACGCGCACGGCGACCACCTGCGGCCGGGCCACGGCCACTACCTGACGGCCGAGGCCGGGCGCCACGTGGTGGTCAGCCGTGTCGGGCCGGTCGACCTGCAGACGCTCGCATACGGCGAGGCGATCACGCATCGGGGCGTGCGCGTGTCGTTCCATCCGGCGGGCCACGTGCTGGGCTCCGCGCAGATCCGGCTCGAGCACGGGGGCCGTGTCTGGGTCGTCTCGGGCGACTACAAGACCGGCCCGGACGCCACCTGCGCGCCGTTCGAGCCAGTGCGCTGCGACGTGTTCGTCACCGAGTCGACCTTCGGCCTGCCGGTGTTCCGCTGGGCGCCGCAGCAGGACGTGTTCGACAGCCTGGACGCCTGGTGGGCGGCCAACGCCGCGGCGGGGCGCGCGTCCATCCTCCATGCCTACGCATTCGGCAAGGCGCAGCGCGTGCTGGCCGGCGTCGATCCGTCGATCGGGCCGATCATCGTGCACGGCGCGGTCGCGACGATGGACGCGGCGTACCGCCAGTCCGGCGTCGCGCTGCCGGAGACGAAGGGCGTGCTCGACGCGACGCCCGACGAGATCCGCCGCAGCCTCGTCATCGCGCCGCCGTCCGCGCAGGGCAGCACGTGGACGCGGCGCTTCGGCGAGCACGGCGACGCGTTCGCGTCGGGCTGGATGCTGCTGCGCGGCGCGCGCCGGCGCCGCAACGTCGATCGCGGCTTCGTCCTGTCCGACCACGCCGACTGGCCGGGCCTGCTCGAGGCGATCGCCGCCTGCGGCGCCCCGCGCGTGATCGTCACGCACGGCTACGTCGAGCCGCTGGTGCGCTTCCTGCGCGAGCAGGGCCTGGAGTCGGGCGCGTTCAGAACCGAGTATGGCGACGACGAGGACGCCAAGCCCGCGGAGGATGCGGCCGCGGCGGAGCCCGCATGAAGGAGTTCGCCGCCCTGTTTTCCGCGCTCGATTCGACGACGTCGACCCGCAGGAAGACCGACGCCCTGCTCGCCTACTTCCAGCGCGCGCAGCCCGCGGACGCCGCGTGGGCGCTGTACTTCCTGGCCGGCGGCAAGCCGCGCCAGACGGTGCCCACGGGCCTGCTGCGCAGCGCCGCGCGCGAGGCGGCCGGCATTCCCGAGTGGCTGTTCGACGAGAGCTACGACGTGGTCGGCGACCTGGCCGAGACCATCGCCCACGTGCTGCCGCCGGCACGCGAGACGGTGGACCTGCCGCTGCACGTGTGGATCGAGCAGCGCCTGCTCGCGCTGCGCGGCCAGGCGCCGGAGGCCGTGTCGGCCGCGCTCAAGGGCTATTGGGCCGAGCTCGATACGCCCGGCCGCTTCCTGCTGACCAAGCTGATCGGCGGCAGTTTTCGCGTCGGCGTCGCGCGCAACCTGGTGCTGCGCGCGCTGTCGGAGGCTTCGGGCGTCGATGCGAAGCTGCTCGCGCAGCGCGTGATGGGCTACACCGACAAGCAGCACACGCCCGATGCGGCACGCTATGCGCTACTCGTCGACCCGCAGGTCGCCGACGTTCCGGCGGAGTCCGGCCAGCCCTACCCGTTCTTCCTGGCGCATCCGCTGCAGGCGCCGGTCGAATCGCTCGGCGAGCGCGCCGAGTGGCAGGTCGAATGGAAGTGGGACGGCATCCGCGCGCAGTTCATCCGCCGCGGTGCGCGGTCGTGGCTGTGGTCGCGCGGCGAGGACCTGCTCAACGGCCGCTTCCCCGAACTCGACGCGATGCACGCGCGACTGCCGGACACCTGCGCGCTGGACGGCGAGATCGTCGTCTGGCGCGACGGCCGCGTGCAGCCGTTCGCGGCGCTGCAGAAGCGCATCGGCCGCAAGACGGTGACCAGGAAGATCCTCGCGGAGCAGCCGGTGGCCTTCCTCGCGTACGACCTGCTGGAGATCGAGGGGATCGACATCCGCGCCTGGCCGCAACGCGAGCGCCGCGCGCGGCTGGAGCAGGTCGTCGCCGGCGCCGGCGACGGGCCGTTGCAGCTGTCCCCGCTGGTCGACGCGCCCGACTGGGCAGCGTTGGCGACGCTGCGCGGCCAATCGCGCGCCCGCGGCGTCGAGGGCTTCATGCTCAAGCAGCGCGAGGGCCGCTACGGTTCGGGCCGCACCAAGGACGTGGGCACCTGGTGGAAGTGGAAGATCGATCCGTACAGCGTCGACGCGGTGCTGGTCTACGCGCAGGGCGGACACGGGCGGCGCGCGAACCTGTACACGGACTACACGTTCGCCGTGTGGGACGGCGACGCGAACGAACGCCGGCTCGTGCCTTTCGCCAAGGCCTACTCGGGCCTGACGGACGACGAGATGCGCCAGGTCGACCAGCGCATCCGCCAGACCACGATCGAGAAGTTCGGCCCCGTGCGCAGCGTGACGCCGACGCTGGTCGTGGAGCTCGGCTTCGAGGGCATCCAGGCCTCGTCGCGCCACAAGTCGGGCATCGCGGTGCGCTTCCCGCGCATGCTGCGGCTGCGCTGGGACAAGCCGGTCGACGAGGCCGACACGCTGCAACAGCTGCGCGACTTCATCGCCGAGTCCGCCGCCTTGCGCCAGGGCGACTGATGGCGGACGCGGCCGCCGTCGAGGCCTGGCTCGCCGCGCGCGGCTGGCAGCCGTTCGCGTTCCAGCGCCGGGTCTGGGCCGCGATGGCCGAAGGCCGCAGCGGGCTGCTGCATGCGAACACCGGCACGGGCAAGACGCTCGCGGCGTGGCTCGGCGCGCTGCAGGCGTTGCGCGTGGAAGCGCCCAGGCCCGCGAGCGCCCGGTCGCGGACGCCCCTCGCGCCGCCGCTGGCCGTGCTGTGGCTCACGCCGATGCGCGCCCTGGCGGCCGACACGACGCGCGCGCTGCGCGATCCGCTCGGCGAGCTCGAACCGGCGTGGACGATCGGCCTGCGCAGCGGCGACTCGACGTCCGCCGAGCGCAGCGCGCAGGATCGCCGCCTCCCCACCGTGCTCGTGACGACGCCCGAGAGCCTGACCTTGCAGCTGGCGCGCGCCGATGCGCTCGAGACGCTGGCGCACGTGCGGCTGGTCGTCGTCGACGAATGGCACGAGCTGCTGGGCAACAAGCGCGGCGTGCAGGTGCAGCTCGCACTCGCGCGCCTGCGCCGGCGCCGGCCGGAGCTGATGTGCTGGGCACTGTCGGCCACGCTCGGCAACCTGGACGAGGCGCTCGCCACGCTCGTGGGCGTGCGCCCGGGCGCAGCCGTGACGCCCGCGCCCGCGCTCGTGCGCGGGGACGTCGCCAAGGCGATCGTCATCGACACCCTGCTGCCCGAGCGCGCCGAGCGCTTCTCGTGGGGCGGCCACATGGGCCTGCGCATGCTGCCGCAGGTGGTGCAGGCGATCGAGGAAAGCGGCACGACGCTGGCCTTCACCAACACGCGTTCGCAGGCCGAGCGCTGGTACCAGGCGCTGCTGGACGCGCGTCCCGACTGGGCCGGCGTCGTGGCGCTGCACCACGGCTCGCTGGCGCGCGAGGTGCGCGAGTGGGTGGAGGCGGGCCTGAAGTCGGGCACGCTGCGCGCGGTGGTGTGCACCTCCAGCCTCGACCTGGGCGTCGACTTCCTGCCCGTCGAACGCGTGCTGCAGATCGGCTCGGCCAAGGGGATCGCGCGGCTGCTGCAGCGCGCCGGCCGCTCGGGCCACGCGCCGGGCCGGCCGTCGCGCGTGACGCTGGTGCCCACGCACAGCCTCGAGCTGGTGGAGGCCGCAGCGGCGCGCCACGCGGCGCAGCAGGGCCAGGTCGAGGCGCGGCACACGCCGCAGGAGCCGCTGGACGTGCTGGTGCAGCACCTGGTCACCGTGGCGCTCGGCGGCGGCCTCACGCCCGCTGCGCTGTACGACGAGGTGCGGACGACGGCGGCCTACCGCGATCTCTCGCCCGCGGCCTGGCAGTGGTGCCTGGACTTCGTGCGCCAGGGCGGCCCGTCGCTGGCCGCCTACCCCGACTACCAGCGCGTCGCACCCGACGCGGACGGCACCTGGCGCGTGCCGGATGCGCGCCTCGCACGACGCCATCGCGTCAACATCGGCACCATCGTCAGCGACGCCAGCATCGACGTCGCGTACCAGGCGGGCGGGAACCTGGGAAGCGTGGAGGAGAGCTTCATCGCGCGCATGAAGCCGGGCGACGCCTTCCTGTTCGGCGGTCGGCTGCTGGAGCTCGTGCGCGTGCACCAGATGACGGCCTACGTGAAGCGCGCGCCGGCCGGCCGCGGCGCGGTACCGCGCTGGAACGGCGGTCGCATGCCCCTGTCCAGCACGCTGGCCGACGCCGTGCTGCGCGAGCTCGACGCGGCCGACGGCGGCGCGTTCGACAGCCCGGAGATGCGGTGCGTGCGGCCGCTGCTGGAGATCCAGCGCCGATGGTCCGCGCTGCCCACGCCGGACACGCTGCTGGCCGAGACGTGGAAGAGCCGCGAGGGCTGGCACCTGTTCCTTTACCCGTTCGCGGGCCGCCTGGTGCACCTGGGCCTGGCGAGCCTGCTGGCCTGGCGCGCCGCGCGCCCCGAGCAGGCGACATTCTCGATCGCGGTCAACGACTACGGCTTCGAGCTGCTGTCCGCGCGCGCGATCGCGTGGGGCGACCGGCTGCCGGAACTGCTCGCGACGCCCGCTGCGCCGGACGCCTTGCTCGCCGAGGTGCTGGCCAGCCTCAACGCGACGGAGATGTCGCGCCGGCGCTTCCGCGAGATCGCGCGCATCGCCGGCCTGGTCTTCCAGTCGCATCCGGCCGAGCGGCGGTCGAACCGCCAGCTGCAGGCCTCCGCGAGCCTGTTCTTCGACGTCTTTCGCAAGTACGACCCCGGCAACCTGCTGCTGACCCAGGCCGAGCGCGAGCTGCTGCGCCAGGAGCTCGACGTCGGCCAGCTGGCCGCGGCGCTGCGGCGCATGCAGGGCCAGCAGCTCGCGGCCGTGACGCTCGCGCGGCCGTCGCCGCTCGCCTTCCCGCTGCTGGTTGAGCGCTTCCGCGAGAAGCTGACCAACGAATCGCTGGCCGATCGCATCGCGCGCATGGTGGCCGACCTCGAGGGCCGCGCCGGCGGCGAGGCGGTGGGGACCGCGCACGAGGATGCGAAGACCGTGTTCGCCCGTGACGCGCTGCAGGACGCGGCGCAGGCGTCGGTGGTGGCCGACCGCGACGCGCCGCGGCCGGGGCGCCGGACGCGTCGCGCGAAGGCGCGCGCATGAACCGCGCCCGCTCCGTGGTGCTGCATGGCCAGACGCTGTCGCTGCTGCCCGAGCGCGCCGCCTGGCACGCGGCATCACGCACGCTGTTCATCGCGGACCTGCACCTGGGCAAGTCCGCGAGCTTTCGCGCGCAGGGGCTGCCGGTGCCGTCGGGCACCACGCAGGACAACCTCCGTCGCCTTGCCGCGCTGGTGCAGCGGCACGACGCCGCGCGCATCGTGTTCCTGGGCGACCTGCTGCACTCGCCGCATGCGCAGCGCGCGCGGGCCATCGCGCCGCTGCAGGCCTGGCGCGACGCGCATGCCGCGCTGCGCTGCGTCCTCGTGCGCGGCAACCACGACACGCACGCCGGCGACCCGCCGCCGTCGCTGCGCTTCGAGATCGTCGACGAGCCCTGGCCCGTGGACGGGGCGCCAGGGCTCGCCGCCTGCCACCATCCCCGCCAGGTGCCCGGCGCCGCGGTGCTGGCCGGCCACTGGCACCCGGCCGTGACCCTGCGCGGGCCGGCGCGCGACGTCGAGCGGCTCGCATGCTTCTGCCACGT
>JBJMWE010000368.1:0-7392 GCA_045810285.1 Vitreoscilla sp. | reverse complement strand
GGCCGACGTCGCGGTGCTGCCGCGCGCCGCGCGGGTGGCCGCGGGCGTGCTGCGCGTGCTCGCGCGCGGCGGCCTCGCATGGATGATCGTCGCGGTGGCGCTCGGCGACGTGGCGCTGCAGTCCAACACGCTGGCGCAGATCCGCGCATTCATCGGCCTGTTCCTCGCGCCCGAGGCCGCGGCCTGGTGCGTGCTGCGGGCCTTCGCGGCGCGCGCGTCCATCGCCGGCGGCGCGCTCGTGTTCGCCCGCGGCACGCGCCGCCTCGCGCTGCCCCTGGCCGACATCGCTGCCGTCGAGCCGTGGTCGCTGCCCATCCCCGGGCCGGGCGCCACGCTGCGCCTGCGCTCGGGCGCGCGCTGGCCGCACGGCCTCGCGCTGGCCCACCCGCAGGAGCTGGCGCGCGCGTTGTCTGCCGCGAGCGGGTCGACGATCGCCACCGTGACGCCGCTGCGCGCGGGCCGCTACGCCCACGCCAGCACGGCGCTCGCGCGCGGCCGCCTCGCTCATCCGCTGCTCAAGTTCGGCCTGTTCCCGCTGCTGCTCGCGATCCCCGCGTTCCGCCTGCACCAGCACATCGCGTATGGCAGCGCCTTCGGCGAGTACTACACGTTCGGCCTGAAGGCCTGGCTCGCGACCTTCGGCCTGTGGTGGGCGGCCTGGACCATCGCCGTGGTGCTGTGCGCGGCAGCGCTGCGCGCCGCGATCGAGGCCGGCACGCTGGCCGGCGTGATGGTGGCGCCGGGACGCGCGATCGCGGCCCGGCGCGAGCTGGAGCGGCTGGGCCTGGCCGCGCTGTACCTGGGGCTGCCCGCGTGGCTGCTGCTGCGGATCAGCGGCGCCTGAAGGGTACCGGCGCCGCCTCGCCGTCAGTTCGGCAGCGTCGTCGTGAGGATCAGCTGGGGCGCAACGGGCGCGCCCGCGTCCCCGGCCTGCCAGCTCACGTAGTTGCTGCTGGAATTGCCATCGGTGCCGCGCGTGAAGCGCAGGCGCAGCTGCGTGCGGCCGCCCGCCGAGCGATTCACGTACGTCGCGGCGACGTTGGCGAACGAGCGACCGTTCGCGTCGAGCGCCGGATCAGGCAGCGTGGCCACGCAGGCGGCGTTGCTCGCGGCCACCACCGGGAAGTCGTCGAGGGCGAACGCGTTGCCGGCGCCGAACCAGCCGGGCAACTGCGTGGCCGCCGTCCAGGCCGCGTCGACGCACAGCGGGCCGAAGGCGGCCGCGTTGGCGAACGGGCTGGTGCCGACCGTGCCCTGCGACTGCAGCAGCAGCGTCACCGGCGTGCCGGGAACGAGCGTCGCACTGGCCGGCAGCGCCCCGCTGGTGTCGAACGAGACGATGCTGCGCAGCTGGCAGTTCCTGCACCCCGCCGCGCCGGAATCGCCCGTCTCGAGCGTGGCCGCCGGCCCCTTGGAGCCGCCCGTGTTCGAGCCGGCGCTGGCTTCCTGGATCCAGCCGTCCTCGGCGGCGAGCGACGGCACGCCGGTGATGGTCGCGACGCGCGCGTCGTCGGCGAAGGCGGTGGCGTTGGCCTGGGTCTGCACCTGCATCGGGCCCGACCAGTAGTACGCGAAGGCCATGTGCTGCACCTTCTGGTTCGCCGGCTGGTTCGCGTAGTTGGCGTGCCTGGCGTCCAGCGCGCTCATGAACGCCAGCGTGTCGGCGTCGTCGCCGGGCGGCGTGCTCTTGTAGTTCAGGCCCCACTGCGCGGCGCCGAAGGGCTTGTCGTGGGTCACGGCCAGCGTGGTCAGGTTGTAGAAGACGTTGAAGTCGTCGCTGCCGGGCGGGATGTCGAGGTTGAAGTACGGCGTGTGGTCGTGGTTGGCGTTCTTCTGGAAGTAGAAGGCGCCGGCGACGACGTCCACGTAGGTGTCCCCCGGGTACCACGGTGCGATGTCCACTTCCGAGGGCAGCGCCGCGCTGCTGCTGCCCCAGGTCCAGGCCTCCCAGCAGATGATCAGGTTGTGCAGCGGCTTGCTGCGGTAGTAGTCGACGACCTGCCGCCACAGCGTCACGAAGTCGGCGCTGTCCTGCTTGTGGAAGTAGTACTTGTCGGTGTTGAACTCGGCGAACGGCCGGAACAGCACGGGGATCGGCTTGCCGTCGGGCGTCCTGAGCCCGGCCAGGCCGGCGGCGATGGTGTCGATGTCGTTCCAGAACGCCGTCGCCGCCGCGTTCTGGCCGCGGTTGGCGATGAACAGCTTGCTCAGCGCGCCGTCGTTCGGGTCGTACGAACGGCCGGCATCCCGGTTCCACGGGTTGAGCGGCGTCGCCGTGATGGAGATCACCGGGCCGTAGCTGGACGCGATGCCGATCAGCTTCTGGTTGATCTGGTCGACCAGTGCGGGGTCGAGCACGTACTGGTCCGGCGTCACGTTGGCGTCGTAGCGCGCGCCCACCAGGCGCGGGTAGGCGCCATGGACGCCGGGCGTGACGCTGCCGATGCGGTAGCCCTGCATGTCGAACACGTCCTGGTCGCCCGCCTTCACGGTCAGGTCGCCCGGCCCGCCCAGATGCTGGCCCTCCAGCATGTTGGCGTTGGCCTTGAGCGTCAGGCCCTTGAGCTGGTCGTACACGGCGCGGGTCTCCGCCGTGGCGGCGCCGTCGCCGAGCACGGCGTCCGAGCCGTCGCCGGGCTGGCGCAGGGAGGCGGCGCCGGCCGGCGCGGCGAGGACGAGGCAGGCGGCCGCGAGCGCCGAGCAGCCGAGTCGTTGTCGAATCTTCATGACGGGAGTTCCTTCGGATAAGGGTCAGACGGGATCCACGCCGACCTTGTCGACGAGGGTGGGGCCGGGGCGGCTTCCAGGGCCGCCGGCAGCCATGTCGATCCCTCTCGAAGCCGGGCGGCCACGGGCCGTCCGGTTGCAGGCTGTACCGCCATCGACACAGGCGCCGACTCTAGGGGCGCAGCGTGAAGCTTTCTTCACATACGGCAAAGGGTATGTTGCATCCCCCTAGATCATCGGTGCCCCGTGGGTCGCGGCGCGATGCCCGCTACGGGCGGAGACGGTCGCCTTCGGCGCCCTGCCGGGCCGCGGCGATCGCGTGCGCCAGCATCGTCGGCGCCACGAACTTGCGATGCGGCCAGTCGATGACCGCCACGTAGAAGCGCCCGAACGCGTTGCGGCAGGCAATGCGGTTCGACAGCTCGAACTCGACGGCGCCGTCCTCCACCAGGCGCACGGCGACGCAGGAACGAAACACCAGGTGCTTGTCGTCGGCCCCGAGGACCACCTGCGCGCCGCGGCCATCGCCGGCGATCTCGAAGGCATGCACCGGGAAGCGATCCGCGAAGCGCGCCGGCGCGGCGGTCGACAGCAGCGAGGACACGGGACACCCGAGCTCGGACGTGCGCAGGCCCAGCGGCCGCACCAGCAGGTTGCGCATGGCCATCATGCGCGTCACCCCGCGCGGCCGGCTCGCCAGGAAGCCCTCGAGCACCAGCGCCAGCCAGGCGGGCGCGTCGCGCTCGGGCAGTCCACGCGACGGCAGCGCCAGCGTGAAGCGGTCCTCGTGATGGATGACGCGGTCGCACAACTGCGTGCGCAGCAGCGAATCGGGCGCGAGTCGGTCGGACTCGGTGACCCGCGCCGTCGCCAGCTCGCTCACGTAGCCCGGCCGCACGCCGCGCGCGACGCGCCAGCGCTGCAGCCGGCCGGCCAGCGAGCGCACGCGCCGGCACGCCGCCTCCAGCAGCCCGCCGGGCCGGTCGTGCAGCGACAGCGCCGTCACCGGCACGCGCGCGAGCGCTGCCGGCGTCGCGGCCAGGTGCTGCAGCACGCGCCCGGGCAGCAGCTCGGTGAGCGACGGGATGTCGCCGTCGTCGGCCATCACGCGGCGCCGCAGGTCGTCGGCGAGCGCGCCGCCCAGCTCGTTCGTATGGGTCGACAGCGCGAAGAACGCCGGGTGCCGGCCGCGCGCGTCGCGCGTGACGAACTGGTGCCAGGTGTCGCCCGAGAAGCGCACGGTGAACAGGCAGTCGGCCGGCACGTCGACGACCTGCATCGCGCGCACGAAGCTGGCCGGGTCGCGCTCGAGGTCCTCGGGCGTCGCGCTGGAGAACCGCAGGAGCGCCCCGCCGCTGCCCGAGACCGCGGTGAACACGCGATGCCCCGCATGGCGATGGAACGGGTGGCCGCGGTGGCCGACGCCGAACGAATACAGCGCGGTGGCGTCGCCGCGCGCGAGGTCGGTGTTGCCCAGCTTGGCCGAAGGTTCGTCCAGCGCGTCGATGAAGCGGCCGTGCTCGCCCTGGCGCAGCGCGGATTCGTAGTACAGCTTGTCGCCGGCGCCGTGCGCGAGCCGCGCGACGAGGCTCACCTCCACCGGCAGGCGGCCGGGCCCGGTGGGCAGCGAGACGAACGGGAACGTGGCGGTGCGCCGCGTGCGCCGCGCGAGCGGCGCGGCGGGCTGGATCGACGTTGCGAGCATGGGGTTGTCCCTGCGTGGCGAGAGGGGCGTGCGAGATTCGTCTGCAGGTTCTTCAGGTCGCCTTGCGCCTGCGCGCGTGCGCCAGCGCGGCGCTTTCCTTCTTCAGCGGATTGCCGACCGGGCAGAACGTCATCAGCATCGTGTGCAGGCTCGCGAGCAGGTTGTCATCGGCCAGGCTGTAGTGCACGAACTGCCCGCGCTTGTCGCTCTTGACGAGCCCCGCCTCCTCCAGGATGCGCAGGTGCTTGGACAACGACGGCTTGGTCATGTCGAAGCGCTCCGCGATCTCGCCGGCGGTCAGCTCCGCCTCCGAGAGATAGGCGAGGATGCGCCGGCGCGGGCCGGAGGCCAGGGCGGCAAAGACGTTGTCTTCCTTCATGGGGTATCGGATCCGGGTTGCCTGCTTCACTAATTAGCCAATTAGCTAATTAGTTCATCCTAGCAGCGCTTCGCGCGCGCCGCAACCCGGTTGACGCGCCATCCAGCATATTGGACACTTCGTCCATCATGAAAGACAGCGCTTCCGATTCGCTCAACGACCGCATCGCCCGGCGCGTGCGCGACCTCCGCGCCGCCTCGGGCCTGTCGCTCGACGCCCTGGCCACGCACTGCGGCATCAGCCGCTCGATGATCTCGCTGATCGAGCGTGGCGAGAGCAGTCCCACCGCGGTGCTCCTCGAGAAGCTCGCCAGCGGCCTGGGCGTGCCGCTCGCCGCGCTGTTCGATGCGCCCGAGCCCACGGCCGACCCCGTCGCGCGCGCGGCCGACCAGCCGTCCTGGCGCGATCCGCATTCGGGCTACGTGCGGCGCAACGTGTCGCCCAGCGGCGTGGGCTCGCAGATCCAGATCGTCGAGGTGCGCTTCCCGTCGAAGGCGCGCGTGTCCTACGAGACGGGGCCGCGCGAGCCGGTGATGCACCAGCAGGTGTGGGTCATCGAGGGTGGGATCGACATCAGCGTGGGCGACGACACGCACCGCCTGGGCGCGGGCGACTGCGTCGCGATGGTGCTGGACCGGCCCATCACCTTCCACAACCCGCACAAGGCCGCCGCCCGCTACGCCGTGGTGCTGGCGTCCATGCCCTATCCCCTGCCGTTCCGGAGATCTCATGGCGAACAACGCCCCAGCCTCTATCCTTGAAGTCCGCCGGCTCGACGCGGTGAGCGAGCCGCAGTTGCAGGCGCTGGCCGACGTGCTCGTCGACTGCGTCGAGGGCGGCGCCTCCGTCAGCTTCATGCTGCCGATGACGCGCGACAAGGCGCTCGCGTTCTGGCGCCGGGTGGCCGACGGCGTGGCGCGCGGCGAGCGCGTGCTGCTGGTGGCCGAGGACGCCGACGGCATCGTGGGCACCGTCCAGGTGATCCTCGACCTGCCAGAGAACCAGCCCCACCGCGCCGACGTCGCCAAGATGCTGGTGCACCGCCGCGCGCGGCGCCGCGGACTCGGGGAGGCGCTGATGCGGGCCGCGGAACGCGAGGCCGCGCGCGAGGGCAAGACCTTGCTGGTGCTCGACACCGCCGACGACGCCGCCGCTCGCCTGTACGCGCGCGTGGGGTGGCAGCGCGTCGGCACCATCCCGCGCTATGCGCTGCTGCCCGGCGGCGGCGAGTGCGCGACGACGTATTTCTACCGCGCGCTGGCCGCCTGAGCCGCCGGCGGCGCCGACGCCGCGGGACACGCCGGCAGCGCGACGCGGTGCGCGTCCACGCCGTCGGTCGTCGAGACGATGGGCGTCCGGCTCGCGCCCGACCAGCGCGCGTCCGGCCACCAGCGCGTGGAATCGCCGGGCCGCAGCGCGGTCGGCTCCACGGGTTGCCCCGGCCGCGGCGTGATCACCGGCAGGTCGGTGCAGCGCGCCGCCGCCAGCACGCGCTCGACCGGCTCCGTCCAGCCGTGCGGGGCGAGGCGGAACAGGCCCCAGTGCACGGGGACCAGCGCCCTTGCATGCACGCGCTGCGCCGACAGCACCGACTGCTCCGGCCCGAGATGCCAGTCCGGCCACGCGGCGTCGTACTGCCCCGCCTCGACGAGCGCGACGTCGAACGGGCCGAAGCGCTGGCCGATCTCCGCCATCGCGTCGAACAGGCCCGTGTCGCCGGAGTACCAGACGCGGTGCCGCTCGCCCACCAGCGCGAAGCCGCCCCACAGGGTGACGTCGCTGCGCGGCTGCACGCGCCCGGACGCGTGACGCGCGGGCACGAGGGTGACCGCCAGCGCGCCCACGCGCGTGGACTGCCACCAGTCGAGCTCGACGATGCGCGCCGGCGGGATGCCCCAGCGCTGCAGGTGCGCGCCGATGCCCAGCGGCACGACGAACACGGTCTTCCAGCCGCGCATCGCGACGATGGTGGCCCAGTCGAGATGGTCGTAGTGGTCGTGCGAGACGAGCACCGCGTCGATGGGCGGCAGGTCCGCCAGCGCGATCGTCGGGGCGTACCAGCGGCGCGGGCCGATCCATTCGAAGGGCGAGGCGCGGTCGCTCCAGATCGGGTCGGTCAGCACGCGCACGCCGTCGATCTCGAGCAAGGTCGACGAGTGCCCGAACCAGGTGACGCGCAGGCCGCTCGCCGGCGCGCGCGCGAGCACGGCCGGGTCGGTGCGCACCACGGGCACCGGCGCCGCCGGCTCGACGTCGGGCGCGCCCGAGAAGCCGTGCAGCAGCGCCCGGTGCAGGTCGTTCCACATCGGCTGCGGGTTGTGGAACTGGTCGCCGTGCCATTCGGGCGAACGCCGCATGCGCGCCAGCCGCTCGCCGCTCGCGTGCTCGCCGAACGATTGGCAGCCCGCGAGCGTGAGCGTGACGGCCGACGCGGCCACCGCGACGATGCCCAGCAGCCCGGCCGCGACGCGTCGAACGCGCGTCACGCGGACCTGGCGCGCGCGGCGAGCCAGGCGTCGACGGCCTTGACGGTGTCGCCGTAGAACGTGCGGTAGAGGTCGTCGGCCACGTAGCCGATGTG
>JBJMWE010000367.1:0-12319 GCA_045810285.1 Vitreoscilla sp. | reverse complement strand
CTTGCCGGCGCCGTTCGGGCCGATGATGCCGACGATCGCCCCGGCGGGCACCTTGAAGCTGAGGTCGTCGATGAGCAGGCGATCGCCGAAGCTCTTGCTGACGCCCTCGAACTCGATGACTTCATGGCCGAGCCGCTCGGCGACCGGGATGAAGATCTCGTTGGTCTCGTTGCGCTTCTGGTACTCGACGTCAGAGAGCTCCTCGAACCGCGCCAGGCGCGCCTTGCTCTTGGCCTGCCGCCCCTTCGGGTTCTGGCGCACCCACTCGAGCTCCTTCTTCATCGCCTTGGTGCGCGCGTCCTCGGTCTTCTGCTCCTGCTCGAGGCGCTGCTCCTTCTGCAGCAGCCACTCGGAGTAGTTGCCCTTGTACGGCAGGCCGCGGCCGCGGTCCAGTTCCAGGATCCACTCGGCGGCGTTGTCCAGGAAGTAGCGATCGTGGGTGATGGCCACCACCGTGCCGGAGAAGCGCTGCAGGAACTGCTCGAGCCAGTCCACCGACTCGGCGTCCAGGTGGTTGGTGGGTTCGTCGAGCAGCAGCATGTCGGGCTTGGACAGCAGCAGGCGGCACAGCGCCACGCGGCGCTTCTCGCCGCCCGACAGGTTGCCCACCACGGCGTCCCAGGCCGGCAGGCGCAGGGCGTCGGCGGCGATCTCGAGCTGGTGCTCGACGTTGTCGGAGCCGGCCGACGAGATGATGGCCTCGAGCTCTGCCTGCTCGGCCGCCAGCTTGTCGAAGTCGGCGTCCTCGAGGCCGTACTCGACGTAGACCTCGTCCAGGCGCTTCTTGGCGGCGAGCACGCCGCCCATGCCTTCCTCGACCGATTCGCGCACCGTCTGCTCGGGGTTGAGCTGCGGCTCCTGCGGCAGGTAGCCGATGTTCAGGCCGGGCATCGGCGTGGCCTCGCCCTCGAACTCCTTGTCGACGCCGGCCATGATCTTGAGCAGCGTGGACTTGCCCGAGCCGTTCAGGCCGAGCACGCCGATCTTGGCGCCGGGGAAGAAGCTCAGGGACACGCCCTTGAGGATCTCTCGCTTCGGCGGAACGATCTTGCCGAGGCGATTCATCGTGAAAACGTACTGTGCCATCTGGGTGACCTGCGAAAGAGATGGGGAGGGAGGTGCGACAAGCCCGGGCGGCGCCGGACTTCTCAAAATGCACGCGGCCCGGAAACTCGCGTGGCGCGAATCACCGGGCCGGGAGGCGAGGCTGGCCAGGGCAGCTCGCCGATCCGAGCATTTTACTTGCTTGGACGGATCACGACGTAATTGGCCGAATCGCCCCGCCGCAGCAGCACGGCGATCGGCTTGGCCTTGTCGAGCTTGGCGACCAGGGCCGCCAGTTGCTGCACCGAGGTGACCGGAACATTGGCCACGGACAGCAGGACGTCGCCGTCCTGAACGCCTGCGCGCTCGGCGGCACCGCCGACGCCGTCCACGCGCACGCCGCCCTTCAGGTGCAGCCGGGAGCGCTCGGCGGCGGTGAGGTCGACGACGTGCATGTCCAGCGTCGCCTTGGCCGACGCGAGCTCGTCGGGATCCGGCTTGTCGAGCGTGGGCGGGACTTCGGGGCCGAAGTCGATCACGTCGGCGGTGACGTCCTTGAACTTGCCGCCGTGGAAGACCTGCAGCGTCACCTTGTCGCCGGGCTTGACCATGCCCACCAGGCGCGGCAGGTCGGAGTAGCGCTCCACCGACGTGCCCTGCACCCGGGTGATGATGTCGCCGGGCTCGATGCCGGCCTTCTCCGCCGGCATGCCCGGCGTCAGGCCCTGCACCATCGCGCCCACCGGCTTGCCCAGGCCCAGCGCCTCGGCCACCGGTTTGGTCACGGCGCCGATCTGCACGCCGATGCGTCCGCGCGTGACGTGACCGCTCGCGCGGAACTGGTCGGACACGCGGATCGCCTCGTCGATGGGGATGGAGAACGAGATGCCCGCGCTGGTGCCCGACGGGCTCAGGATCTGGGAGTTGACGCCCACCACCTCGCCACGCATGTTGATCAGCGGGCCGCCCGAGTTGCCCGGGTTGATGGCCACGTCCGTCTGCAGCGGCTGCAGGTAGTCGCCGGTCTCGCGCTTCTTGGCGCTGACGATGCCGGCGGTGACCGTGCTCTCCAGCCCGAACGGCGAACCGATGGCGATCACCCATTCGCCCACCTTCAGGCGGTCGACGCTGCCGATCTTGACGAACGGCAGGCCGGTGGCATCGATCTTGAGCAGGGCGATGTCGGTGCGCGCATCGCTGCCGATGAGCTTGGCCTTGAACTCGCGCTTGTCGGCCAGCGTGACGGTGACCTCGTCGGCGCCGTCGACCACGTGCGCATTGGTCATCACGTAGCCGTCGGTGGACAGCAGGAAGCCCGAGCCGACGAAGCCCTGTTCCGGCAGGTCGTCGTCGCTCGGCGCGTCGTTGCCGCCGGGCGCGTTGCGGCCGCCACGGCCGCGGCGGCGGATGAAGTCCTCGATCAGCTGCTGGATCTGCTGCTGCAGCGTGGCGTCGGGGCCGACCGCCTTGGGCTTGACGTTGGTGCGGATGTTGACCACCGCCGGGCCCACGGTCTCCACCAGGCCCGTGAAATCGGGCAGGCCGCGCACCGCGGCGTCGGGCGCCTGCACGGGCACCGGCGTCGGCGTGGCCTCGGCCCGCGACGTCGATGGAAGCGCCGCGGCGACCGCGGCGGCGAGCGCCAGCGCGGCAGACAGGGCGTTGAGGGCGGTGGGCTTGGACATCGGGCTTCGGGCTCCGGAACGGGTGTGTTCGATATTGTGACTGCGCCGCCAGGGCGCGGCCCGTTCACAGGTTCTTCAGGACTTGTGTTCCAGGGCGCGCATGAACAGGTCGAGCGCCGCGGGCGGGACGTCGCCGACCGCCGTCAGCCACATGTCGTTGACCCGCCGGGTGAGCGTATGGGTGGCGCCGATGACCGTCAGGCCCTCGCTGCGATGGCGCTGCGGCTGGAACGGCTCGATGAACAGCGACACGTGCGTGATGCCGTCCGACCAGATCGCCTGCAGCACCCTGGCCTGGCCGGCGGCGTCGCCGGGCACGTCGAGCGCGCGGCGCACGCAGTCGAGCGCCATGAAGCCGGGCGGCAGCAGCGCGACCTGCACCGTCCAGCCCTCGGTGTCGAGCCGGGTGTGCTCGATCGCCGGCTTGACGATGCGGAAGCCGTCCGCGCGGTGCAGCTCGTTGTAGATGGCCGCGGAGTCGGGCTTGACGCCGATGTTCACGTCCGAGAAGCCGGACGACTCCAGCGTGCGTCCGGCGAGCTGCACGTCCACGCGCAGCAGCAGGCCGGTGGCGTGGTCGGCCCAGATCACATGGTCGAAGCGGCTGTCGTCGCGCGCCTTCAGCAGCAGGCGGTCGGCGTCGTGGCCGGCGACGCGCTGCGCGGGCTGCACGTGCAGCTCGTACAGATCCGGGATGCGCTTCTCGTTGCCGCTGACCAGCGCCGGGAACGCTGCGCGCGGGTCGGCGGGCTCGATCACCGCCACGCGGTAGCGCGGCCACAGGGTGCGCACCTCGTCGTTGATGCGCAGCATCGAGCGCGGCTCGCCGTCGAGGGCGTCGATGCGCTCCAGCGTGCTGCGGCCGTCGAAGTAGTGGCCCACGCGCGAGCTCACGACGCTGGTGCCGGTGCTGTTGACGATGGTGCCCACGTAGTTGCTGCGCACGGCCGCGTCGCGGATGCGCACCAGCCAGGCGCGCAGGTCGCCGGCGGTTTCGCCGCTGGGCGTGGCCAGCGGCGGCGCGGGCGCCTTGAGCGACTGGGCGAGGACGCGCGCGCTGCCGGCCGTCAGCGCCGCGGCGCACACCAGCGCGCCGGAGAAGCGCGTCATGCGCCGCAGCGCCCCGCGCACCGCGGCGCCCTGCGGCAGCATGGCGCGGCGGGCGGCAAGGCGTGCGGACGCGAGGCGGCCGGCCGCGCGCGCGCGCGTCACGCGCGCGAGCACGCGTCGCACGCGCAGGTCGGGTGCGGCCTGCACGAGGCCCGGGGACAGCGCCTGCGCCATCACTGCGCGGGCTGCACCAGGTTGACGTTGCGCAGGTCGTTGCCCGGCATCTGGAACGGCGCGTTCATCGCGGACTGCCGGTGCGCCGCGAGGTACGGGGCCAGCTGGTCGGCCGCGGCCTTGGTCTGTGCGGGCGTCTGCTGGCCCACAGGCAGCACGGCGCCGTTGTTGACCGCGGTGGCCGAGGCCATCAGCGGCGCCGAGGCGCCGCCGGCCGACGCCACGGAGGCGTCCGATCCATGGCCGAACGGCCTCAGGACGTTCAGCCCGCCGACCACCACCAGGAAGCCGGCCGCCATCGCCATCGGCCCCTGCCAGCGGGCGCGCGAGCGCGTCATGGCCCCGCCGTTGGCGACGGCCGGCGCCGCGATCACCGCCTCCTCGGCGCGCGGCTGCGGCGCGAGCACCACCGGCTCGTCGGCCAGGCGCGCGCGCAGCGCCACCAGGAACGCCTCGTCCGCGCGCGGCGCGCTGGCCAGGTCCTCGCTGCGCAGCACGTCGCCGATCAGCTGGTAGCTGTGCCAGGTGGCGCGGGCGTCCGGGTCGTCGCGCCAGGCCTGGAAGGCCCGCGCGGCTTCGCTGTCGGTGGCATCGCCATCGGCCAGTGCCGACAGGATGCGGCGGCTGGAGTCGGAAGAGGAGCGATCGCTATCAGGCTGTGACATTCAAACCTCGCAACGGATCATCGGTTCGCCAGGAGGCGGACATCGGCAGGGATGCGGAAAAATGAGTCATGGCTTCGGTCGTTTCGGCTGAGTGTGCGCTCACCAGCGATTGCCTTCGCGGGTGTCGAGCAGCGGGCGCAGGCGTTCCGCGATGGCCTCGCGGGCGCGGAAGATGCGCGAGCGCACGGTACCGATGGGGCAGTTCATGACGTCCGAAATCTCTTCGTAGCTGAGACCTTCGATCTCGCGCAGGGTGATGGCCTGGCGCAGATCTTCCGACAGCGCGGCAATGGCCGCGTTGACGGTGGCGGCGATCTCCTTGCTGGCGAGCAGGGCCTCGGGCGTCTCGCCGTCCGTTGGTTCCATTCCGGGCCGGTAAGTTTCATCGTCGTCGTCCGAGCCTTGCAGCGCCGTGAGCGTTGTCACGGGATCGCGCTTCATGTCGACCAGCGCCTTCTTGGCCGTGTTGACGGCGATCCGGTAGAGCCAGGTGTAGAACGCGCTCTCGGCGCGGAACTGCGGCAGCGCCCGGTAGGCGCGGATGAAGGTTTCCTGGGCGATGTCGGCCACCAGGTCGACGTCGCGCACCATGCGGGCGATCAGGCGTTCGATGCGGCGCTGGTACTTGACGACCAGCATCTCGAACGCCCGGACGTCGCCCTGCTTGACCCGCTCGACGAGCGTGGCGTCCGGATCGGGATTGAGCATCGTCATGGGACGAGCCTCCGTGCCGCGCACTGCGGCATCCGCGCTTCGGACCGGCAGTGAGTGCTCATGGCCGTGCATCCCCCCGGCCGGCACGCCAGTTCCACAGCGCGCCGCGCAGCGCGGCCCAGCGGGCGAGATCCAGGCCGGCCGTCAGCGGCAGCCAGGTGGCGGCACCCAGGCCGGCGTACGGCAGGAAGCGCACGAGCATCCAGGGCCCCAGGTCGAGCATCAGTTCGGCGTCGCCGCGCTGCTCGGCGTGGCCGCGCGGGTCGGATTTCAACACCCAGTCCTGGCCGTCCCAGCGCAGGGTGCGTTCCCCGGCGGCCTCGGCAAGCCGCCATAGCCGCAAGGCCGCGACGACCATCGCCGCGGCCCCCAGCGCGAGTGCGCCCTGGACGCGCGGATCGGCCAGCCCGTCGAGCAAGGCATCGGGCTGGCGACTGCCCCAGTGGGCGGCGAAATAAGGCAGGCCCCAGGCGAGCGGCACCGCCACGGAAGCCCCGACAAGCAGCGACAGCGCGGCGCGCCAGGCACGGCCGAGCGCGCTCGTGTACTCGACGGGGGGCGGCGCGCGCATGGCTCGCCGGGACGGCGCCGCGTTCAGACCTTGCGGAACACCAGGGTTCCGTTGGTGCCGCCGAAGCCGAAGTTGTTCTTCACCGCGATGTCGATCTTCATCTTCCGCGCGGTGTTGGCGCAGTAGTCGAGATCGCACTCGGGATCCTGGTTGACCAGGTTGATCGTCGGCGGCGCGACCTGGTCGCGCAGCGCCAGGACGGTGAACACCGATTCGATGCCGCCGGCGCCGCCCAGCAGGTGGCCGGTCATCGACTTGGTCGAGCTGACGACCAGCTTCTTCGCGGATTCGCCGAACGCCTTCTTGATGGCGTTGGTCTCGTTCAGGTCGCCCAGCGGCGTGGACGTGCCGTGCGCGTTCAGGTAGTCGACCTGGCTGGCGTCGATGCCCGCGTTGTTCAGGGCCGCCAGCATCGAGCGCTTGGGGCCGTCGACGTTGGGGGCGGTCATGTGGTACGCGTCGCCGCTCATGCCGAAGCCCGCGAGCTCGGCGTAGATCGTGGCGCCGCGCGCCTTGGCGTGTTCGTATTCCTCGAGCACGAGCGCACCGGCGCCCTCGCCCAGGACGAAGCCGTCGCGATCCTTGTCCCACGGCCGCGAGGCCCGCGCGGGATCGTCGTTGCGCGTGGACAGCGCACGGGCCGAGGCGAAGCCGCCGATGCCCAGCGGCGACACGGTGGATTCCGCGCCACCGGCGACCATCACGTCGGCGTCGCCCGATTCGATCAGGCGGCCGGCCATGCCGATCGAGTGCAGGCCGGTGGTGCAGGCCGTGACGATGCCCAGGTTGGGGCCGCGATAGCCGCAGTAGATCGAGATGTGGCCCGAGATCATGTTGATGATCGAGGCCGGCACGAAGAACGGCGAGATGCGGCGCGGGCCGCGGTTCGCGTACTCGGTCTGCGTGTGCTCGATCTCGGGCAGGCCGCCGATGCCGGCGCCCATCAGGACGCCGATGCGGTCGCCTTCTTCTTCAGTGAGCTGGTCGCCGGTCTTGAGCCCGGCGTCCTTGATCGCCTGCAGCGCCGCCGCCACGCCATAGTGGATGAACGTATCCATGTGGCGGGCGTCCTTGCCGGGGATGTAATCCTCGACGTTGAAGCCCTTCACCTCGCCGGCGAAATGGCAGGCGAACGGGGTGGCATCGAACTTGGTGATCGTGGCGATGCCGGACTTGCCCGCGACGATGTTGGCCCAGCCCTCCGCCACCGTGTTGCCCACGGGACAGACCAGGCCAAGACCGGTGACGACGACGCGACGACGAGTACTCATAGATCTTCAGTCAGTGCGAGCGAAGCGAGGAAGCGAAACGATCCCGGCGCTGCCGCTCGGATGCTCAATCAGGAACTTCAAGGGAGCGGCGGATCCGGCTCCGCCGGGCCGCTCGCGGCCGGCCCCCTCGGGGGGCAGGGAGCGCCAGCGACCGTGGGGGCTCACGCCTTCGCGTGGGCCTTGGCGTAGTCGATGGCGAGCTGCACCGTGGTGATCTTCTCGGCCTCTTCGTCCGGGATCTCGATGCTGAATTCGTCTTCCAGCGCCATCACCAGTTCGACGGTGTCGAGCGAGTCCGCGCCCAGGTCGGCGACGAAGGCCTTGTCGTTGGCCACGTCGGCCTCGGGAACGCCGAGTTGTTCGGCAATGATTTTCTTGACTCGTGCTTCGATATCGCTCATGACACTCCTCCGGGAGGGTTTGCGTAAAAACGGGCGGATTCTACTTGCCCAGATAACCAGACGGCCGGACCAGCCTTGCAGCCGATACGGCAATCCGCTCAACTCATGTACATGCCGCCGTTGACGTGCAGCTCGGTACCGGTGATGTAGCCGGCCTCGCGCGAGGCCAGGAACGCCACCGCCTCCGCGATCTCCTCGGGCTTGCCGAGGCGGTTCAGCGGGATCGACTGCAGCAGCGCGGCCTTCTGGGCCTCGGGCAGGACATCCGTCATGTCGGTCTCGATGAAGCCGGGGGCGACGCAGTTGACCGTGATGTTGCGGCTGCCGAGCTCGCGGGCGAGCGCGCGCGTCATGCCCGCGACGCCGGCCTTGGCCGCGGCGTAGTTGGCCTGGCCCGGGTTGCCGCTGGCACCCACCACCGACGTGATGTTGACGATGCGGCCGAAGCGCTGCTTCATCATCGGGCGCATGACTTCGCGCGACATGCGGAAGACGGCCTTCAGGTTGGTGTCGTGCACCGCGTCCCAGTCGTCGTCCTTCATGCGCATGGCCAGGCCGTCGCGCGTGATGCCGGCGTTGTTGACCAGCACGTGCAGGCCGCCGAATTCCTTGACGATGCCGTCGACCAGCGCCGAGACGCCGGCGGCGTCGTTGACGTCCAGCTTCACGCCCTTGCAGCCGGAGTGCCCGGCCAGCGATTCGGTGATGGCCTGGGCGCCGTTGTCGCTCGTGGCGGTGCCGATGACGCGGTAGCCGCGCTCGGCCAGCGTCTTGGCGATGGCGCGGCCGATGCCGCGCGAGGCGCCCGTGACCAGCGCCGTCTGGACGTTGCCGTCGTTGAGATCGCTCACTGCAGCACCCCCTTGATTTCGGCCAGCGTGGCCGGGTCGTACAGGGCGCCGGTGACCAGTTCGCCGTCGATGCGCCTGGCCATGCCGGCCAGCACCTTGCCCGGGCCGCATTCGACCACGTGCGTGACGCCGCGCGCGCGCAGCGCCTGCACCACCTCGACCCAGCGCACGGGGCCCGCGGCCTGGCGCACCAGCGCGTCGCGGATGGCGGCGGCGTCGGTGGGCGTGGCGACGTCGACGTTGTTGACGACGGGGAACGCCGGCGCGTTCAGCGTGACCTTCTCGAGCGCCGCCTGCAGTCGCAGCGCCGCCGGCTTCATCAGGCTGGAGTGGAACGGCGCGGACACCGGCAGCAGCAGCGCGCGCTTCGCGCCGGCGGCCTTCAGCAGTTCGCAGGCCTTGTCGACGCCGGCCTTGGAGCCCGCGATGACGGTCTGCTTCGGGTCGTTGAAGTTCACCGCCTCGACGACTTCGCCGCTGGCCTGCGCCGCGGCCTTGCAGCCGTCGCGCACGACCTGCGCGTCCAGGCCCAGGATGGCGGCCATCGCGCCGACGCCCACCGGCACGGCTTCCTGCATCGCGGTGGCGCGCAGGCGCACCAGCGGCAGCGCGTCGGCCAGCGACAGCACGCCCGCGGCCACCAGCGCCGTGTATTCGCCCAGCGAATGGCCGGCGACCGCCACCGGCGCCGCACCGCCCTCGGCCTGCCAGGCGCGCCACGCGGCGATGCCGGCGGCCAGCATCACCGGCTGGGTGTTGGTGGTGAGATCGAGCTGTTCCTTCGGGCCTTCGTGGATCAGGCGGCCGATGTCCTCGCCGAGTGCCGCCGAGGCTTCCCTGAGCGTGGCGGCGACGGCCGGGTGGTCGCCCCAGGCGTCGAGCATGCCGACGGCCTGCGAGCCCTGGCCGGGGAAGACGAATGCGAATGCAGTCATGGGAGGGGAAATGATCTTGTTGTTCTCTCGGAAGGCGGGCCCGGCAATCGGGCCGCCCAGCATCAGTAGTCGACGAGCGCGGCGCCCCAGGTGAAGCCGCCGCCCACGCCCTCGAGGAGCAGGCGCTGGCCGCGCTGGATCTGGCCCGAGCGGATGGCGACGTCGAGCGCCAGCGGGATCGACGCCGCAGACGTGTTGCCGTGTTCGTCGACGGTGACCACCACGCGGTCGACGGGCAGCTTCAGCTTGCGCGCCGTGCTCTGCATGATACGGATGTTCGCCTGGTGCGGCACGAGCCAATCGACGTCGGAAGTGGCGCGTCCGGCCAGCTCGAGCACTTCCAGCGCGACGTCGCCCAGCACGCCGACCGCCAGCTTGAACACCGCGGGGCCGTCCATCTTGAGCAGCGGGTCGCCGAAGACCTTGCCGCCGCTGACGGTGCCGGGCGTGCACAGGATGTCGAGATGGCGGCCGTCCGCGTGCAGCTTGGTGGCCACGACGCCGGGCGTGTCGCTGGCTTCCAGCACGATGGCGCCGGCGCCGTCGCCGAACAGCACGCAGGTGGTGCGGTCGTCGAAGTCGAGCAGGCGCGAGAACACCTCGGCGCCGATGACCAGCGCGCGGCTGGCCGAGCCCGCCTTGATCATCGCGTCGGCCACGCTCAGCGCGTAGATGAAGCCGGAGCACACGGCCTGGACGTCGAACGCCGCGCAGCCGTGGACGCCCAGCTTGCGCTGCACGATGCTGGCGGTGGACGGAAACACCATGTCGGGCGTGGACGTGGCCACGATGATCAGGTCGATGTCGGCGGCGGTGCAGCCGGCGGCCTCGAGCGCGCGGTTGGCGGCGGCGGTGGCCAGATCGCTGGCGTGCAGGTCGTCGGCCACGAAATGCCGCGCGCGGATGCCGGTGCGCTCGACGATCCACTCGTCGGAGGTCTCGACGCCGCGGCGCGCCAGCATCTTGACCAGGTCGTCGTTGGTCAGGCGCAGCGGCGGCAGCTCGCTGCCGGTGCCGGCGATACGTGAATGGACAGCGGTAATTTGAGAGTACTCCCCAATTCCTGGCTCAACGCGAGCCGCGGCGCGCGACGGACGCCACGCTCATGCAGCTTGCGGAACCGACTCGCCGCCGGTGGGCGGCAGGGCTTGCATGGTGTCGACGATGGCGTCGTGGACGCCGTCGAGCAGGCGGTTGCGGGCGGCGTCATGGGCGCGGATGAGCGCCTGGCCGAACGAGAAGGCGTCGGCGCCGCCGTGGCTCTTGAAGACCAGGCCCTTGAGGCCCAGCAGCGCGGCGCCGTTGTAGCGGCGCGGGTCGACGCGCGCCTGGAAGCGGCGCAGCACGGGCATGGCCACGAACGCCGCGATCCGGGTGAAGATGTTGCGCTCGAACTCCTGGCGGATCATCGACTTCATCATCTTGGCCACGCCCTCGTTGCTCTTGAGCGCGACGTTGCCGACGAAGCCGTCGCAGACGACCACGTCGACGGTGCCCTTGAAGATGTCGTCGCCCTCGACGTTGCCGAGGTAGTTCAGGTGGCCGTGCGACGCCACGGCGCGCAGCAGTTCGCCCGCGCGCTTGATGACCTCGCTGCCCTTGATCATCTCCTCGCCGATGTTGAGCAGGCCCACCACCGGCTCGGGCCGGCCCTCGGTGGAGGTGACGAGCGCGCTGCCCATCACGGCGAACTGCATCAGGTGTTCGGCGCTGCAGTCGACGTTGGCGCCCAGATCCAGCACGCAGGTGAAGCGGTCCTGGATGTTGGGCATGAACGTGGCGATCGCGGGGCGATCGATGCCGTCCATCGTCTTGAGCAGGTAGCGCGACACCGCCATCAACGCGCCGGTGTTGCCCGCCGAGACGCAGACGTCGGCGGCGATGGCGCCGGCCTCGTTGGCCTTGAGCTGCTCGATGGCCACGCGCATCGACGAATCGCGCTTGCGGCGCAGCGCCGTCTCCACCGTGTCGTCCATCGTGACGACCTGGCTCGCCGTGATCAGCGTGCAGCGCGGCCAGTCGGTGGCCGGCGCGAGCGCACCGGGACTTCCGACCAGCAGCAGTTCGGCGTCGGGATGGCTGTCGAGGAAGGCCTTGCAGGCCGGCAGCGTCACGGACGGGCCGTGGTCGCCGCCCATGCAGTCCACCGCCAGGCGAACGCGCGAACGCGGAGTCAGGGGTACGGGATGAATCACAGTCGGGATCGATCGGGGCGATCTAATTCCAGCAATCCGGGACCATAGCAGACGTGCCTGTCGGCCGGCCACATGACAACCCGAATGACCCCGCCACGCATCGGAAACAGCCGAGCGCGCCTGCGCGTCGTGACGCGAGGCGCCGCCTGGGCGGATGGGAATCGGGGTCGGGCGCGGACGACAGGCCGCGGCCCGGGCCGGAACGCTCGCCGTGTCTTGCCACCGGCGCGCCGGGCCCGGATGCCGGGCGGCGCTGCCTGCAACGATGCCGGCCTTGGGGCATCGCGGGCGGATCGCGACGAGCGCTGCCGCCTGGAAAGATCAGGCGTCGGCCTTGGTCTTCAGGACCTTGCGGCCGCGATAGAAGCCGGTCGGGCTGATGTGGTGGCGCAGGTGCACTTCACCCGTGGTGGCCTCGATGGCCGTGCCCGGGGTGGTCAGCGCATTGTGCGAACGGTGCATGCCGCGCTTGGAAGGCGACTTCTTGTTTTGCTGAACAGCCATTTTGAAACTCCTGGGAACGCCGCCGGGGCCGGCGACCGTTCTGTGAACCCATGCCCTTGCTGCGGATCCGTGCACTGCAAAACCGATGCAGCAGCCGGGCAAAGATTGGGGAAAGCCAGCGATTATAGCGAGCTTTCCGCGCCACCGCCAGTGGGGCGGGTAGGGCGGGTTAGCCGAAGGCGTAACCCGCCGTTCGGTG
>JBJMWE010000366.1:0-38980 GCA_045810285.1 Vitreoscilla sp. | reverse complement strand
GTCGAGCACCCGGCTCCACGCCGCGGCGCCGGCGAGTGCCGAGACGCTCAGCGCCGGATCCGCGGCGGCGGCCTGCCAATGGCCCGCCTTGGCGCCTTCCGCAGCGGCGCGCGCCTGCTCGGCCGCCTGCAGCACACCGGCCTGCGCCTGCTCGGCGCGGCGGTCGGCCGCGAGCTTTTCCAGCGCGAGCCGGCGCCGGCGCTCGCGCACGTCCTCCACGCGGAGCCAGTCGATCACCGTGCGGCCTCCAGCGCCGGCACCAGGCGCTCCAGCTCGGCCAGCGTGGGGGCGAACGGCGCGGGCTCGCCCGGCGCCTGGGCCAGGAAGCGCTGCATCGCGGCGCGCAGCCGCACCGCCTGGTCGGCGAGCGGGTCGGCGCCTTCGCGGTACTCGCCGATCTGGATCAGCAGCTCGAGCTCCTGGTAGCGCGCCATCGCCGCCCGCCAGCGCGCGGCCGCGGCGCGGTGGGCATCGGAGGCGACCAGCGACATCGTGCGGCTGACGCTGGCCGGCACGTCGATGGCGGGGAACTGGCTGGCCGCCGCCAGCTTGCGCGACAGCACCACGTGGCCGTCCAGGATCGAGCGCACCTCCTCGGCGATCGGATCGTTCTCCTCGTCGCCCTCGGTGAGCACCGCGTAGACCGCGCTGATCGCGCCGCGCTCGCCCTGCCCCGCGCGCTCGAGCAGCTGCGGCAGCATCGAGAAGATCGACGGCGGGTAGCTGCGGCGGGTCGGCGGCTCGCCGCTGGCCAGGCCGATCTCGCGCTGCGCGCGCGCGAAGCGCGTGAGCGAGTCCACCAGCAGCAGCACGTCGGCGCCCGCGTCGCGGAAATGCTCCGCGATGGTGGTGCCCACGTAGGCCGACTTGATGCGTTCCATCGGCGGGCGGTCGGAGGTCGACACCACCACCACCGTCTTGCGCAGCCCCGCGTCGCCGAGGCTGCCCGCGATGAATTCCTGCACCTCGCGTCCGCGCTCGCCGACCAGCACGACGACGTTGACGTCGGCCGTCGAGCCGCGCGCCAGCATGCCCAGCAGCGTGCTCTTGCCCACGCCCGGCGGCGCGAACACGCCCACGCGCTGGCCCACGCCCAGCGTCAGCAGGCCGTCGATCGCGCGGACGCCGGTGGCCAACGGCCGGTCGATGGGCCGGCGCGCGAGCGGCGCCACGGGGTCGCGATGCACCGGCGCCAACGCGTGTGGCCCGAGCGGGCCGCGGCCGTCCAGCGGACGCCCGAAGGCGTCCAGCACGCGGCCCAGCAACGCCGGGCCCACGGGGCACGCGTGGCCGCGGCCGGTGGGCAGCACCTCGGTCAGCGCGGACAACCCGCTGGTCGCCCCCAGCGGCGTGAGGATGGCCGTGTTGTGCTGGAAGCCCACCACCTCGGCCAGCAGCGGCGGCTCGCCCGGCGTGACGAGCTCGCACAGCTCGCCCACGTGCGCCTGGATGCCGGTGGCCTCGATGACCATGCCCACGGCCTTGCTCACGCGCCCACGCATCGCCACCGGCACGACGCGACCGAACACCTGCGCCAGGTCGCTGGCGATGTCGTGCGCCGCCGCCGCCAGCGGCAGGGACTCGAGGGCGCTCATGCGGCGCCTCCCGCGGTCTCGATGGCCCGGCGGAACGCCGCCAGCTGCGCGTCGATGCCGATCTCCAGCGTGCCCGACGCCGTGGAGACGACGCACGCGCCGTCGGCCAGCGCCGGGTCCGCGCTGACCGCGGCCGCCAGCGCCCAGCCGGCGTCCTGGCCGAGTGCGCCGAGCGCGCGCCGCAGGTCGGCTTCCTGCCGGGGCGCCACGCGCAGCGCGACGAACGGTTCGGCGCGCAGCAGCGCGTCCACGCGCCGCAGCGCCGATTCCAGCAGCCGCGCGGGATCGACGTCGCCCATGAACTGGCCGACCGCGCCGATGACGATGCGCGCCATCGTCTCCCGCATGGACTGCAGCTGGCGCTGCGTGGCGAGCGCGTCGGCCGCCAGCCGCTGTGCGTACTCGGCGCGGCCCTGGCGCAAGCCTTCAGCACGGCCCTGTTCCAGCGCGAGCGCCGCGTCGTGCACCGCCTGCGCGGACACCCGCGCCGCCTCGGCACGCGCCGCGTCGAGCACGGCCGCGGCATCCAGCAGCGCGGCGTATTCGGCTTCCTTGAACACCTTGCGCTCGCTCAGGAGCTGCAGGTTGTCGGTGGAGATCAGAAAAGCCAGTCCCATTGCGCAAGCCTTTCGGGAACGATGCACGCGAGCACCAGCTCGCGCAATTGTTGCTTCTGGCGCGCCGCGAGCGCGGGCACCGGAAGGCTCGCCGCGCGGCGCGGCAGCATGCGCGCGAGGCGCGCGGCGGCCGCCTCGCCCTCGTCGGCCAGCAGCGCCAGCAGCAGCCGATGGCCACGATCGACGAGCACGCGGCCACAGGCGCCGGTGTGCTCCCGCAGCGCGTGCGCGGACATCTGCAGCTCGGTGGCCTGCGGCGCGCGCTCGAGCACGAAGTCGACGGCGTCGTCGTCGAGCCGGCGCGCCTGGCGCCGCAGCGCGGCGGCCAGCGCATCGCGGCGCGGGCGCATCAGCGGCGCATGCACGCACAAGCTGGCATAGAACGCGAGGCGGCGCAGCGCAGGCGCGTCGAGCAGCAGCAGGCGCTTGACCGGCGAATCGAACGCATGGTCCGGCGCCGCGGGCAGCACGCCGGCGCGCACGAGCGCGCCGCGCAGCAGCGCCTGCGCCTCGGGCGCCAGGCGCGCCAGGCGCGCGCGCGTCGACACCGGCCAGTCCGCCGGCAGCCAGCTCGGATGCAGGCTGGCCTGCGGGTGCAGGTTGAAGCGCAGCACGAGGCGCATCAGCGCCAACGGGCTGTCTCCGACGGGCGCGACGCTCGCGTTCATCGCCGCAGCACGTCGCGCTGCAGCCATGTGCGCAGGTCGAGCCCGCGGCGCGCCAGCAGCGTGGGCAGCGCCATCAGCGCGATCGCCGCGAGCACCAGCAGCACCAGCAGCGTCACCACCGCGCGCTGCGACATGCCCAGCACCTCGCGCGCCGAATCCACCGGCGCGAGGCCGGTCGACGCGACGGCGGTGCGCGGCGCCGGGAACAGCGTCAGCGCCACCTGGTCGGGCGTCAGGCCCTCGATGCCGTGCGCCACCAGGTCCTTGACCGCCGGGGCGAGCAGGCGCAGGTCGACGTCCGGCCGATGCTTGATGAACACCGCGGCCGACGACGGCCGCACCATGTCGCTGAGCGGATCGTCCTGCGGGATCACCACGTGCACGCGGGCCTCGACGACGCCGTCGATCGAGCGCAGCGTGCGCGAGAGCTCCTGCGACACCGCGAAGATGTAGCGCATGCGCTCCTCCGCGGGCGTGGAGACCAGGCCCTGCTTCTGGAACATGTCGCCCATGCTGGCGTAGTGCTGCCGCGGCAGGCCCTGCGCGCGCAGCAGGCTCAACGCCTGGCCCACGCGGTCCTCGTCGACCTGCACCTGCCAGTCGGCGCCTTCGACATGCTCCTTGCGCGCGGCGATGCGGCCGTCGGCCAGCGTGGCGACGATCTCGTTGGCTTCCGTCTCGTCGAGGCCGGAATAGAGCTCGACCTTGCAGCCGGCCAGCGCCAGCGCCACCGCGGCACAGGCCGCGACGCGCAACCAGGGAAGGCGACGGGTCATGGCGTCAGCCCTGGTTCTTGAGCAGGCCGCCGAACAGGCTGGTGGCCGAGCTCGCGAGGCTGGTGGCGATGTGCAGCTTGGAGAACAGCATCTGCGCCTCCATGCCGTTGCTCGCGACCGTGAACATGCTCTTGATCGGGTCGCGCGGGTCGTAGGCGGCGAGCATGCTCGAGCGGATCTCGTCGAACGAGCGCGTATTGCCGAACTCGGCCTGCAGGGAATGGGCGACGTCGCCCGGCGAAGGGGTGGCGGCCGGGTCGAGCGCCGGCGCGCCGCGCATCAGGGTCGCGAACATCTGCGTGTCGGCCGGCGCGAACGGGGTCGGCGCGGCGGGGGGCGTCGCGGCAGCGGCCTGGGGCGCGCTCGCGGCGAGGACGGCGACGGGATCGGTCATGGCGAGCCTCTCGGAAAAAGGGGAACAAGGCACGGGCGAGACCGGCGCGAAGCGCGGGCTCGCCCGTGCGGCGCCCTCGCCGCCCGTGAAGGCGCGAGGGACGCCGCGCGGCGTCAGGACGCGCGCGCAGCCGCCTTCGTGTCGCTGGCGACGCCCTTGGCGGTCTCGCTGGCGGCGGCGCTCGAGCTGTTGATGGTCTGCGCCGAGGTGGTGGCGCCCTGGATCTGGGTCTGCACGCTGATGCTGGCGGCCTGCAGGCGCGCGCTGTCGGCGGCGGCTTGTTGCATCGCGGCGATGGAGGTATCGACGGTGGACATGAGCTCTCTCCTATGCGGTTTGAAGATGTCCCGGGACGCGGATGCCTCCCGGGGTATTCGCGACGGATGTCCGCCGCGAATCCTGTGGCGCGGGCCGCCGGGGCGTCCCGCTGCGATGACGTTCATTTCGTGTCGGCACGCGGGCCTCCGTCCAGCACCAGGCCGTCCGCGCCGATGTGCGCGATCAGGGCGCCCGACTTCAGCGGCGCCCCCTCGTAGTAGCGCGTGCCGTCGGCCAGCTGGATCGAGCGCAGGCCGTCCTCGGACTCGGTGATGCCCACCAGGCGCGAGGGCAGCGCGCCCTGCCAGGCCTCCCAGTGCGCGCGCAGCGCGGCGTCGCGATCGGGCGGCGGCGCGGGTCGCCACGACACGCGGTCCGACACCAGCACCTCCGGGTGCAGGTCCTGCGCCAGCCGGGCGACCCGCCGGCGCAGCGCGTCGTCGTCGCTGGCGCCCGACACCACCAGCTGGCCCTTGCCGGCGTAGGTCACGCCGAGGGCCGGGTTGCCGAGGTAGCGTCGCGCCTGTTCCACCAGGTCGTCCACCGCCATGGCCTCGATGGAGACCCGCCGCCCCAGGCCCGCGAGCGCCTGCTCCAGCTGCGCACGGCGCGGGCGCGATTCGACGAAGCCCTTGACGACCACCTGGCCCCCGGGCGCGGCGACGGCCTCGAGTTCGGGGAACGGCGCGATCACGCGTGCCACGTCGGCGGGGCTGGCGGCCGCCACCGGGCGATCCTCGCCGCCGGCCCACAGCCCCATGGCCAGCAGCCCGGCGCCGGCCAGCAGCAGCAGCGCCGCACCGGCCCAGAAGCCCGTGCCGCGGACCGCGGCCGGGCCCGTGGCGGCGGCGTCGTCGGCCAGCACGCTCTCCGGCCCCGCGAACATCGGGTCGGCGCGATCGACCGCCGGATAGCTGCGCTCCAGCTGCAGCTCGATGCGGCCGACGGTCACCACGTCGCCCGGCACCAGGCTGCGGCGCGGCTGCTGCATGGCCTCGCGATTGAGCAGCACCTGCGCGTCGGCGGATTTCTGCACCGACACCACCAGCTCGCCGACGTTGAACACCAGGTGGCGCGGCAGCACGTCGCCGCCGGGCAGCATCACGTCGCAGTCGCCCGCGGAGCCGACGGCGTTGGCGCCGGGCCGCAGCTCGATCGTGCGGCCCTTCATCGCACCGCTGAGGAAGCGCAGGCACCAGCCGTGCGTGACGAAGTCGGGCGTGGCCTTCACGAGCGCCTCCCGGACGATGCGGCGGACGCCGCGCCCGGCGCCGCCGGTGCCGCGACGGGGCCGTCCTGCACCGGCAGCGGCACGAGCCCGCTCGCGTTGCCCGCCGGCCCGGCCGTCACCAGGCGCGGCGTGAGCAGGTAGAGCCGCTCCTCCTTGTTGCGCTGCTTCTGGTCGTACTTGAACAGGTGGCCGATGAGGGGGATGCTGGAGAGCACCGGCACGCCCGAGGCCGCGCTGCTGCGCGACTCCGACGTGTAGCCCGCCAGCAGCAGGCTCGAGCCCTCGTCGATGAGCGCCTGCGTGTCCACGGTGCGGTGGCGCACGATCGGGATCTGGCCCACCGACTGCGTGGAATCGATGTTGCCGTCCTGGATGTCGATGGTCATCATCACGCCGCGGCCGTCGCGCTCGTCGACGATCATCGGCGTCACGCGCACCGAGGTGCCGGTGGTGACCTTGAACAGGCTCGCATCCTGGAAGCCGGCGACGCTCACGTAGAAGTCGCTCAGGTTCTCCAGGATCGCCTCGTTGTTGTCCAGCGTGAGCACCTTGGGCCGCGCGACG
Organism: Vitreoscilla sp.; assembly: GCA_045810285.1. Taxonomy (GTDB): domain Bacteria; phylum Pseudomonadota; class Gammaproteobacteria; order Burkholderiales; family Burkholderiaceae_C; genus Scleromatobacter. Next base: position 32,817 of record JBJMWE010000366.1, on the reverse strand, counting down.
ACGTCGGCGTTGCCCGTCTGCGCCAGCGCGCTGACGCGGGCGAGCAGGTAGTCGCGCAGCGTGTTGCCGATGGCGGCCGTGAAGATCGAGCCCAGCGGCACGGTCGGCAGTCCTTGCGAGTTGGTGCAGCACAGGCCGCCGGTCTGGCCCGCCTCCGAGGTGGCCCCGCCGAGGGTCAGCGGCGAGTTGACGCCGTTGCCCGTCTGGAAGTCGACGTGCGAGGTGTGCGCGCGCCAGTCCACGCCGAGGCTGTCGAGGGTGTCGGTGCTGACGTCCATGATCGTGACCTCGATCTCGACCAGGCGCGGGCGCACGTCCATCGCGGCGATCAGCTTCTCGTACTGCGCCATGTGCCCAGGGATGTCGCGCACCAGCACCGCGTTCAGGCGCGTGTCGGCCTGGAACTGCGGCAGCTGCCGGTTGTCCGCGGCGATGCCGGACGCGCCCGCCGCGGCGCCTGCATCGGCGTCGTCGCCCTGCTCCGTCGCGCCCAGGCCCGGCAGCCGCACCATGGGCGCGTTGACGACGTCGCCCGTGGACAGCCGCAGCTGTCGATCGGCGCCGGCCTGGTAGGCGGCGTACTGGCGTCCCATCGCCGCGGTGGCGCCGCCCGTCGACGACCCGCCGCCGCCGCTGCGCCCGTACAGGCTGCGCAGCGTGGCGGCGATGCCGGGCACGGCCACCTCCTTGCCCGAGCGCGTCACCTTGAAGTCGCCCGCCCATGCGTACTTGAGCGGGAACAGCCGGATCTCGGCGCCGTCGTTGAGGGCGCTCTTCGAATCGAGCAGGCGCGCCACCTGGCGCACCATCTCCACGTAGCGCTTCGGGCCCGTCACGCGTGCGGTGCCGTCGCGCCCGCTCACCAGCAACGGATAGCGCGGGTCGTAGATGCGCAGCTGCGTCAGGGACTGCACGAGCCAGCCGGCGTTGCCCGCCTGGCTGCCGATGGACAACACCTCGCTGCGCGCGTCGGCCGACGGATCGACGTAGAGGAACGCGCCGTCGTAGTACCAGCTCAACCCATAGGTGGCGCACAGGCTGTTGAGCGTCTTCAGCGGCGAGGCGCTGAAGCGCCCGCTGATCGTGCCGGCGATCTTGGGATCGATGACGGCCGTCGTGCCCTGCGAGGCCGACAGCTCGCGCAGCAGGTCGGGCAGCGGCTTCTCGTTGGCCACGATCTGGTAGGGCTTGCCGGTCCACGGCAGGTCGGCCGCGCGTGCAGCGGCGCCGGCGCACAGCAGCGCGGCCGCGATGAGGAGCGCCAGGCAACGATTCATGCCAGCCGCACCAGCGAATCGAACGCGCGCTCGCCGAACAGCAGCACGTTGCGGCCCAGCAGGCCCGCCATCACGACCAGCGCGAGCATCACCGCGATCAGGCGGATGGACTGCCCGATGCTCTGGTCCTGGATCTGCGTCACCGCCTGTCCGAGGGCCACCAGCAGCGCGGTGAGCGCGGCCACCAGCACCACGGGCAGCGAGACCCAGAAGACCAGCTGCAGGCCTTCCCGGGTGAGGTCGAGGACGTTCTGGGGTGTCATGTGTCGAGGCGGATGCGGCGAAGAAGGTCTCAGGCGGCCTGCGGATTCGTGATCCAGCCGACGGGGTGCAGCGCGACGTCGGGGTCGAGCTCCTGGTAGGAGAGGACGGGCAGGTCGGGCGCGATCGGCTCGATCAGCGTCTTGACGTAGCGGCGCGCGTCCGACGACACGATCGCCACCACCGCGCCCGCCGTGCCGGCGAGGATGGCGCGCACCTGGTCGCGCACGTCCTGGGCGACGGCCGGACTCAGCAGCAGCAGGTTGCCGCGCGCGGAGTGCTCGATGGCGCCCAGCACGCGATCGAGCAGGCCCGACTCGAACAGGATGGCCTCGATGCGGCGCGCTGCCCCTGCGTGGCGGCTCGTGATGTAGCGGCCCAGGTCGATGCGCACCAGCTCGGTCAGCGCGATGACGTCGGACTCGGCGGGCCCGCGCAGCGCCAGGCTCTCGAAGATCGCGTGCAGGTTGCGCACCGGGATGCCCTCCTGCAGCAGCCGCCGCAGCACCTCGGCGATGCGCTGCGCGGGCACCGCCCGGGTGACCTCGGCGGCGAGTTCTGGGGCGTCGGCCTGGACCGTGCGCAGCAGGCGCTGCACTTCCTGCAGGCCGATCAGGCGCGGCGCATGCCGGCGCACCACCTGGTCGACGTGGCGGGCGACGACCTCCTCGCATGTCCATGCGGCCGCGTCCGCGGGCGCGGCGCGCACCCACGCGACGCGCGCGAACGGCCCGAACGGCTCGGCCACCTCCGCGCCTGCCGGCGCCACCGTCGCGGCGGCCGGATCGAGCAGCCGCCAGCCCGGGCGCAACAACCCGCGCGAGACGGGCACGTCCTCCACCAGGATCTCGTAGCCGAACGGCGCCACGTCGCTCGCGTGCTCGACGCGCAGGCGCGGGAACACGGGCCCCATGTCGCCCTCGACGGCCTGCTTGGTGGCATCCAGGCGCTGGTCGAGCGCGTGGCGGTCCAGGCCCGCGCGCAGGTCCGGCGCGAGGCGCACCACCAGCGGCGCGGCCACCGCATGCGGCGCCTCGGCGTCGCGGTGCGAGATCCAGGCGGGCGTGCGCTGCCACTCGTGCGCGCGGCGCGCCAGCAGGCCCGCGGCCACGATGCCGGCCGACAGCAGCCCGAAGGCCCACGCCGGAAAGCCCGGCACCAGCAGGAAGCTGGCGAACGCGAGTCCCGCGACGATCAGCGCGCGCGGATGCGCCATCACCTGGCGCGCGATCTGGTTGGCCAGCTGCGGGTCGCCGCCGGAGGCGTCGACGCGCGTGATGACGACGCCCGCGGCGATGGACACCAGCAGCGACGGGATCTGCGAGACCATGCCGTCGCCCACGGTCAGGATCGCGTAGCGGTGCACCGCGTCGCCCACGCTCATGTCCTTCATCAGCACGCCGATCGCCAGGCCCGCGAGGATGTTGACGAGCGCCACGATGATGCTGGCGACGGCGTCGCCCTTGACGAACTTCATCGCGCCGTCCATCGCCCCGTGCAGCGCGCTCTCCTGCTCGAGCGCCTGGCGCCGGCGCTGCGCCTCGGCCGACGACATCGCGCCGGCGCGGACATCGGCGTCGATGCTCATCTGCTTGCCGGGCATCGCGTCGAGCGCGAAGCGCGCCGCCACCTCGGCCACGCGCTCGGAGCCCTTGGCGATCACCACGAACTGCACGATCGCGATGATCAGGAACACGACGCCGCCCACCACCACGTTGTTGCCGACGATGAGCTTGCCGAAGGTGTCGATGATGTGCCCGGCGTTGGCGTGCAGCAGGATCAGCTTGGTCGACGCGATGTTGAGCGCGAGCCGGAACAGCGTGGTGAACAGCAGCAGCGACGGGAACGTGGACAGCGACGACGCCGAGGGCACGTACATCGCCACGATCAGCAGCACGAGGCTGGCCGCGAGGTTGGTGGCGATCAGCAGGTCCAGCAGCGGCGTGGGCAGCGGCAGCACGAACAGCACCACGATCAGCACCAGCAGCGCCGCGAGCACGAGGTCGTTGTTGCGACCCGCGCGGCGCGGCCCCTTGCCGCCCGTGAAGGCGGCCGATGGCGAGCGTGTCTGCTGGGTCATATACAGGGTCGGGTATGCACGGAGGGGCTTGCAGCCGACTCTAGGTTTCACGCCAGCGTCGGGCAAGCACGAGACTTCGTAGTCATGCCCGTCGAGCATGGACAGCGTCGTTTCGCGCATGGCTACGATTCTTCGTACCTTCCAGCGCCCGCTCGGCTTGGCTACCCTCACGCCAACGCGGCCGCCGAGTCGCCCAACGCCTCGCCGACACGCCGTGAACCTCGCCGACCCGCCTTCCGACCGCCTGAGCCCCTCGCCGGCGCGCGACGCCGTCGTGGAGCTCGGCCAGGCGCCCGGCCTGGCGCGCCTGGACGGCCGGCTCGCGCGTGCCTTCAACCGCCTGCACGACCGCCGTGCGGTGCCACTGCCCCTGCATGTCGGCGGCAGCGACTTCATGCTGCGCTGGGTATACGACGACGACGCGGGCGCGCCCGCGCTGCCCCCGCTGGACGTCTACCGCTTCCGCCTCGGGCCGCACGGCGGCCGACTCGGCCTGGACCTGCCCGCCGTGGCCGCCCTTCTGGGCGAGGCGCGGCCGGCCCGCATCCCGCGCGCGCTGCGCACCGTCCTCGTCGCCGACGCGCTCGCCCCCTGCGCGGACGCGCTCGCGCGGGCGACCCGGCTGCACTTCGAATGGCAGCCGGGCGAGGAGCCCGAGCGCGCGCTCGATCCGGCCATCGCCCTGCGCTTCCGCGTGGACGGCAACGGCTGGTCGGGCGCGCTGCAGTTCGACGAGCCCGGCGTCCTCGATGCGTTCGCCCCCGCGACCACGGGCGCGGGGGCGCCGGCCGCCGCCTTCGACCGCCTGCGCCTGCCGCTGCGCTTCGCCCTCGGCCAGACCCGGCTGCGGCTGCACGAGGTGCGCGGCATCGCGCGCGGCGACATCGTCGCCATCGAGGACTGGCGCGCCGCGGGTGCGGCGGTCGTCGCCGAGGCCGCACCCGCCGGCGCGGGCGGCCCGCGCCTCGTCGGGCTGGTCGAAGGCTCGCAGATCACGATCCAGCACACCAGGGAGCACCCCATGAACAGTCCCGCGGACACGCCGGCCGGCACCGCGCCGCAAGCCGCCGAGCTCGCCGTCGATCGCCTCGACGCCATCGAGGTCACGCTGCGCTTCGAGGTCGGCGACCTCGCGATCAGCCTGGGCGAGCTGCGCAACGTGCGTGCGGGCCATGTCTTCGACCTCGGCCAGCCGCTCAACCGTGGTCCCGTGCGGATCGTGGCGCACGGCAACCTGCTGGGCAAGGGCACGCTGGTGGCCGTGGGAGACCGGCTGGGCGTGCGCGTCAGCGAGTTCGCGCCGGGCGACCTGTGAGGCGCGCGCGCCCGCTCCGGAGGCCGGCACCGTGAACGGCAGCCTGCCCGACCCGCTCACGCTCGTCGCGCTGATCGTCGCGTTCGGGCTGGCGCCGTTCGCGGCGCTGATGGTGACGTGCTACACCAAGCTGGTGATCGTCTTCGGCCTGCTGCGCACCGCGCTCGGCCTGCAGCAGACGCCGCCCAACATGGTGCTGAACGGCATCGCGATCATCCTGTCCGTCTACATCATGGCGCCCATCGGCATGGAGGTGGGCGACACGCTGCGCAACCACACCTTCGGCCAGAAGGGCGAGGCCGTCTCCGACATCATGGCCGTGGCGGACGCCGCCAAGCAGCCCCTGAAGGACTTCCTGCAGAAGCACACCCACGAGCGCGAACGCCGCTTCTTCATGGATTCGGCCACCAGCGTCTGGCCCAAGGCGCGTGCCCAGGCCCTGCGCTCCGACGACTTCATCGTGCTGGTGCCCAGCTTCACGCTCAGCGAGCTCACCCGCGCGTTCCAGATCGGCTTCATCATCTACATGGTGTTCGTGGTGGTCGACCTGATCGTGGCCACCATCCTGCTGGCGCTGGGCATGTCGATGATCTCGCCCACCACGATCTCGCTGCCGTTCAAGCTGCTGCTGTTCGTGATGCTGGACGGCTGGGCGCGCCTGATCCACGGGCTGGTGCTGTCGTACCGCTGAGAGCGCCTTCCCTCCTGCCCGAAGTGGCGGGTCCGCCTCGGCCTGCACCCCGAACGCTGGTCTCCTCAAACCTGTCTTCCTGCGCGAAGTGGCGGTTCAACGCTGGTCTCGCCAAACCTGTCATCCTGCGCGCAGTCGCAGGATCCACCCCTGCCAGCCCGTGGCCCCACGTGCGCGGCGCCTCGGCGCGCGTGGATTCTGCGACTCCGCTACGCTCCGCGCAGAATGACAGGCGTGGACCGCTGGACGTCCAGCGTCCGCACCACGAGCACGGCGAGCAGCGGGATGAAGACCGCGTAGAGCCATTGCGTGCGCGAGACGCCGATGCCCAGCGGAAACCAGATGCCCGGCACGCCGATCGGATCGAGCAGCTCGCCGCCGAAGAACGCCAGGATCGTCAGGGCCAGCGCGCTCAGTGCCAGTGGCCGCAGCGCCGCACCGCGGGCGATGCGCGTCGCCAGCACGAGGAACAGCGCGATCGCCGCCAGGCGGCTGGCGCCGGCCACGCCGGCCGAGTGCGTGACGACGCCGCCGACCTGCGCGGCCATGATGGCGAGCGCCGCCGCGTCGAGGGTTCGCCACGGAGGCGCGCGCCAGCGATTCCAGGCCAGCGCCCAGGCGGCCAGCGCGGGCATCCACAGGTACCGGGCCAGCACCGAGTACGTGGGCAGGTCCATGAGGTCGGTCCACGACACGAGCGCGTTGTCGAGGCGGCGGACGCCCATCAGGACCAGCGCGACGCCGGCGAAGGCCAGGAACCCTCGTTGCCCGCTGCGCGGCCGGCACCAGAGCGCCAGGCCGGCCAGCGCGAACATCAGGAGCGGCTCGATCGCATCGGCGATGTAGCCCGCGATGCTGCGCTCCCATTGGACGCGGTGCAGCTGGTCGCTGACGGGACGCGGCGCCAGGATGGGCGCGCTGTGCACCCCGCCGCCATCGGCGCCCGATCCGGGCCGGGGCAGCTCGAACACGCGGAGCGCGAGGACGCCGCGCGTGCCGGCCGCGCCGGCGGGCAGCGCGAACTTCAGCGGGCGCGTGCCGACCACGCGCGGCTGCGGCCCGAGCCGGCCTGATCCGCCCAGCAGCTGGCCGTTCCAATAGAGCGCGTACCCGTCCTCCACCTGCGTCGGCCCGAGGAGTTCCCACGACGCGCCGCCGGGCGGCACGTCCACCACGCGCCGGTACCAGGCATAGCCGGTGTAGCCGCGGTGTCCGTGGGCCATCCAGCCGCTGACATGGTCGGGCAGGCCGACGTCGCCATCGTGGCTGCCCGGCGGGGCGGTCAGGTCGATGGTTTCCCAATCGCCGTCGTCGGCGCGGGGGTCGGCCCAATGCGCGTCATCGCCGGTGCGGAAGCGCCAGTTGCCATCGAGCAGGATCGCCGCCGCGCGCAGCGACGGCGGGTCGGCCCGCCCTCCGCGCGCCAATGCAACGACGCCAATGGCCCACGCCAGCACGCACACGCCGATGATCCAGGCGATGAGCCGGCGTTGCAGGGCGGCGGTCGTCATCCCCCGAAGCCTATCCGAATGCGGTACCCGTAGGGCGGGTTAGCCGCAGGCGTAACCCGCCGCTCGTTGGCGCCCCGACCCGGTTGCGACGTGAAGGAAGGGCCTGCATTCCCGAGGTCGGGGTGGATGCCTGCATACGACCCGGAGCCGACATCGGTTCGACGGATTGAGCGATCCAAGAGCGTGCTTGATGGCACTGCGGAGTCACGTCGCGGCGGCCTTAGTCGCCCTGCCTGCTCGGGCTAAATCCGGCATGCGCACGCCTTTGCCTTCGCCAGCAGCGACCTCGACAACCAGATCCCGAATCCAGCGATGGCCAGCGTGTCCGTGGGTGCGTTCGTGCCATATCAAGCTGATGTCGAACTGCTCCGAAAGCCAAGGGATATCGACCAAGACGAGACGGTCCGCCTGGCCTCGTAGTTGCCGCCTCGGCACAAGGGCGACAAGATCGCTAGATGAAACGATCTCGGGGACAAAGAGGAAGGACGCTGCCGACATAACGACTTGGCGTTTATGCCCAAGCGCTGCCAGCGCCTCGTCGATCGGCGTCGTGAAGGCGCCGCCCGACGGTGAAACGATTACATGTTCCAGTTTCGCGAACTCTTCGGCCGTAAGCCCGGGCCTAAGACTTGGATGATCTCGTCGACCGATGAGGACGTAGGTCTCCGTGAATAGGTGGCAGGTTCGCAGATGCACGTGACTGGGATCAGGCGTGGTGAGAGCCAAGTCGATCTCGCCACGACTTAGCTGCTGCTCCATCGACGCAGGGTCCCAGTGGCGAATGGCGAGGCGCACCCCAGGTGCGCGCTGCCTCAACGTCACCGCGATCGGCATCAGGACCGCAGCCTGCACGTAGTCCGTGCAGGCAATCGTGACTGTTAGCTTGCCCCGCGCCGGCGAGAAGTCTTTGTGGGAATGGAAGGTGATTCGCAGCTGATCTAGCGCTTCTCGCAGCGGGCCGAGTAGGTCGAGCGCCTTGGCCGTAGGCGTCATCCCGCGGTGGGCCGGGACAAGCAGGGGGTCGTCGAACACATCCCTAAGGCGGCTCAACTGTGCGCTCACTGCTGGCTGACTAAGGTGAAGTCGCGCGGCCGCCTTTGTCACATTCCGCTCGGCCAGGAGAGCTTCAAGAGTCAGCAGCAAATTGAGATCGAGGCGTCCAGTATCCATGACGTGGATGGTATGGCAGAACACAATCGATTTCACATATACCACGACAAAGGCCACGATGCAGCCATTGCAAACCGCTTGGAGAGCCGCACCGTGGCCAAAAAAGTCCTCATCGTCTACGCCCACCCGGAGCCGACCTCGCTGACGCGCCAACTGGTCGACGTCTCGATTGAAGCCCTTACCGCTCAAGGGCACGAAGTCATCCAATCTGACCTCTATGGCATGCGCTGGAAGGCTGTATTCGACGCAGAGGACTTTCCGAGCAGGACTAATCCTGAGCGGCTTTCGTACATCATGGAATCAGGTCATGCCTATGCAACCGGCCAGCAGGCAGCGGATGTCGCCGCGGAGCAGGCGAAGCTGCTGGCTGTCGATGCGATGATCATGCAGTTTCCGCTCTGGTGGTATGGCTTGCCGGCCATCCTTAAAGGCTGGATCGATCGTGTCTATGCCTTTGGCTTCGCCTACGGGTACAAGAACGGCACCAACGAATATCGCTTTGGCGACGGCATCCTGAAGGGCAAGCGGGCGCTGGTGAATGTCATGACGGGCGGGCCGGCTGCGGACTATGGTCCGCGCGGCATCAACGGCCCGATCGATCAACTCCTCTTTCCGCTCACCCACGGCGCGCTCTTTTATCCAGGCATGGACGTGCTCCCCGTCCATCCGGTGTACGGCGCCGCCCACGTCAGCAAAGCGGAAGAGATCGAACCCATCAGGGCGGCGTGGCGTAGTCGCGTCGAACGCCTGTTCGACGACGCGCCGATTCCGTTTCGCTCGCAGAACGGGGGCAGCTTTCCCGATCGCCATACAATGGCGGACGACGTGGTGCCAGGCAAGAGTGGACTGCTGGTGCATGTCGCCGACGAGTAAAGCGGCAGGGCGGGGACAGGGGTAGTTTGCGCCGGGCTCGGCGGGTGCTTGAGCCTCTCAAGGAAGGACGAGTCTGCCTGCAGTCGCTGCCGCCTGTCTTCCACGAGTTGGTCTGCCCTCAAGCGTTGATCACCGAGCTCTCCAAAGCTGTCGATCGCGAGCGTCCGCTCGTGGCCGGCACAGGACGATCACCGCAGGTCAATGAGGTTGGATCTCGGCGGCTCTACCAGGGCAAAGTCGTTCGGATGCCTGTCCACAGGGTAGTCATTGGCGTAGCTCCAGATTTCAAAATAGCGGGGAATCCCGTCCGGGAGGTGCAGCGTCACCAGTGCACCCGAAATCATTTCAGGCGTCCGAATTTCAGGGCCATCAATGTAGGTCGGCTCGGCTCCTTGGTCGGACGGCGTGAGCCCGGCACCCCTCAGGGTCAAAAAGACGCCACCACCGGACGTGAATTCGCGTGCCGAAACCTCCGCGTAGCACAGGTGTTTGCGGACTGGGTCGTCTTCCGCAGACCTGGTGACAAACCAGCGGAGTATTTCGTCTTCAAGTTGCTTCATCCGCCGCATGCGTTAGCACCCTCGTTCCGCCCCATCACGCATCCCCAAAGCAGACACTTCCGACCGACCGCTCCTGGCCGACAAGCGTCCTCTGCTCATGGGCTACACACCAATGAATGTAAAAGTGGTGGCGTCCTTGCGTCCGAGCAAAAAAATGTCGCCGTCACGGAATCCCCACGCGATGAGCGCTGGCGCCGGAGCGGCCGCCTTCTGCAGCGCCTCTCTGAGGATGAGCGCCGAATACCCGAGAAAGATCATGTAGTCCGCATTCGAGAACTGCTGCTCCCATTGCGGGAGGCTGTAGGTCGAATGCATGCCCACTAGGCCGTCAAGCAGATGACGAGGGCCATATTCCAGGCCTTCGTAGACCCAGCCGATGTCATCGCCATCGACATTTGCGTTGGACGTCCAGCCAATCTCAAGGTTGTGTCCAGAACCCCCGTCCATGTTCAGAGTGTCGAGACCAAGGTAGACGCCGACTGGGGCCTGCGCTCGTTCCAAGGACGCCTCGAGCCAGGCGGCCGCAGCGTCAGAGTCGCGACGAATGTCTGCTTCCACGAGATTGCTCCAGAGATCGCTGGGAAACCTGCGCTGCAGCAGCTTGAGCTGACTGGCCCACGCGGCTTTGGCGTCTGCGACCTGTCGAAGGATTCTGAACATTTCGTCGATTGGCATTTCTCCTCCTCATCCTTCGGCGCGACCCGCGTTGGGCTCCTCTCAAGCGGACCTCTGTAACTGTCGGCTGTCGGCCGCACGCGGGCCTGGCGCATGTCAGCCCTCTTCACATCCCTTGGGCATTGCCGGATAGACGTGCAGCTTGAGGCTTCGGGCCAGGCAGCCGGCGGGAAAAGAGATCGTCTGAAGCGTTCGGCAATCATCGGGACTATTCGGAAGAATGCGCCCGCGGCTATAGATGCAGTGACCAGGCGATTCGCCGTCCGGCGGTGGCGGCCACACCTCGACGACGTTCCGGCGCTCGATCCGCACCAGTGAAACAATTTCCCATGCTCCATGTTCCCCCCGAGCCCATACGGTCTGGCAGCCGAGGTAGCCCATACCAATGTCCTTCGTTCGCGGGTAAACGAACGCAAGCTCACGAGGCGCATTGATCTCCCCAGCAGAGCGCGGCGGTGCAGTCAAGCGGCAGTTCGCACCTTGCGGGCGTTCAGGCGTGGCTCCGCAAGCCGTGGAAATCAGTCCACCCGCGAGGAAGGCCAGGGCGACGCAGCGCATCGAAAGAACTTTCACAAAGCGCTTCGTCAGCGGCGCAGCTTGATCTGGAGGCGCGAGGGAATGGGCGAGCCGCCCGGGGGCGAGTTCTAGAGCGGAAGATGCCATCACGGGCCAGCCTACCTCAAAGCGGCTGTCGGTGACCGTCTCCTTCTTGACGGCACCGCTCTTAGCTGCCGGAACCGTGCCACACCCGGACATCGCCGAGGAACTGTCGTCACAGCCGCCAGCAAGGAAGACGACGACGCGCATGACGTATCAGCTGCGATATTCAACGACGAGAGTTGTTCCACCGCGCCCGATTGCTCCCGAGACCAGCGCGAGGTGAACTCTCGCGTTGACGAGGTGCCTGTTCCGGCCCAGGAGCGGTCGGACGAGACGGTCAGCTATCGGTTGGGCTTCTCCGTGGGTCGAATAGTCGATGACTATAGTTCAGCTCAGGGAAGGCGACGTCCAGTCAGGACGCGGGAAGCAAGCATGATCGAATTCGCAGAGGCCGCGACCGCGGCCTCCCGTGGTGCTGCGCGCGCTGAGGAGCGGGAGTTCGCGATGTCGCGTTCGCATTCGAGCGCCCGGCAAGCCGCGAATCGGCCGGCCGAGCCGGCAATCCAGTCGAACAAGTCGTTCGCCGCCGGTCGGCCCGCCGGCCTGGCTTCCAAGAGCGACTGGACAACGGCATGAACGCGCCGGCCCAGCCTGTTCGTTCCCGCCGGCGCGCGGCGGTCGTCATCGCGGGCATCGCTTGCGCACTCCTGGCGATCGCGCTCTTCGAAGGTCAGCGCAACTACGCCGGGTACTGCGCAGACGCCGGCCGAGTGCTGTCGGATCGCGAACTGATCCTGCATGCGCTGAACAGCAATCTGTCCACGATCGGACGCAGCGGGGCTTCCTCGGCCGAGGACTTCATGGCGCGCTACCCGGATTGCTGCTCGGTCTACCGCGAGTCTGTCTACGCGCCGCAGAACTGGTTCGACCGGGTCCTTTTCGGACACCGGCAGAGCGTCGGCATCCTGGTCCACGTGCCGCCCGAAGTGCATTCGGGCATTCACCATTCGCGCTACGAGGTCGTGGCCGACGTCCGGGCTTGCGGGGAGCCTGGCGCGACCTACGGCAATCTGGCGCCCGACAACTGACATCACGAGCCTACCCAGCGAAAGCAAAGGATGCTGACGCCGCGCCTGCGAATGAGCGCATCGTCGATCGCTCGATGCCTGTCGCCGGAGGCGAGCGCGTTCGCAGGTGGAGACGCCGCCGCAATGGGCCCGCTCACGGCAGCGCCGGGTCCTGCACCTCGATCTTCCAGCCCGGCTGGATCGTGTCCGGATCACCCTGCTTCGGACCTGGCACGCCGTCCATGAGGCTCGGGCGGAAGCCGCGTTGCGGGTTGAGCTGGAACAGGTGGCGCAGCGCGTCGAGGGTCACCGCGTCGTCGCCCGCCTGGTCGCGCACGCGCCGGATCTCGGCGGACGACAGGAGGCTGGACTCGTTGGCGTGCGCGATGCCCCACAGTGCGGCCGTGCGCGGGTCGGAGGCATCGACGACGACCAGCTTGCTGCGGGGCACCGGCGCCGGGCCGGGCGGGGTCATGCCGGGCGTCGTGGGCGTGCCTGTCGGCGGGGCGATCGTGGTGGGGGTGGCGGGTGGCGTGGCGGGGCCGAGATCGTCCTTTTTCTTCTTGTCCTCGCCCTTCAGCCACTGCGACGCCAGCGCCTCGCCGGCCAGGACGAGGCCGGCGCCCGCGGCGACGATCTTGCGGTTGAACACCTTCTTGCGCGCGGCGATCTCATCGGGCTTCGGATCGACGTAGTCGCGGCCACGGGCCTCCCTGCGCTGGCGCCAGGCGCCGACCGTGTAGGCCAGCGCCGCGGCCGTGTCGGCGGCCTTGTGCTCGCCGAACAGCGCGCCCTTGACCACCGAGGCCGCGCCGCCGTGCACCGTGGCGCTGTCGTCGGCCTTGGGCAGCGTCTTCGCGTAGAGCGGATGCGTCGTGACCGGCTCGCGGCCGGGCGTCTCCTTCATCGCGAAGCGCGAGCCCAGGATGCGCGCGCCGTCGGCCAGCGTCGAGACGGCGAACACCGACGAGACGACGACGCCGGGCCACTCGGTCGGCAGGCTCGTGATGGCGTGGGCCAGTTCCGGCAGCGCGACGTGCGGCGTGGTGACCAGCGAGTGCACGAAGTGCGGAACGGCGGCGATCTGGTGCCCCGCGGCGCTGAACGAGAAGCGCGGCGCGGTGCGGATCGAATTCGCCAGCGAGCCCAGCGAGACGGCGTAGGTGCCGGCCTGCAGCATGTCGATGGTCCAGCGGGCGACGCTGTTGGGCTTGTCGCGCAGGCGCGGCGCGACGCTCAGGCCGCGCACCGCGTCGCGGAGGTCCGTCCTCTCCTGCACGCCGTTGCCGGACTTGCCGAGACGCCCGAGGGCGGCGTTCACGTTGCCGACCTCCTGGCCGATCAGGTTCGCCTTGTCGGCGTCGACCCCGGTCATCCAGCGCATCCTGCGCGAGCCGCTCTTGCCCTTCTCGACGAAACGCTGGTGCAGCGCGAGGTAGCGATCGAACGCGGCGCGGTCGGTCGCCCCGGCCTTGAGCCGCGACGTCTGCCTGGCCACCCGGGTCTTGGGGATGCCCAGGTCGACCGCCTTGTCGTGGAGATCGGCGATGGACTTGCGCAGGGTGGTGACGCGCCGCAGGACCGGCACGGTGGCCAGGCGCGAGGCGTGATCGCGCACCTGGGCCAGCGCGCCCGTGAAGTCGGCGTGGGCCTGCGGGTCGGCCCCGGCCGCGAGCCGCTTCCTGCCCAGCGCGTCGAGGCCGTCGAGCGCCTGCTCGAACGAGGCCTTGGCGGCCACCTTGTCGCTCATGTTCGCGACGCGGCCCTCCCACTTGCGCGCCTGGGAGAAGCGCACGAGCTTGACGCCGCTGCGCACCGCGGCGCCCGCCGTGGCCCACGAGAAGGCCGTGCCGAGGATGTTCGCCGGCATGTAGATCGCGGCGAGCGCGCCCGCGCCGCCAAGCGCGCCGAGGCCGGCGGCGGCGGAGACGTAGACGCGCCGGCGCGTGGGCGGCGCCAGCGGGGCCGCGGGCTGCGTCCCGGGCGGATTCGTCGCCGCAGGCGGCTTGGCCGTCGTCGCCGCGGCCGGTGGGGTCGTGGTCGCGGCCGGCGTGGTGGCGGGCGTCGCGGGGGCGTGCGCGTTCGCGAGCGTGACCCGGACGGTGTTGGGCTGCGTCGCCCTGCCGGGCGAGCCGGCATGGCCGGACGGCGACGTCGTCGTGGCCGTCGCCGGCGCGGCTTGCGCCACGGGCACCGGCTGCGTCGCCGGCGCGGGCGGCGTGGCCGCTGCCTGCGCGGCGGGATCCGGCGCCGCCGCCGCGGCCGGCCGGGCCTCGATCCACTGGCCGCTGGCCGGATCGAAGACGGACTTCGGGCCGCTCCCCGCGTGCTGGACGACGAACAGCGCCGGCGTCGCCGCGGGTGCGGCGGACGCGTCGGGCGAGGTCCGCGCCGGCAGGCGCAGAACGGGCTGCCAGCCGGTCGAGAGATCGGGCAGCGTCGCGCGTGCGACCTGCGCGGGATCGGGGGCGGCAGCCGCGGCTGCACCCGCGGGCGGCTGCGCCGGCGATCCGTCGGGCATGCGCAGCACCACCTGGCGCGGCCTGGCCACCGGCGCGGCGTAGTCGGGGTTGTGCTGGAACGGGCCGGCGAATTCGCCCGTGGCGGGGTCGACCTCGGCCCAGCCCAGCACGTGCGCCCACGGCATGCCGCCATCGACGGCGACCTCGCCCTCGCGCTCGACCGCCCGGCGGATCGGCGGCTGCAAGCCGTCGAGGCCGCCCGACTTCACATAGTGCGCCATCACGTCCTGGCGCGAGCGCGCGGCCGGGTTCACCACGTACAGCCACGCCGTCTCGCCCGGCTGCACGCGCTCGGGATGGTCGGCGACGAAGTTGGCGATGTGCCGCACCGACTTCGACGTGCCGACCCAGCGCCCCGGCGTGTTGCCCTCGACGTAGTTCGACAGCGAGGGCCGCGTGATCGCGCCGACGCCCGGGCGCGGCCGCACGCCACCGGCCGCCCGCAGCGTGTCGGGCGACTGCGTGTCGACGCGGAACAGCAGGCCCGCCGGATCGTGGGCGACGTCCAGGCCCGCCTGGTGCAGCCCCCTCGCGAACGCGGCCTGCACCGCATCGGCACCCGCCGGCGGCGGCCCGCTGCGCTGGTCCAGCGCCGTGGCGTCGGTGGAGGCCTTCTCGGTCGGCCGCCAGGGCGACGTCGCCTGCGGATAGGCCGCGTCGATGTGCTGGTGCGTGTCGCGCATGGTCGGATGCAGCACCTGGGGCCGCACCAGCGCCGGGAACGCATCGCCCCCGCTCCGGCCGTGCAGGCCCATCGCCTGCGCGAACTCGTTCTCGTGGAAGTAGGCGCGGCCCTCGAGGTCGCCGATGGGGATCGTGCTGGTCTTGGCCTCGCTGCGCATGTCGATCCAGTCGAGCGCGTGCGTGCCCTCGTGCACCATGGACAGCAGGCGCTCCCACGGCCTGGCGTCCTGGTTCAGGGTGACGACGTCGTGCTTGGCCATGGCGAGCACGCGGCCCGGGTCCTTGCCGAGCGCGCGCATCTTCGCGCGATAGTCCGCCCCGCTGAGCAGCTCCACCTTGATGCGGCCGTCCCCCAGCGCCTTGGCGATCTCGTTCGACTGCGACGTCACGCCCTCGAGCGCGTCGGCGTAGTCCTTGACGCTGTCCAGCTGCGGCTCGAAGTCGCGGCTCGGGCGGATCCGGTACGACGTCGGCCGCGCCGTGACGATGGGCGTGCGCCCGTCGATGTCGACCGGATGGCCGGCGCGTTCCAGCGCGTGCCACGCCGCCAGCACCTGGCGCCGGAACATCTGCGGGTTGTCGCGCGCGGTGCCGCGCACCCGCTGCTCGTTGCCGTACAGCATGTCGAGGTCGAACCCGGGGTTCGCGCCCTTGCCGGTGTGCTCCTGGCGGATCACCTCCAGCAGCGCGTCCTGCACGTCGGGATGCAGCGCGACGCGTTGCAGGAAGCGGTCGTCCCAGCCGGCCGGGGCCTGCGGGGATGCGCCGCCGCGCCGCGCGGCCTGCGCCAGCGGATCGTCGGCGGCGGCCGGCGTCGCGGGTTTGGCGGCGAGCGGCGCACCGGGCTTGGCCGGCGTGGTCGTCGCAGGCTTCGGCGGATCGAGGAAATCGGGCCGCGTGCGCAGCGACTCCCAATCGACGCCGGGGATCTCGCGATCCACGCGGTCGTCGCGGCCACCCCACGCGCGACCGTCCGACAGCAGGACCGTCGCGGGTTCGCCTTCCGGCGGCTGCAGCCCCGTCTCGTTGACGACCCGGTAGTCGGCCTGCGCGAGCTGGCAGACCGGGCAGGCCGCGCCGCCATGGCCGCCCTGCTCCGTGCCGCGCGGGTTCTTGCCCGAGGACGACCACTGGCGCACGGCGTCGCTGCCGGCCAGCTTGCCGGCCTGGATGCCCTTTTGCTCCGCATGCCAGCTCACGGGGCGGGTGTCCGGATCGAGGTGGCGCACCTTGTGGCCCACGCCGAACTTGTTGCCCTTGGTCACCTCCAGCATCAGGATGTCGCCGCTCTCGAAGCCGCTCTCGCGCAGCAGCAGCTGCGCCACGCGGCGCTGGTTGGGATTCAGGTTGGCCTTCTTGCCGCTGACCGTGACCACCACGCGGCCGTCGGCGAGCTCGGTCAGGCCGATCGTGCGCCCCGTCATGGATTGCGGCGCGTTCGGCCCGGCCATGTGCACGAGGTCGACGATGCGCTGGCCCGCCGGCTTGTCGAGTCGCGGACGCGCCGCGGGCGGCGCCACCCAGGGCTTGTCGCCGTAGAGCGGCAGTTGCTTCGTCGCCGCGACGGGCACGTCGTCGCCCGCCTGCTGGAACAGCACCTGCTCGTCGTCCGTCGCCCGCGTCGACGGGGCGGCAACGGCGCCGCTCGCGTCATCGGGCACGGCGCTGCGCGCGCCGGGCGCGCCGCTGCGCGCATCGGCTTCGGCACGGGCCTGCGCACGCGCCATCATCGGATGGATCGCCACGTGCTGCAGCACGCTCGGCCCGATGTTCAGCGAGGCCGCGATGACTTCGCCGCGGTTCATCGTCCGGCCTTCGGTCGCGAGCGAGACGAGCTCGCCGGTGCCCAGGCTGCCCACGGTGTCGTTGAGGACCTGGCCGCCGATGCCCAGCCCCGGCAGGCCCGTCCTGAGCGGAATGGCGCCCGAGAAGGCGCCCGTCACCGGCGAGGTCAGCAGGCCGGCGGCCGAGGCGGCGATCGTGGACCGGATGCGGGCACCGCCCTCCTCGGTGCCGAGCTGGCCGTCCAGGCCCACGTGCAGCGTCTCCACGCCCACGCGGCCCACGCCGTCGACGGCCTGCGAGGTGACGCCTGCGCCCGCGCCGACGATCGCGCGGCCGCCCCACGTGAGCGTGTCCGTCGAGCCCTCCTTGAAGCCGACCTTGAGCAGCGTGCGGCCGCCCACGCTCAGCGAATCCTTCAGCGCCAGCTGGGCCGTCAGCGATTCGGTCACGCGCGCGCCCGCGCCGACGCCCGTGAGCGTGACCGCGTTGCTCGCGACGTCGATCGCCTCGTCCTTCAACGTGAACTTCACGTCGTCCCAGCTCGCCTGGCCGGTGGCCGCCTTGGCTTCGAGCGTCAGCAGCGAGGTGTGGCCGTCGGCGTTGACGTCGCGCCCCTGCGCGGCCGCGACGATGTCGCCGGCGGTGTCCCACAGCTCGCTCACGCCCAGGCCCACCGCGAAGCCCACCGCGACGTTGCCGCCCGAGGCGATCGTCGCCGCGATGCCCGCCGCCGCGCTGACCGTGGTGCGCACGGCCTCGTCGACCACGCTCCACGTGCCGTCGCTGTCCTGGATGCGGCGCTGGAAATCCCCCGACGTGTGGTCGTACCGGTTCAGGAACTGGTCTTCCTGGCTCGCGAAATCGGAGACGGAGATCTTGCCGGACGCGAGGTCGTTGCGCAGCTGCGTGGCCTTGTCCAGCTGGCCGTCGGTGTATTTCAAGGCGTCCTTGGAAGCGTCGTCGCCGCCGCAGGCGTCCCAGATGTCGCGCACGAAGGTGTGGCCGTCGATGTCCTTCTTGATGGCGTCGCGGTCACCCTGCACGTGCTGCACGTCCTCGCCGCCGCGCTGGAGGAACTGGTCGTAGACCTGCTGCCGCACGTTCATCGCGTCCTGCAGCTGCTTGCCCTCGTCGCTGCCCTTGAGCAGCAGCGCCGTCTGCTCCTGGCGGTATTCGGCCGCGCGCACGCTGCCCTGCGTGCCGGGCGGATCCAGGCTGCCGAGCGCATCGAGCTTGGCGGCCAGCGCAGGATCGCGCGTCTTCAGGCCTGCGATGTAGGCCTCGGCGGCCTTGTCCTTGGCGACCATGCCGCCGGTCTGCAGTTCGTCGATTCTGCGATTGAGCTGCGTCGTCGCGTCCTGGTTGTCCTTGGCGTACTTCTGTTCGGCCTTCTTCAACTGGCCGGGGTCTTCGCGGTCGGGCGCCGACACCGTCGTCATGTACTGCGTGAACTTCTTGTCCTCGCCGAGGTTCAGCGCGTCGATCTGGTCCTGGGCCAGGCTCGCGTTCAACTGGTCGAGCTGCTTCTGGTTGCCGTAGTTCTCCTTGAACTTGTCCGGATTCGCCTGCACCCAGTTCGCCTTGTCCTGCTCGAGCCGGGCGATGTCGCCCTGCAGTACGTTCTGGTTGGCGAGGTTGCTCGCGCTGCTGGCGTCGTCGAAGCGCAGGTCGACCTTGAGCGCGGCGTCGCTCGCCTGGTTGCGCTGCACCCAGGCAGCGTGCGCGGCAACCATCGACGGCGGGTAGCCGTCGGTACCGTACTTGTCCATGTCCTTCTGCATGTCGACGAAGTCGCTCCATGCGGCGTCGTTCTCCTGCTGCGCGTCCTGGTAGTACGGCAGGTACGGCGGCCGCTCGCCCTTGGCCTTCATCTTGTCGGCCTGCTCCTTGGGAATCGCGCCCCAGCCCCAGTCGTTGGTCTTCCAGTCCTGGAACGCGGCCTGGAGCTTGTCGTCGGCGGCCGACTTGGCGTCGTCGGCGCGCTGCTTGTCGACGCCCGCCACCAGCAGGCCGACGTCCTTGTCGGACGAGGCGACGAGACGGTCGACCTTGTCCGACAGCGCGAGCATGTTCTGCAGCTCGACCGCGGCGGCCGCCTGGTCCTTGCTGCCCGGGCGCGCGACGAACCAGTTCTGATACGCGATGGCCGCCGACTGGTCGACCTGCACCTGCTCGTGGCGCGTCATCACCGCGCTCGCCTTGCCCTGCGCGATGTCGGCCTGGCCCTGCGCGGCCTTCTGCTGCGCGACGAGCGTGGCCCGCTGCGCCAGCAGCTCGGACGGGTCGTCGCCCGTGTGGTGGAACAGGCGGATCGTGTTGTCGAGGTCGCTGATCTGCTTGCCGTAGTCGTCGGCCGTGGCCTGCCGCTGGTCGGCGAGCGACTGGGCGTAGCCGGCGCCGCCGCGCACGTCCTGCATCACGTAGCGGTGCGTCTCGGTGTCGTACTGCCGCACGTGGAACACCTGGTCGGCGGCGATCTCCTGGACGACCGTGCGATCGTGGCGGGGGTCGTCGATCTCGACGAAGCTGCGGTTGGTCTGCGGGTCGTAGATCGTGCGGGTGCGGATGCCCTGGTTGTCGACGCTCGCGGGTGCGTCGTCCACGGTGCCGGGGGGCAGTGCCTCGACCAGCTGCTGCTCGGTCAGGCCCAGGCTCGCCGCGGCCTGCGCGATCGTCTTCTTGTCGTCGAACAGCGCCTTGCGGATGGCGTCGGCCTGCGGATTCGAGGGATCGGGGTCGCCCATCAGCACGGCGCGGTGGCCGCTCGCGTCGGTGGCCACGACATGCAGCGTGCCGTCGCTGGCCGTGCTGCGTTCGAGGCTGGTGTGGTCCGGGTTGAACGTCTTGACGGTGGTCTGCACGCCCACCACCACGAGGTTCTGCCCGGCCTTGAGCGGGGCACCGTAGTCGACATCCGGGTTGAGGGCCAGCAACTGCTCGGGCGTCAGGCCGGCGTCCTTGGCGATGTCGAGGTAGCCTTCGCCGTCCTTGACGGTATGCGTGACGGGCGCGGCGGTGAGGTCGGTGGTGGTCTCGGTGCGCGTGCCGTCGACGGCGGTGACGACCTCCGTGCGGGTGCCGGCGGCCGGGTTGAACTCGTGGACGACGTCCCGGCCCGTCTTCGGGTCCTTGACGGTCTGGCTGTAGACGCCGTCGCGGTTCCTCGACACGTCGACGTCGCGCTGGCCGCCGGGCACGCCCGCGTCGGCGTACGAGCCCTTGACCGTGACGCTGTCGTCCTTGAGGTTGTGCGTGTACGCCAGCGTGTCATTGCCCTTGCGCAGCGTGGTCACCTGCACATCGCCGGACGGCGTGCCGACCTGCACGTCGACGCCGGCGGCGCGGGCCTGCGCGACGACCTGGTCGACGCTCATGTGCTGGTCGCTCGCGACCTGCGCCAGGCTCTTGCCGTCCGCGATGCCGGACAGCGTCCGCGCGAGCTGGGGCGACGCCGGGCCGCCGGCCGGCGTGAGCAAGGGGCTGAACGTGGTGTTCGCCGACCACGTGCTGCCGTTCGCCAGGGTCGAGCCCGGTGCGCTCGTGAACAGCGGGGCATTCGTCGGGCCGCCTCCCGATACCTGCAGCAGCTGCAGCAGCGGCGAGTGCAACGGGTCGTCGCCGACCGCCGCCGCGGTGGCCGGCGTCACGCCGGGCGGCGTGCCGCCGGCGGGCGGGCTGCCGTAGAACGCCGCGTCGGCGTCCTTGTCGATCGCCGTCTTGAACGTGGCCTGCGCGCCGTCGGCGTCGCCGCGCAGCTTCGTCGCGTCGGCCTGGGCCGCGTTCAGCGCGCTGCGTTGATCCGGGGTGAATTCCTGCGCCTCGAAGCGGTTGCGGGGCCGCAGCGACGCCAGCTTGGCCTCGGCGTCCTGCGCCTTGCTCTCCTTGTCCTGCGCGTCGGCGTAGAGCTTGGCGAGATCGCTGGTCCTGGACGCGGCGTCGCGGGCGCCCTGCGCGTCCTTCACCTTCTGGTCGGCCGCGGCGGAGGCCTTGCCGTCGTGCGACTTCACCTGCTCGCGCTTCTGGGCCACCTGGGCGCGCAGCAGGGCGACATCCTTGTGCTGCAGGTCGGCGTCCGCGGCCGCCTTCTTCATCTGCGCGTCCTGCTGCTTCCAGTCCTGCCGGGCCTTGGCCGAAGCGGCCTGGTCGCCGACGTTGCCGCTCTGGTCGGCCTTCTTCTTCGCCGCCTCGGCGGCCCGGCGCGCCGTCTCGGCCCGCTGCTGGGCCTCGAGTGCGCGCTGGCGCGCCTCCTCGGCGCGGCGCTGCGCTTCGCGCAGGCGCTCCAGCATCAGCTCGAGCTGGTGCTGCAGCTCGCGCGCCCGCGCGGCGGCGTCCGCCTGGGTCGACGTGGTCGAGGGAGGCTGTTGCGTGGGGGCCGCAGCGGGCACGCTCGCCGGCGGCACCGAGCCGCCACCGTCTGCAATCAACATGACTGGTTCCTCGCAGGAGTTACGTGGCCTCGCCCCCGTCCTCGAATGCTCCGGCAGCAGGCGCACTGGCTTGAGCCGACTCTAGGTTCGGGCCCGGGACGGGACAAGCACGAGAATTCGTAGGGCGGGTTGGTCGCAGGCGTGACCCGCCAGTCGCCGGCGTCGACACACGCGACTTGGGCGTTGGCGGATGGGCAGGAGGCTGGCAGGCGGCCGGGTCCCGGAGCGCGTCGGCGCGCGGCCGAACGGCGGGTTACGCCTGCGGCTAACCCGCCCTACGAGCCAGCAGGCAAGCGCCGGAGCCAGACCCCTCCGGCCACGCGAGCACGGCGCCGACCGGAGGGGTCTGGCTCCGCCTCGATTCGTCTCCGGGAGGCCGACAACGCCGCCGGGCGGTGCCTGACCCCGAGTTGATGCGCTGGCCGGCGAACGCCGGATCAGGGCAGCAGCACGATCTTGCCGATGACGCCACGGCCCTCGAGCTCGCGGTGGGCCTGCGCGCCCTCGCGCAGCGCATGCGTGCGCGACACGCGCACCTTCACCACGCCCGACGCGATCCAGCCGAACAGCTCGGCGGCGCGCGTCCGCCGCTCCTGGGCCGTGGTGAGCACGTTCCACAGGTCGCCACCGACCAGCGCCAGCGAGCGATCCATCAGCAGCCGCGGATCGACCGGCGCCGGGTCGCCCGCGGCCATGCCGTAGAACACGACCGTGCCGCCGATGCGCGCGGCGTCCAGGCTGTCGCGCAGCGTGGCGCCGACGGAGTCGTACACCACGTCCGCGCCGCGCCCGCCGGTGGCAGACTTCACGGCCTGCACCCACCCGTCGCCGGCGATCACCTGCTCCGCCCCCGCCTCGCGCGCGGCCAGGCGCTTGTCCTCGGTCGACGCGATGCCGACGACGTGCGCGCCCAGGTGGCGCAGGATCTGGATCAGCAGCAGCCCCACCCCACCTGCCGCCGCGTGCACGACGGCCCAGTCGCCCGCGCGGATCGAATAGCTGTCGCGGCACAGGTATTGCGCGGTCAGCCCCTGCAGCAGGCTGGCGGCGGCCGTCTCGAACGCGATCTCGTCGGGCAACGGAATCAGGCGATCGACGTCGACGGCGCACAGCTCCGCGTTCGAGAACGGACTGTCCGCGAAGCCCACGCGCTGTCCGGCGCGCAGCCCGGAGCCCACGGGCGCCGACACCACCTCGCCGGCCCCCTCGTAGCCGAGGATCCACGGCGGCGTCCCCGCCAGGTGGTAGTTGCCCTTGCGGCGGTAGATGTCCGCGAAGTTCAGGCCGATCGCGTGCATGCGCACGAGCGCCTGCGCGGGGCCCGGCACCGGGTCGGGCACCGTCTCGTGGCGAAGGACGTCGGCGGCGCCGAATTCATGGAAGACGAGTGCGTGCATGAGGGTTCCTTGTTCAGCTTGCAGCGACGGCCCTATTCGCCCCGCGCCTCGTCCGCCTCGTCCGCCGCATCCGCCGGCGCCGCCAGCAGCGCCTGCAGCCCGGCCTCGTCGATGATGGCCACGCCCAGCGCCTGCGCCTTCTCCAGCTTGCTGCCGGCCTCCTCGCCGGCCACCAGCCAGTTCGTCTTCTTCGACACCGAGCCGCTGACCTTGCCGCCGGCGGCCTCGATCAGGTCCTTGGCCTCCTCGCGGCCGAGCGTGGGCAGCGTGCCGGTGATCACCAGCGTCTTGCCCAGCAACGGGCGATGGGCGTCGCTGGCGACGCCCTCGATGGCAGGCCAGTGCACGCCCGCCGCGCGCAGCTGCTCGACGACCTCGCGGTGGTGCGGCTGGTCGAAGAACGCGCGGATGCTGGCGGAGGCGATCGGGCCGACGTCGGGGATCTCGAGCAGCTGTTCGACGCTGGCGTCCATGATGCGGTCGATGTCGCCGAAATGGCGCGCCAGCGCCTTGGACGTGCCCTCGCCGACATGGCGGATGCCCAGCCCGAACAGGAAGCGCTGCAGCGACGTGGCCTTGCTGCGCTCGATCGCGTCCACCAGCTTCTGCGCGCTCTTGTCGCCCATGCGTTCGAGCTCGTTCAACTTGGCGACGCCCAGCTTGTAGATCTCGGGCAGCGCACGCACGATGCCCGCGTCGACGAGCTGGTCGACGACCTTGTCGCCCAACCCCTCGATCTCCACCGCGCGGCGGCCGGCGAAGTGCAGCACGGCCTGCTTGAACTGCGCCGGGCAGGTGATGCCGCCGGTGCAGCGCCAGTCGGCCTCATCCTCCTCCTTGGCGATGGGGCTGCCGCACACCGGGCATTTGCCGTGCACCCACGACATCATGTCGAACAGCGGCTTGGCGGCGATCTCCGGCGTGCGCTTGTCCAGCACCACGCCCACCACCTCGGGGATGACGTCGCCGGCGCGCCGCACGATGACGGTGTCGCCCACGCGCACGTCCTTGCGCTGGGCCTCGGATTCGTTGTGCAGCGTGGCGTTGCTGACCGTGGTGCCGCCCACGAACACCGGCTGCAGCTTGGCCACCGGCGTGAGCTTGCCGGTGCGGCCCACCTGCACGTCGATGTCCAGCAGCGGCGTCATCTGCTCCTGCGCGGGGTACTTGTGGGCGACGGCCCAGCGCGGCTCGCGGCTGACGAAGCCCAGCCTGGCCTGCAGCTCGCGCGAGTCGACCTTGTAGACGACGCCGTCGATGTCGAACGGCAGCTTGTCGCGCTCCTCGGCGATCTGGCGGTGGAACGCCACCAGGCCCGCCGCGCCCTCGCTGACCACGCGTTGCTTCGCCACGGGCAGGCCCATCGCGGACAGCGCGTCCAGCAGCCCGCTGTGCGTGTCCGGCACCGTCCATCCGTCCACGGCGCCCAGGCCATAGGCGTAGAAGCTCAGCGGCCGCCGGCGCGACTGCGCCGAGTCGAGCTGGCGCACCGCGCCGGCGGCGGCGTTGCGCGGGTTGACGACCGTCTTCTCGTTCTTCGCGCCGGCGGCGATCAGCGCGCGCTGGCGCTCGTTGTAGGCCTCGAAGTCGTCGCGCCGCATGTAGGCCTCGCCGCGTACCTCGAGCACGGGCGCATCCACGCCGCGCAGCCGCAGCGGGATCTGCCTGATGCCGCGGATGTTGGACGTGACGTCCTCGCCCACCTCGCCATCGCCGCGCGTGGCGGCCTGCACCAGCACGCCGTGCTCGTAGCGCAGGTTGATGGCCAGGCCGTCGAACTTCAGCTCCGCGGAATAGGCCACGGGCGGATCGGCGTCGGTGAGCTTCAACTCGCGGCGCACGCGCGCGTCGAAGGCCTCGGCGCCGCCGGCGGTGGTGTCCGTCTCCGTGCGGATGCTGAGCATGGGCACGGCGTGGCGCACGGGGGCGAAGCCTTCGAGCACCTGGCCCACCACGCGCTGCGTGGGCGAATCGGGCCGCGCGAGCTGCGGATGCTGCTGCTCGATCGCCTGCAGCTCCTGGAACAGGCGGTCGTACTCGGCGTCCGGGATGGTGGGCTCGTCCAGCACGTAGTAGCGGTAGGCGTGCTCGTGCAGGATCTCGTGCAGTTCGTCCGCGCGCTGGCGGACGGTGTCGGGAATGGTCGAGGTCATCGCGTGAGTGTAGGCGCGACCCGGTGCGGCCACCGCGCCGGGAGTGCCTGGAAATCGGTGGAACGACGGGCGAACGCCGTGCACGACAATGGCGTGTTCGCGACCGGCGACCGGTGATCGAACGACAACCTGGGAAACCCGATGAAACGATGCATTGCGGCTGCGCTTCTCTGGGCCGTCCTGTCCGCGTGGTCGGCCGCGCCAACGCCGGAGACGGGCGACGATTTCCATGCACGGGTCGCCCACCTCTACGACTTCCATCCGCATGACCTGACCAAGGAACAGATCGATGCCAGGTCGACGGCGCTCGACGCGTTCTGGACGCAGGCCCGGGCCGAGCCCGCACGCACGCTTCCGCTGCTGAGAGCGGAACTCGCGAGGACCGCCGACGCGGACTTCTTCGCCTACGACGGCGCGAAGCTGCTGCTCGCGCTCTCGAAGTCCCGGGACGACCAGGCACTGGCGCTGTCGACGCTGGTCAAGGTGGACCTCCAGGACGTGGACCACACGGACTACCTCCTGACGGTGCAACGGCTCGCTGCCCAGGGCTTCGACACGCGCGCGGCGGCCTTCCATGTCCTCGGCTCCGCGGACTTCCAGGCCTTCATCCCGCAGCACGCCCTCACGCTGGGGCAGGATTACGCGTTGATCTACATGCTGTATCCGATGGACACGTCGACCTTCGAGGCCGCGCTGCTGGATCGACTGGCCGCCGAGACGGACGCCCGTTCGCAGAAGAGCCTGCTGCTGGCCGCCTGGTACCTGATGACGCCGGCCAGCCGCACGGCCCTGGCGACCTTCCGCGAACGCCCCGGCCTCGATCCCGCGGTGGCCGCCCGGGCGCGCGAACTCATCGCCCGGAAGCCGGGGCTGGCGTCGTCGATGTCCTCTGCCGCATCGCTTCGCGCGGAGCGCATGAAGACGATGCGACGACCGATCAGCGACGAGGCGCTCATCGAGTTCGACACCCTGACGACGAAGCTCCAGGCCAAGCTGTGACGGCCGCATGACGGCCGCGGGCCGCGTCCGGCGCGCGGCGCTCAGCCCGCAGGCAGCAGCCCGCCGGGCAGCGCGCGCGGCCCGCGCAAGTCGATGACGACCGTGTGGGCCAGCTTGTCCTCGACCGCCTGGCGGTTCGGATCCCACAGCGCCTGCAGCAGGCCGATGCCGCCGGTGGCCAGGCCCGCCGCGTAGCCGCCGTAGCGGCCGAAGCAATCCATCACGCCCAGGGGCTTGCCGGCCAGGTGCACGACACGCAGGCCGAACAGGCGCTTGCCCACCGTCTGCCCCTTCCACCAGGACGGCAGCAGCGAGAAGTAGGCGATGGCCCAGCCGAAGCGCAGGCCCAGCTTGTGCAGGCGGTGCAGCGCCTCGTCGCGCCACTGCAGCGGCCGCGGCCTGCGCGCCTCGGCCAGCTGCGCCTCCAGGGCCTCGATGCGCGCCGCATCCTGCGCGTGTTGCCTGCCGCCGGCCAGCAGCGCCGCCGAGGCGGGGTTCGTCGAGACCATCGCCGCCCCGGCCACTGCAGCCGCCACGTCGTCGTCATCGTCGTGCCGATCGGCGGCAGCCGCGCGCGGCGGGTCGTTGCGATGCGCCCACCACGCCGTGCCGCGGTCGAACGCGACGAGCAGCAGGAGCGCGAGCGCGCCCCACATCAGCGCACGGCGCCAGCGCGGGCGTCCGGGCGTGGGCGTGCGCAGCTGCACGCCCAGCGCGCCGATGCCGGCCACCAGCCAGAACATGCCGGTGGACGACAGCAGCCCGACCAGCGCGACGTCGACGCCCATGGCCGCCGCGCGCTTGCCGTGCGGCGCCAGCGGCGCGCCCAGCAGCTCGGGCGTGACGTTGAGCGCCTCGGGCCGCACCCAGGCCGGCGCCAACGCGCGCTGCACGAAGCCGGCCCGCGTCATGCGCACAGCTCCTTCAGCCCGCCAGCGGCGCGAGGCGCAGCGCGCCGTCGGCCTCGACGCGGGGCACGAGCGCCGCGTAGTCGGCGATGACGGGATGGCTGGTGTCCATCGGATGCGCGTGCGTGGCGGTGATCACCAGCACGCCGGCGCCCGCGGCCTCGGCGGCGGCGATGCCGGCGGGGGCGTCCTCGAACACCAGGCAGTCACGCGCGTCGACGCCCAGCCTGGCGGCCGCCAGCACGAAGCAGTCGGGCGCCGGCTTGCCGTGGGCCACGTCCTCGGCCGCGATCATCCGCGGCGGCACCGGCAGGCCCGCGGCGGCGATGCGGCGCAGCGCGAGTTCGCGCGGCGCCGAGGTCACGACGGCCCAGCGGTCGGCCGGCAGCGCGCCCAGGAACGCGGCCACGCCGGCGATGGCGGCGATGCCCTCGACGTCGACCATCTCCTCGGCGTGGATCATGGCGGCCTCGGCGACGGGGTCGACCCCCGGCAGCTGCAGCCGGCCCACCGTCTCGACGGCGCGCATGCCGTGGATCGTCGGCAGGAACGTGGCCACGTCGACGCCGTGGCGCTCGGCCCAGCGGGTCCACACGCGCTCGGCGCAGGCGATGGAACTGAGCAGGGTGCCGTCCATGTCGAACAGGAAGGCGGCGAAGGCGCGGTCAGGCAGGGCGGGACGGGTCAAGACACGGAACTCTGGCGGCGGCGGAGCCGACATCTTAGGGCGTCTCGTCGAGTGGCCGCACGTCGAACAGCCACGCGACGGCGCGCGGGAACTCGGCGCGCCAGGCACGCTCGTCGTGCTCCTTGCCGGGCTCGACGTGCAGCGTGACCTCGTGCGGCGCATCGCCGGTTGCAGCCAGCAGCGCCAGCATGCGCTGCACGTCGGGCAGCGACTCGCCGCCTTCGCGGCCGCCGATGTAGAAGTACAC
The DNA here is from genome assembly GCA_045810285.1 of Vitreoscilla sp. Lineage (GTDB taxonomy): Bacteria > Pseudomonadota > Gammaproteobacteria > Burkholderiales > Burkholderiaceae_C > Scleromatobacter. Next base: position 4,927 of record JBJMWE010000366.1, on the reverse strand, counting down.
GCGCGTGTCGGCCGGCCAGGGATGCGCCTGCGTCTGCGCATAGACCTCGCTCGCATACCAGTACGACGGCGAGAAGATCGCCGCCTTGCCGAACACCTGCGGATAGCGCAGCAGCGCGTAGTGCGACTCGAGCGCGCCCATCGAGCTGCCCGCGATCGCGGTGTGGGCGCGGTCGGGCAGCGTGCGCCAGCGCGCGTCGATGAAGGGCTTGACGACATCGACCGCGAAGGCCATGTACTGCTCGCCCTGCGCCGGGCCGTACTTCGGGTTGGTCCAGGGCGAGAGTTCGTGGAGGCGCTCGTCGCCGCCATGGTCGATGCCCACGACGATGGCCTCGAAGCCGCGCGTGCGGGCGAACGCGTCCAGCGTCTCGTCGACGCCCCACTCGTGGCCGTAGGACGACGTCGCCTCGTCGAACAGGTTCTGCGCGTCGTGCATGTAGATCACGGGGTAGCGCCGGCCGGGCGACGCGTCGTACGACGGCGGCAGGTACAGGCGCAGCGTGCGCTCGCGGCCGAGGCCGGGCATCGCAAGGCGTCGTGCCAGCACGTGCACGCCCGGGCCGGCCGTCGAGGGGCGCGGCGCAGGCGTGGCGGGCGACGGGGGCGTTGCGCAGGCGACGAGTGCGGCGAGCACGGCCGCGAGGCTGGCGAGGGAGAGGATGCGCATGCCGCCAGGGTAGCGCGGATATCATCCGCGACGCGTCGTCACCAGCCAGCCCGTCACGGCGCGGGCGCTCTCGAAGCGTGGCGTGATGGACGCGATCGCCGGTTCCGCGAAGCCCGCCGCGGCCAGGCGCGCGCGCAGGCCCGGCTGCGCATGCGCGTAGCGGCCGCTCTCGGTCAGGCGGAAGTCCGCGCCCGACGCCTCGTCCAGCACCTCCAGCGTGAACGCGAGCGTGCCGCCGGGGCGCAGCGCGGCGTGCGCGGCGGCGAGCATCGGCGCGAGCTCGCCGAAGTAGATGAGCGTGTCGGCGGACAGCAGCACGTCGAACGCGCCCGGGCGCTCCACGAGGAAGCGCACCAGCTCGGCCTTCACCAGTTCGTCATAGACCGCGCGCGGCGCGGCGCGTTCCAGCATGCCGGCCGACAGGTCGCATCCCACCAGCGTGCGCGCCCAGGGCTTGACCAGCGGCCCGCACAGACCGGTGCCGCAACCGAGGTCCGCGATGTCGAACTGCGCCGACGGAGCCGGCAGCGCCGCGGCCAGCGCCTCCGCCACGAGCTCGGGCGCGCGGTACTTGAGCGTGGCGAGCTGGCTATCGAAGCTGGCGGCGAACTGGTCGAACACCTTCTCGACGTAGGCGTCACTGGCGCGCTCGGGCGTCTCGCCGAGCACGGCCGCGAGGTGGTGCTGCGCGTACGGATTGCCGGGCTCCTTGTCCAGCCAGTCGCGGTAGAACGCCACCGCCTGCTCGTGCTGGCCCGCCGCCCACAACGCGCGGCCATAGGTCTCGCGGCGATGCGTGTGCGCCGGCATCAGCAGTTCCGCCTGCACCGCGGCCTCGAACGCCTCCTGCGGCCGCTGCAGGCCCAGCAGCGCCAGCGACAGGTAGTGCCACGCCTCGCCCGACTGCGGCGCCAGCGCGATCGCGCGGCGGGCCGAGGCCTCGCTGCGCGCCCATTCCTGGCGCCGCCACTGGATGCGCGCGATGTTGGCCAGCGCCTCGGGACTCTCCGACAGCGCGAGGCTGCGGCGGAGCGCCTTCTCGGCCTCGGGCAGCCTGTCGAGCGCCAACAGCGCGTTGCCCAGGTTGTTCCACACGCCCGGTTCCCGCGGCGCGATCGTCGACGCCTTCTTCAGCAGCGCCAGCGCGCGCTCGTGCTCGCCGCGCTGCACCAGCAGCACGCCCATGAAGTTGAGCGCGTCGGCGCGCCGCGGATCGACGCGCAGCAGCTCGGCGTAGATCGCCTGCGCGGCGTCGAGCTCGCCGCGGCGGTGGTGCGACAGGCCGGCCTGCAGCGGGTCGGCGGGGACGTCGGGCGGGGTCGTCAAGAACAGTTCTCCTTGCGGCGAACGCGCAGGATGCCACGGATCGTCCGTCGCCCGTCGGATGCTGGCGTACGATGGACTTCCGTCGACCCGCGAGCCCGCCGATGCTGCACGACCCCGCCCGCCACGAAGCGCTTCGCACGATCGCCTGGGACGAGCGCCGCGTGCGCGCCACGATCACTCGCATCGTCGACCAGACCGTGGCCGCGGCCACGCCCGATGCGCTGTGGCCCGTGCACCCGCGCGACCTCGAGCCGGGCGACGACCCCGCCGCGTTCGTCACCAACCTGTACTACGGCGCGGCCGGCGTGATCTGGGCGCTGGACTGGCTGCGCGCCGCCGGTGCCGCGGACAGTCCGTCGTTCGCGCGCCACCTCGAGCCGCTGCGCGAGCGCAACCGCGCCGGGCTGGCCGACCGGCCCGGCGACAACATGGGCAGCTACCTGATGGGCGACCTGCCGTTCGCGATGATGGCCTGGGGCCACGCCCCCACCGCCGCGCGCGCCGACACGATCGCCGCGCTCATCGAAGGCAACATCGACCACCCGGCGCGCGAGCTGATGTGGGGCTCGCCCGGCTCGTTGCTGGCGGCCGCGACGATGCACGACGCGACCGGCGACGAACGCTGGGCCGCGCTCTTTCGCCGCGTCGCGCAGCGCCTGCGCCAGCAGTTGCTGTGGTCGGAGCGCCAGGCCTGCCACCACTGGTCGCAGGATCTGTACGGCCGCCAGGTGCGCTACCTCGACGCCGTGCACGGCTTCGTCGCCACCGCCCGCGCGCTGCTGCGCGGCCGTCACCTGCTGCCCGCGGCCGACTGGGCGGAATGGCAGGCCTGCATCGAGACGACGGTGGCCAACACCGCGATCCGCGAGAACGGCCGCGCCACCTGGCCCGTCCAGGCCGACGAGGCGCCCGGCACGCCGCAGAAATGGCTGATGCAGTTCTGCCATGGCGCCCCCGGCTTCGTCATCTGCCTGGCCGACCTGCCGGGCCGCGCGCTCGATGCGCTGCTGGCCGAAGCCGGCGAGGCCACCTGGGCCGCCGGCCCGCTCGCCAAGGGCTCCAACCTGTGCCACGGGACGGCAGGCAACGCGTACGCGTTCCTGGTGCTGCTCGCACGCACGGGTGACGCGCGCTGGCGCGATCGCGCCCGTGCGTTCGCGATGCACGCCATCGCGCAGTTCGAGGACGAGACGGCGCGCACCGGGCGGCTGCGGCATTCGCTGTGGACGGGCGATATCGGCCTGGCGGTCTTCCTGTGGGACTGCCTGCACGAGCGCCCGCGGTTCCCGACGCTGGATGTCTTCTTCGCGGACGCGGGGCGCTGAAAGCCTGCGCGTCGATGCGGGAGGGGTCTGGCCTTTCCGCCGTCCGCGCCATGCGCTTGGCAACGCTGCGATGTCTGTCGCGGAGGGTGGACAGGCCTGACCCCGATCGTCAGTGACGCGGCGTCAGGCCTGTCCTCGCATCGCGATGAAGCACATCACCAACAGCACGCGCCTTGGCGCGATTCGAGGAGAGGCCAGACCCCTTCGGCAGCGGCCCGGCAGGCGTCCGGCCTGCGCTGGCGCGTCAGCCCTTCTCGACCCGATAACGCTCGAACATCACGCCCGCGAAGGGCGCCTGCACCGTCTGCGCCAGCTGGAAGCCGGCGGCGAGGAAGACGGGCCGGCTGAACGGCGTGACCCAGGCGGCGAAGCGGGTGGCGCCTTCGTGCTCGGCGCGCTGCAGCGTGCGCCGCAGCATCGCGGCGCCGATGCCGCGGCGGGCCATCATCGGCGTGACGTACAGCGAATGGATCTCGCGCAGCGCGCCGTCGCGGCTGGCGCCGCAAAAGCCCAGCGCGCGCGCGTCGCCCCCGCGCTCGGCGATCCAGGTGTCGGCCTGCAGGACGTAGTCGCGAAAGCCCGCCGCGTCCTCGGCGAACGAGGCCCAGGCGCGCGACTGCTCCGGCGTGTAGGCGAGCGGGCCGAGGCGCAGCGCGCAGTCGCGGTAGATCGCGGCGAGCGTGAAGACGTCCGCGGGCGTCGCCGGGCGCCACACGAACGCAACCGCTTGGACAGGCGTCATCGCCAGCGCGCCCTCAGCTGAACAGGCGGCGCGCGCCGGGCGAGCCGGCGGCCAGGTCGTGGGCCATCAGCGCCTCGTACAGGCGCGTGAGCTCGGCGTGGATGGCGGAGAACGCGTGCAGCGTGATCGGCTGGCCCTGGTCGTCGACGATCGCGGCGTCGAGGTCGTCGGCCAGCTTGCGGGCGATGCCGTGCCAGGCGGCGAAGGGCTCGGCGAGCTCCTCGGTCTGCGCCACGTCCAGGCCCAGCGTGAGCTCGCGCACCGCGGCGTGGCCCGGGTCGTCGGACAGCGCGGCCTGCGCGTCGAAGGACAGCACCAGCACGGGCGGGGCGCCCTCTTCCACAGCGGGCAGCACGAGGCGGCCCGGCACCGCGCCCGGCACGAAGCCGTGGCGCTGCGCGACCTGCTGCAGGTAGCCCACCGACCACGCCACCGAGTTGGCGCGCAGCAGCGCCACCAGCTGCGCGTCGTGCTGGCTCGCGAAGGCGTCGAGCTCGCGCGCGCGAGCCACGCTCTCCAGCATGTCGGGCAGGTCGGTGGACGCGCCGATGGCCTGCGCGAAGGTCTCGAGCTTCTGCACGAACTCGGAGAACTCGATCTCGTTGAGTGCGCCGTTGCGGTTGGCCATCTGCACGCCGGCCTGGAACTCGCCGTAGCGCGCGTTCGCGGCGATGGTCTCCCACTCGCCCGTCTCGCTGTTGAGGCCCTCGATGAAGAAGGGCTTGGTGCCGACGCGGTTGGCGCCGGGCAGGTGCGGCAGCACGCGCTCGCCGGCGACGGGGCTGTCGACGCTCAAGGTGGCGATGGCGTCGATCAGCGCGTCCAGGCGTACCGTGCGCCGCGCGGGCGCCAGGCGGCTGTCCGC
>JBJMWE010000365.1:0-37004 GCA_045810285.1 Vitreoscilla sp. | reverse complement strand
GTGGGTGGCGGCGGGGCCGGGGTCGGCGGCGGAGGAGCCGGCGTGGGCGGTGGCGGCGCCGGGGTCGGCGGGGGCGGGGCCGGCGTCGGAGGCGGCGGCGTCGTGCCGCAGCTCGTGATCCTTGTCCACGGCTGGCCGGAACCGGCGCCGCCGTTGTTGGTGGTCGGATCCTGGTTCTGCGTCCACCAGTTGGCCTTGTAGCTCACGCCGCTGCGGATCGCGGTGTCGCCGCCGACGTAGGCGGTCGCGGCCACCCAGTTCTGGCATTGCGGGTTGGCCGCGAACGCAGTCTGCGGCGCCAGTGCGGTGCCCGCGGCCACGGCGGCGGTCAGCACCGCCAGGCGTTGCAGCGTGCTGGTGCGGGATTCGGGACGAGTCATGTCCTGCTCCTCTTTCGAAATGGTTGGTCGGGGTGAAGCGCCGACGGCCGGGCTGCGGGTTGCGCGGCCGGCCGTCGGTCGGAGCCGCGCCACGCGGGCGTGGCGCGCTCGCGGGTCAGGCGCTCAGAGGCCCAGCGCGCTGATGAACGCGTTGGTGAAGCCCCAGGTGCCCGCGGTGCCGTAGCTGTTGCAGGTGGCGGACGCGTACCCGGGCGCGCAGTCCTTGTCGCGATCGAGCGACCAGAAATGGATGCCCGAGACGCCGTTGGCCTTGACCCAGTTGCTCAGCGTGGTGACGTCGGCGATGGAGAAGGTCTCGTCCGTCGCGTCGTTGCCGCCGATCATCGGGGTGATCTCGATCCGCGAGTACGGCACGCCCCAGTAGTTGTGCAGGCTCTGCGCCGAGGCGATGGCCGACCTGCCCATGTCGCACTTGCCGCTGGAGTTGAGCGTGCAGTTCGAGGCGATCGCGCTGCCGTAGTCCATTGCCATCAGGTTGATGATGTAGTTGGTCAGGCCGTTCGACTTGATCGCGTTCATGGTGGTCACGCCGGCGCCGCCGAGGCTCTGCGCGGCGTTGCCGCCGAGGGTCGCCAGCGTGAAGCTCCAGCGCAGGCCCGGGTGTTTGGACTGCGAGGCCTTGACGCGCTTGACCAGGTTGTCGATGTCCGCGGCGGACTGGCCGGCCTCGATGTCGAAATCGATGCCCGCGAGGCTGGACGACGCGTAGCGGTTGACGAAGGTCTCGAAGTTGGCGTCGGACGCGCACGTGAACGAGCCCGCGGCGCCGCCGGTGGAGATGATGTACTTCGTGCCCGCATTGACGAAGTTCTGCACGTTGGCCGAGGCCACGGCGGCCGGCGCCAGGCCGCCCCAGGTCTCGCTGCCGCAGGCGCCGGTGGCGAACGCCCAGGTGACCATCTTCAGCTTGGACGGCTTGACGCTGAGCACCGGCGACAGCGTGCCCGTCACCGCCGTCGAGATGACGTTGGTGTTCCAGTTCATGCTGACGGTGATGTCCTTGTACGGGCCGTAGGTGACCGAGCCCGCGGGCGGCGGCGGGGTGGGCGTCGGCGGCGGCGGGACCGGGGTCGGCGGCGGAGGCGTCGGCGTGGGCGGCGGCGGCGGGGTGGTCGAGCAGCCGCTGGACAGCGTCCAGGGCTGGCCGCTGCCGGCGCCGCCGTTGTTGGTCACCGGCTCGTTGCCTTGCGTCCACCAGTTGGCGGTGTAGGTCTTGCCCTGGTCGACCACGACCGCGCCGGCCGTGTACGCAATGCTCGCGCTCCAGGTGGAGCAATTGGGCGGATTGGCGGCCATCGCGGCCGCGGGAACCATCGCTGCGACGGCCGCCGAGAGGGCGGCCAGCATCTTCAGCGTCTTCTGCTGGGCTTCGTTCGTGGACATGCTTATTCTCCGTGCTTTCCGGGCTGGGGAGCGTCTCGGGGAGGGGACGCCGGATTCGATCCGCGAGAAGGCTGCCGCGTCGGTATCAGAAATTCAGGGAGCGCTGACGCCCTCATTCATGGGATCGTGAGGTCAGCGTAATGCTTGGTCACAAAACTGACATGGTGGATAACCAGTAAAAGACCAGTATGTCTGTCCGATGACAAATCAGTATGTGCATACTTCGACCGAAGGCGATGCGGAGGGCAGCCCGGCAGGCATTGCGAGGGGAGGAATCCACCGAAATGGCTGCAGTGATGTGCCGAAAGCGATGATTCCTCTAGTGCGCCGCCGCGGAAGTCGGGGCGTGAGGATGGCGGGCCGCCTCCAAGCTGGTGCTGTCCAGTGCTTTTACTGGTTATGTCGTCGAATATATCGACGCGCTGGCAAATACTGGGAAATACCCGAAATCGGGTATCGCCCTAACCACTTTTGGTATGGGCGTGAAAGAAGGCCGGAAATGCCGGCGCTTCGGCCGTGTCCCCGCTTCTCAGTGCGCGACGATCGAGATCGCGTAGATCTGGCGGGTCCCGTAGTCGGCCACCAGCAGGCGGCCGCCCGGCTCGGCCAGCACGGCCAGCGGGTGGCTGAAGCCCGCCGCGACCTGGCGCACCTGGCCCGTGGCGACGTCGACGGCCACCAGGTCGGCGTACGTCAGCGACGCGCCGGCGCCGCCGGCGGCCTCGGTGATCTTGCCGTTGAAGCGGGCGATGAAGGCGTTGGCGCGCAGCGTGGCGGGCAGGCCGGCCGCCAGCCAGAAGGCGCAGCCGTCCGCGGACGAACTGGGCCCCAGGCCGTCCGGGTGGGCCGGGTCGTGCAGCACGTAGGGGCCGCGGTTGAACAGGTTGTCGAAGGTGAGGCTGCGCACCCGGTGGTAGCCGTCCGCCGTGGGCGTGAGCATCGGGTTGATGCCGCGCCAGTTGACGTCGGTGTAGCCGTAGTCGGCGCCGGGCGAGGCCTTGAAGAACTGGTCCTGGACGTCGCGGCTGAAGTCGGCGTCCAGCCGGTCGCCGCGCAGGCCGAAGCCCGCCTCGCCGTTGCCCAGCGTCACCGTGCGGTTGAAGTTGTTGGTGAAGTACAGCGCGTGCGCCGCGTCGACGCACAGGCCGAACGGATTGCGGCTGCCGGCCGAATGCACGACGAGCCGGCCCGCGCCGCGCAGCGTGAACGGCCCGGTGTCGTGCTGCACCAGGGCCTGGGTGAGCGTCGGCGGCGTGGTGTTCCAGGCGTTGGCCGCGGCTGGCGTGTCGGCGACCGCGCGCAGGTCGGGAATCCACGCGATGACGCCGTTGTAGGCCGAATCGCCCCAGGTGCGTCCGAGGCCGCCCCGGGCGAAGCCGTTGCCGCCGAAATCGTCGATCAACTGGCCCGTCCACGCCCCGGAGTGGCCGTTGATGGTGCGCCGGCCGATGCCCACGTACAGCGCGTTGCCGACGACCTGCATCTGGTCGGTGTCGTGATCCCCCTGCGGCAGGCCCGTGACGATGGCGACGTCCAGCTCGCCCGGCTCGCCCCACACGCCGTTGCCGTTGCTGTCGCTGAGCTTGTGGATGCTGCCGTCCAGCGCGCTGAGGTACATGTGCGGCCCGTGGAACGCGATGCCCAGGCCATGGATGGCCGGCGCGGCACTGACGGGCGACGACAGCGTCGCGGTGGCCGCGTCCCAGGTGAAGCCGATCGGGCCGTGGTCGGCCGTCATCACGTACAGCCGGCCATCGGGGCCGAAGGCCATCTGCGTGGGCAGGCCTGCCACGCTGCCCACCGGCGCGATCGCGAGCTGCGCCTGCCAGTCCGGCACGACCTGCGGCCCGGCCGCCTGCGCCGGCAACGCCGCTGCGGCGGCCAGCGTGGGCAGCAGCGCGGCCGCCGTCCGGTCGCGGGCACGCCGCAGCGCGCGCGCGACCCATGCGAGCGCCAGCAGGCACAGCACGGCGGCGGCGGGCTCGGGCACCACCGGCGTGAATGCCAGCGTGACGGTGCCGGGCGTGCCGGCCACGCTCAGCCCGAGCACCTCGTCGAGCGACGCGCCGGGCGCGATGCGGCCGCCGGAGAACGTGAGCGTGCGGCCGTCGCCGCTCAGCGCGACGGTCCAGCCCGGCAGGTCGCTGTAGCTGCCGTAGGGGTCGTTCGGGTCGTCGAGCGCGAGAAAGGTCGCCGAGCCGTCGACCACGCGCACCGTGAAGCCGCTCCACGCGGAACCGCTGTCGTTCACCGCGCTGCCGTAGGTGGCGATGGACGACGGGTTCGACGTGGCGATCGCGACGAACAGCGGCGCGTCGGCCGTCAGGTCGAGGTTCAGGAACGCGGACGTCGCGTCACCCGGGGTGATCTCCGCGGACAGGATCGTCCCGCCCGTGCCGGGCGGGCTGCCGGGGCCGATCGACACGATGCCGGCCACCGCCGGTCCGACGGCCATCGCCGTCGTGGCCAAGAGCACGCACCAGGGACGCCGCCACATGTCTCACCTCGCCTTCGTCCAGGTCGATCGACGTTTCAAGCCGGCCTCCGAAGAGACCCGCGAAACGTTATCGCAATCGATGGCTTGGAGGCAGCCAACGCTGGCTATGGACGGTTGGCCGTCGAGCGGGGCGTTGGCTACTGCTCGACCTGCGCCGCAGGCCGTGCGCTCACTTGACGAAGTCGTTGAGCTGGATGATGGGCAGCAGCACCGACAGCACGATGACGAGCACGACGCCGCCCATCGCGACGATCAGCAGCGGCTCCAGCAGCGTGGCCAGCGCGAACGCGCGGCGCTGCACCTCGTTGGCGAGCTGGCGCGCGGCGCGCTCGAGCATGATGGGCAGCTGCCCTGTCTGCTCGCCCAGGCGGGCGAACATGGCCAGCAGGCCGGGGAAGCGCTTGTGCGCGGCCAGCGCGGAGGCCAGCGGCGCGCCTTCGCGCACCTGCACCAGCGCTTCCATGGCGTCGGCGCGCAGCGCGTGGTTGCCCAGCGTCTCGGCGGCCGCCTGCAGCGCCTTCAGGATCGGCACGCCGGCGCCGGCCAGCATCGCCAGCGTGCTCGCGAAGCGCGCCGCGTTGTAGCCGCGCGCCAGGCGGCCGGCGAGCGGCAGCGTGAGGAAGGTGGCGTCGAAGCGCAGCCGGAAGCCCGGCTGGCGCAGGGCCGCGCTGAACAGGATGCCGCCGGCGACCAGCACCGCCGCGGCGAGCAGGCCCCACTGGCGCACGAAGGCGCTGATGGCCAGCATCATCGACGTGAGGAAGGGCAGCGCGTGCTTGCTGCTCGCGAACACCGAGGCCACCTGCGGCACGACGTACGTGACGAGGAAGGTGACGATGATGACGGCGATCAGCGAGACGATGGCCGGGTACAGCATCGCGCCGATCAGCTTGCCCTTGAGCGCCTGGCGCTCTTCCAGGTCGTCGGCCAGGCGTTCGAGCACGCGACCCAGCGCGCCGCTCTGCTCCCCCGCGGCCACCACGGCGCGGTAGACCTCGTCGAACTCGCGCGGCACGCTGCCGAGCGCGCGCGCGAACGTCGAGCCGCCGTTGACCTCGCTGCGCAGGTGCGCGATCAGGTCGCGCTGCTTCTGCTCCTCGGCCTCGTCGGCCAGCGCGGTGAGCGCGCGCTCGAGCGGCAGGCCGGCGGCCACCAGGCCCGCGAGCTGGCGCGTCCACACGGCCAGGCTGGACGACGAGAACGTCTTGCGAGCGAACAGCGAGCGCTTCTCGCTGGACTCGACCACCGCCACCGGCGTCAGGCCGAGCGGCACCAGCTGCAGCCCGCGCAGGTGCGAGCGCGCCGCCTTGGCCGTCTCGGCCTCGACGATGCCGCTGGACGACTTGCCGTTGGCGTCTAGCGCCTCGTACTTGAAGGCTGGCATGCTGTCTTCAGTCGCGCGTCACGCGGACGACTTCTTCCAGCGACGTGATGCCTTCGCGCACCAGCCGCTCGCCGTCGTCGCGCATGGAGCGCATGCCGTTGGCCACGGCCGCCTTGACGAGGTCCTGCTCCGCGGCGCGGCCGTGGATCAGCGACTGCACCGTCTCGTCCACCACCATCAGCTCGTAGACGCCCGTGCGGCCCTTGTAGCCGGAGTTCGCGCAGTGCTCGCAGCCGACGGGGTGCCAGCGGTGGTGCTCGTCCTCGCGCTTGCAGTATTCGCACAGCTTGCGCACCAGGCGCTGCGCCAGCACGCCCAGCAGCGACGAGCTGAGGAGGAAGGGCTCGACGCCCATGTCGATCAGGCGGGCGACGGTCGACGGGGCATCGTTGGTGTGGACCGTGGCCAGCACCAGGTGGCCCGTCAGCGAGGCCTGGATGGCGATCTGCGCCGTCTCGAAGTCGCGGATCTCGCCGATCATCACCACGTCGGGATCCTGGCGCAGGATCGCGCGCAGGGCCTTGGCGAAGGTGAGGTCGATCTTCGGGTTGACCTGCGTCTGGCCGATGCCCGCCAGCTCGTATTCGACCGGATCCTCCACGGTCAGCACGTTGGAGCTGCGGGTGTCCAGGCGCGTGAGCGACGCGTACAGCGTGGTCGTCTTGCCCGAGCCCGTGGGGCCGGTGACCAGCACGATGCCGTGGGGCTGCTGCACGAGGCGGTTGAACTTGTCGAGCGTGTCGCCGCTCATGCCCAGCCCCTCGAGGCTGAACTTCTGCTCGCCCTTGTCGAGAAGACGCAGCACCGCGCGCTCCCCGTGGGCCGACGGCAGCGTGGACACGCGCACGTCGATGGCGCGGCCGCCGATGCGCAGCGAGATGCGGCCGTCCTGCGGCAGGCGCTTCTCGGAGATGTCGAGCTCGGCCATGATCTTCAGGCGCGAGATCAGCGCCGCGTGCAGCGCCTTGTTGGGTTGCACCACCTCCCGCAGCGTGCCGTCGACGCGGAAGCGCACCGACGAGCTGCGTTCGTACGGCTCGATGTGGATGTCGCTCGCGCCGTCCTTGGCCGCCTGGGTGAGCAGCGCGTTGAGCATGCGGATGATCGGCGCGTCGTTGGAGGCCTCCAGCAGGTCCTCGACCGCCGGCAGCTCCTGCATCATGCGCGACAGGTCGACCGCGCTCTCGACCTCGCCGACGACCGATGCCGCGCTGCCCTGGCCGCCGGAGTAGGCCTGGGCGATGCGCGTCTGCAGCGCCGCGGGCGCCTCGCTCTCGATGCGGTCGACCGCGTGCAGCCTCAGCACCTCGGCGAGCGCCTGGCGCGAGGTGCCGTCGCTGACGTGCAGCACGCGCTCGCGCCCGTCGTCCTCGATCAGCACCGAATATGTCTTGGCCCAGGCGTAGGGCAGGGGATGGCGTGCGCCCATGATCTGGCCTCCGGTGCCTTACTGGCCTTGCGATGCGGCAGGCGCCGGCGGCGGCGCGCTGGGCTGCGTCGAGCCCTGCGGCGTGGCAGGTGCCGGCTTGACGGGGATCAGCGGGGCCACCGGCGGCGCCGGCACGCGGCGCATGTCGGGCACCGGCGTGATGGTGGGCAGCTTCACCGAATCCGTTGCCGGATCGTGCGGCACGTTCGGGTCGACCTGCGTGTCGGCCTTGACCGGCGGCACGACCGGGGTGTCGTTGATGCGCATCACCCAGCTGGTGTCCGGCTGGAAGCTCTGCTGCTGCTGGCGGATGGCGTTGTAGCGGTCGACGGTGAGCTTGTTCACGTCGCTCTGGTCGCGCATGACGATCGGGCGCAGGAACAGCATCAGCGTCTGCTTGCGGCGCGTGCGCGTGGAGCTCTTGAACAGGTTGCCGATGATGGGGATGGACGACAGCACGGGCACGCCGTCGCTGGTGTCGCCGTACTCGTCGCGCGTCAGGCCGCCCAGCACCACCATCGCGCCGTCGTCGACGGTGATGTAGGTCTCCACCGAGGTCTTGGTGGTGATCTGGTTGGTGGCGAAGTTCGCATCGCGCGCCGAATTCTCCTCGTACACCGTCATGCGGATCGTGCCGTTCTCGCCGATCTGGCTGCGGATGCGCAGCGTGATGCCGATGTCCTGGCGCTCCACCGTCTGGAACGGGTTGACCGAGCTCGAGTTGCTGCCGGTGTTGGTGTAGCTGCCGGTCGTCAGCGGGATGTTCTGGCCGATGACGATCTTGGCTTCCTCGTTGTCGAGCGCCACGATGTTGGGCGTGGCCAGCACGTTGCCGCCGGCGTTGGTCTCGAGGAAGTTGGCCAGCGCGGCCAGCGTGTAGATGCCGTTGATCTTGGGCACGAAGCCGACGTTCAGGCCGCCGCTGACGTTGGCCGAGGGCACCGCCGTCGACGTGCCGCTGCTGGTGGAGCCGGAGGACAGGGACCCGCCCGCGACCGCCAGGTTGATGATGTTGCCGGCGCCGTTGGAGTTGCTGAAGTTGGTGCCGCCGCCCACGTAGGACGTGCCGGCGCCGAACAGGCCCTGCCACTGGATGCCGGCCTGCGCCGCCTTGGTGGCGTCGACCTGGACGATCATCGACTCGACGTAGACCTGCGCGCGCCGCACGTCCAGCTGGTCGATGACCTGGCGCATCTGGCGGTACACCGGCTCGGAGGCCGTGATGATCAGCGAGTTGGTGGCCGGATCGGCCTGCACCTGGCCGCCGGTGGACGGGCGCGCGGACGCGGCCACCGGGGTGGTGGACTGCGCCGAGGCGCCGCCGGCCGTGCCGGAGGTGCCCGACGGCGCGTTCGGGTTCTGCGTCATGGACGTGCGGCCGTCGGAGGTCGACCCGCCGCCGGTGCCGCCGGTCGGGCTGCCGCCGCCGCTGCCGTTGCCGCCGCCGTTGGCCGAGACCGCGGCGCGCAACAGTTCGGCCACCTTCACGGCGTCCGCGTTCTTCAGGTAGACCACCCAGATGTTGCCGGCGGGCCCGCCGCCGTTCACCGGCTGGTCGAGCTTGTCGATGATGGACAGCGCCGCCGCCATGCGCGACTGGTTGCTGGCCCGCACGATCAGCGAATTGCTGCGCGGCTCGACGATCACCGAGGCGGCGCTGCTCTGGCCCGGCACGCCCGGCACCGAGGAGTTCGAGGCGTCCAGCAGCTTCTGCACCGTCTGCACGACGTCGGAGGCGACGGCGTTCTTCAGCTGCACGACCTGCAACTCGCCGCCGGCGGGCTGGTCGAGGGCCGTGATGATCTTGCCCAGGCGCTGCAGGTTGTCCGCGTAGTCGGTGATGACCAGCGAGTTGTTGCCGGGACTCGCGTTGATCGTGTTGTTGGCGGTGATCAGCGGGCGCAGCACCGCCACGAGGTTGTTCGGGTTCTCGTAGTTGAGCTTGAAGATCTGCGTCAGCACGACGTCGCCGCGCTGCGACGGCGCGCCGACCGAGACGGTGCTCGTCTGCAGTTTGGCGTCGGCCTCGGGCACCACCTTGAGGAAGCCGCCCGACTCCACCACCGTGAAGCCCAGCCCGCGCAGCGCGGACAAGTAGTTGCGATAGGCCTCGCCGAGCGGCTGCGGCTTGTCGTTGTAGACGGTGATGTTGCCCTTGACGCGCGGGTCGACGAGGATGTCGCGGTTGAGCATGGCGCCGATGGCGCGCGAGACGGCCTCGATGTCGGCGTTGACGAAGTTCAGCGTGACGGGCGTGCCGCGCGAGCGCGACGTGGGCACCGCCGCGTCGTCGGCGGCGGCCGCGGCGTCGCCGGGCGCCTGCGCGGGCGCGCCCTTGCGCGGGGCGGCCTGGACGAGCGTCGTGGCGGAAGCGGCGAGCAGGGCGATCGCGATCGAGGTCGCGTTCAGGCGGTAAGTCAAGTTTCGTTCCATGATCACCCGATCGAGATGGCGGACGATGCACCGTTGCGGCGTCCGATGAGATTCAGCAAGTTGTCGAGGGCGGCCTCGCTGCCCGGGGCCGCGTGCGCCTCCGCGCGCAGCCGGAAGCCGTTGGCGCCGATCAGCCCGCGCCCGTCGATCATCAACGCGCCGTCGATGGTCGAGATCCACACCAGCGAGCGCGACGCACCTTCGCCCGGCTTGACCTGCGTGCTCGGGTCCGGCTGGATCAGCACGCGGTAGGTGCCCAGCGAGTCGAGCGTCGTCAGCCGCGACGAGGCCTGGCGGATCTCCACCTGCGCGCTGCCGAGTGTGCGCCAATGGCCGCCCTGCAGCGTGAACTGCAGGTTGCGCGTCGACAGCGTCAACACGCCGCCGGGATGGATCGTGTTCCACGGGAAGCCGCGGCCCTCGAGCCAACCCATCGGCCACTGGCCCACCGGCGTGAGCGCCGCCAGCATGCCGGCGTCGGCGCCATGCTCGCCGGGCATGGACTTGACCACCGGCACCTCCCGCGGGGTGTTGCGTTCGTCGGGGCTGATGACGTCCACCTGCCAGGCGTCGAGCGTGCGGCGCAAGGTCAGGTCCAGGCCGTGCGCGAGGCAGCAGTCCTGGGTCAGGTGCAGCGACAAGCCGTTCAGGCGCGGGCGCAGCGTCCACTCCAGGCGCGTGGGCAGCACCGACGCGTCGTGGCTGCCGGCCCCGCCGGTCAGCACCGTGATGGCGCTGCCGTTCCAGATGGTGCCTTCGGCCTCGGCCAGCAGGAACTGGTCGTCGGTGGCACTGGCCACCGCGCCGGCCAGCAGGCTCGCGGGCAGGAAGGCGACGCTGCCGATCACCAGGCCGACGAGCGCGCCGACGATCGCGAGCGAGCGCTGGCGCCGCAGCAGCCGCACCTGGCCTTCTTCGGGCGACTTCGAGAACCGCGAGGGCGCGAAGCCCCGCGGTGCGCGGTCCGAGCGCAGCCGGATGACGCTCATGCGCGGCGCCCCGGTGCGAGCAAGGAGGCGAGCATGGCCATCATTGCTGGGAGCCGATCGACACGACCAGCGTGCCGTTGTAGCCGTTGCCGGCGCGCATCAGGTTGGCCTCGACCGGGCGCGCCCGCGCGCCGCCGCGGGCCTGGAGCAGCCACTTGCGCAGCTCCTCGCCGTTGATGCCGGTGACCGACAGCGTCGCGCGCTCGCCCTGCACCGAGATCTTGGCCTTGCCGCCCAGCTCGTCGGTGGCCGACTTGAGCACCTGCTCGGCCACCGAGGGCGGCACCGGCGGCAGTGCGCGCAGCTGCCTGGCCTCGTTCGCGATGGCCTGCATCTGCAGCAGCTGCGCGTCGGCCTGCGCGCGCAGCACGGGCGCGGCGGCCAGCGTGTTCATGGCGGGCCGCACGAGCGCGAGCCAGACGATGAGGAACGTGACGGCCGCCACGATGATGACCACCATCTGGCGTTCGCGCGCGTCGAGCCTGGCGTAGCGCGCGAGCAGCTGGTTGCGGGTATCGGTGAGGGTCGTCACTGTGAAACCTTCGTGCTGCGCACTTCGGTGCGAGCGCTTGCGGGCGGCCGTGCGTCGCTCATTTCCTGCTCGCTCCGGCCGACGGCTGGCGATGGCTCAGCTGCAGCTTGCCGGCGTCCGCCGACCGCACGTCGACGTTGGCCGCGCGCAGCTGGGTGGTGAAGCGTTCGATCTCCTGCGGCGTCCAGCCGGTGGCGGGCAGCGTCAGGCGGCCGGGCTCGAACTTGAGGCTCTCGATCGGCGACTTGCCGGTGGGCCAGGCCGATTCGGCGGCCTGCAGCAGCGTCTCGATGTCGCCATCGCCCGGACGGCCGGCGGCCGCGCGCAGCTGGTCGATCTGTTGCTGCGCCTGGCCGGCGGGGTCGTAGAGGCTCTTCAGGTTGGGGAAGGCTTCCTTGACCGCGGCGGTCAGGGCTTCCTTCTTCTGCGTGATGCGGTGGCTTTCCTGCAGCGCGCGCACGTTCAGGCCCAGGAGGAAGACGACGACCAGCGCGAGCAGGCCGCGCCGCGTCACACGCCAGGCGGGGTCGAACGCGAAGCGCACGGCGAGGTCGCGCGCGAGCTTGACGCCGCGGCGTTGCGGCTGCAGGTCGAACTGCAGCAGGTTCCAGCCGGCGCGCGCGGCGCGCAGCGCCTGTTCCTCGTCGGTGACCGTGGCCACGGGCATGCCGACGAATTCGCTGGCGTCCAGCGCGGTGTCGGGCGTGGCCGTCCAGCGCACGACGGTGTCCTCGGCCAGCGAGGTGAGCAGCGCACGCGCCACGGGGCTGGCCAGCGGCACGCACAGCACGCCCGCGTCGTCGCGCCAGGCGAGCTGGGCCGGATCGTCCGGGCCGCCCTCGCGGAAAGTGTGTCCGGCGACGCCCTGGTCCGGCCACCACGACGGCACCGCGCGATCGAGTGGCACGTCGCCGGCTTCCAGCGCGTCGAGCTGCGTGCGCAGCCACGGCTTGTTGACGACCGCCACCCAATGCTCGCCGCCCGGCTTGGCGTCGGGCGCCAGCGCCAGGTGCACGTCGTCCTCGTCTTCGAGCAGCGCCTCTTCCATCACGCCCACCAGCGCCGCGCGCATGCGGGCGGCGGGCGCCTTGGGGATGGCCACGTGCTGGAACGCCACGTCGCCCGGGCGCAGCACCGCCACCACCAGCGCCGCGCGCGGCAGCGCCGACGCCGGCGCGCGGCCGCGATCCGTCACGCGCTGGCCGTCGATGCTCAGCACGTAGTCGAACTCGGCGGGCGCGCCATGGCCAGCGGCCGACGAGTCGGCGAGCCGGGGCTGGGCTGCGAGCAGGATGATCAGCGTGGACATGGTTTGGTGCGAATTTACCGCCTGCGCGTGAACACGGGCGACGCCCCGTGCAGCAGGGGTGTGCCGGGAGCAAAATGGGCGTATTGTGACCTGTGGCGGTGGCGGTTCCGGCGACTTTGTGTCACACGGTGCTGCGGGAATACGCGAGCGGCGAAACCGCGGCGCGCCGGGCAATCCCTCGTTCGCGGTATCCGGGGTCGACGCCGCTCATGTCGCGTCGGGCGGGAGGCGTTCCCGGCGCAGCACCTGCACCGGGGTGAACTGGTCCTTGCGGTAGATGACGGAGCGCTCGCGGATCACGTGCTGCTCGTAGCGCAGCTGGCCGTAGATCTCGAAGAAGGACGACTTGACGTCCAGGAGCAGCCCCGGCTGGCTGTTCTGGCCGTCGCAGGGCAACTGCCCGGTGCGCGAGCCCTTGAGCGTCGCGGCGAGCTGTTGCGCATCGTCGAACGGCCGCTGGCGGCGCTGCAGGATCAGCTGCTCCGCCTGGGCGCGCGAGAGGCCCGGGCAGCCGGCCATGATCGCCTCGGCCGGCGCCGTGTTGACGTTGATGGCCATGTTCGGGGCGCCGACCGCGCCCTGCACCTGCAGCGGCGTGAACGCGATGATCTGCACGAAGGGCTCCATCTGCTTGATGACCTTCGGATCGATGCCGTACCAGGCCAGGTCGCGCAGTTCCACGGGCATCAGCATGGCCGCGGGGTCGACCTGGGTGCCCGTGTTGGCCGCGTTCTGCTGCGCGCTCTCGCTTGCGCGGAGGTTGGTGGCGATGGTCGTGGCGACGTCCGGCGACACGCCGATCGCCTGGAACAAGGTCTGCAGCCGCACGATCTCGGTGTTCTTGCCGGTGCTCTGGCCGAAGACGACGAGGTTGTACAGGTTGTACTTCGACTGCGCGTCGGTGATCTGGCCGGACAGGTAGGCCTCCGGCCCGCTGTCGTCCGAATGGCGGCCGTCGGCCGACAGGAAGCTCGAGAGCTTGGTCTCGGCCAGCGGCGTGGCCCACGGCTGGCCCAGGTCGTCGTCGTTGTGGGTCCGGCGGATCGACGACTTCAGGATCAGGTTGCCCCAGTCCAGCGAGGCGTTGAGCAGCCACTGCGCCTGCCCGCGCGCGCGCTCGGCCGTCTCCACCTCGATGCCGCGCCACTGCAGCCACACCATGCCGGCGGCGAGCGTGGCCACGAGCGTCATGATCAGCAGGGCCAGCAGCAGGGCGGCGCCGCGCTGGCGGCGAGCGGTCGGACGCGGCGTCATGTCATCCCCCGAAGCGCGGCAGCTCGCGCTCGCGCATGATCTCGCCCTGGGCCACCTTCAGCGTGATGCGGATTCCGTTGGGCTGGAGCGTGGCGACGGGCGGCGGGCAATTCGTGGCAGGGGGAAGGCATTGCTGCTGCTGTTGCTGCGCTGCGCCCTGCGTCGACTGCACGTTGTTCCAGCTGCAGCCCGCGATGTTGGCCGCGGCCGGATTGCAGACGTAGACCTGGAAATCGTCCACGTTCTCCAGCACCGTGATGGCGCTGCCGCGGATCGCATCCCATTGCTGGCTGCGCATCCAGGCGTCGGTGAGCTGGGCCAGGCGGGTCACCGGCGCGCTGGCCCAGCGCTGCCAGCGGTGGTCCTGCAGCGTCCACAGCACCAGCTGGATGCCTTGCGGCGTGCGGCGCGCGATGCGCAGCGTGGCGCCGTCGAACATGATGGCCTGGGGCAGCACCTTGCTGTCCACCACCATGGACATGTCGTACTCGAACTGGGACATGCCGGTGTTGAGCTTGAGCGTGTGGTCGGTGGACGCCAGCGCGGAATCCTTGGCGCGCATCAGCGCGTCCATGCCGCGCATCGCGAGCGCGGACAGCAGCGCCATGATGACCAGCGCCACCATCACCTCCACCAGCGTGAAGCCCGTCGAACGCGCGCGGCGGTCCATCAGTGCCCCATCACGGTGGAGATCGTGACCAGCTGGCGGCCGTCGGTGTCGGACACGATCGTGTCGACGCGGTGGAAGCTCGGGTTGGGGGTGCTCTTGACGACGAGCGTGCCCTTGAACTCGCGGCCCAGCTGCGTGCAGGCGAACGACGTCTTGCCGATCGGCGGCACCTGGTCGAGCAGGCGCATCTCGGTGAGCTGGTTGTCGGCGCACCACTGGCCCAGCACCACGTCGTTCAGTCGCTGCGAGGTGTCGACGACGGAGCTCGCGGCGCGCGACCCCGCGGCCAGCGCGATGGCGACGATCGCGAGCGCGACCATCACCTCGATCAGCGTGAAGCCGGTGGCGCGGGCGCGCGGCGGGCGCGTCATTGCGCAGGCGCCTCGGTGGCGGTGTCGATGATCTGGAACGGCGTCAGTCCGTCCGTGCCCACCGCCAGGTCGCGGTCGCCCAGGTGCAGCACCACGCGCTGCGCGGGCAGCAGCGGCTCGGGGCCGAGCTTGAGCCGGGTCGCGCCGACGATGGTGGCCTTGGTGTCGCCGTCCAGCCAGTGGCTGGGCAGCTCCTTGGCCGCCGCCGACGGCAGGCCGTCGAATTCGAAGCCGCCGGTGTCGACGGGCTTCCAGCTGACGTCGGTGCCGATGATGCGTGACTGGGTGCGGGCGGTCTCGAGCAGCGCGGACAGCCGCGCGCCCTCGGTCTCGAGATGGCTCTGGGAGCGGTCGCGCAAGGCCAGCGAGACCAGGCCCGCGCTGACTGCCACGATGACCAGCACGATCATCAGCTCCAGCAGCGTGAAACCGGCCGCGGCGCGGCGCGGCTTACTGATCCCAGGAGCCGATGTCAGCGTCGTCGCCTTCACCACCGGGCTGCCCGTCGGCACCGAAGCTGAACACATCGAGTTCTCCGTGGGTGCCCGGGTTGGCGTACTGGTACGGGTGCTGCCAGGGGTCGTCCTTGAGCTTGTCGAGGTAACCCTTCCAGTTGCCGGGGACGCTGCCCGTGGTGGGCTTGCTCACCAGCGCCTGCAGGCCCTGGTCCTGGCTGGGGTAGCGGCCGTTGTCGAGCTTGTACATCTTCAACGCGTTCATGAGGTTGTTGATGTCCGACTTCGCGGCCGTGACCTTGGCCTGGCCGACCTTCTCCAGCACCTTGGGCGCGATGAGCGCCGCGAGCACGCCGATGATGACGATCACGACCATCAGTTCGAGCAGCGTGAAGCCGCGCGAATGGCGTCGTGCAATGAGGGCTTGGTTCATGAAAGATCCCGATGGGCCGATTCCAGCAAGTCTTGAATCATAATCCGCGCATGAGTTCCCGCTGGACTGGCTTTTTCGTCTGGGCCCTGGTGGCGGCCGTCACCGCGTTCTGGGCCATGAAGATCTTCGCCGCCACGCGACCGGTGCCCCCCGGGGCGCAGGCGCCGCAGGTGGTCGCCGCCAATGGGCCGATGGAACGCCTGTTCGGCGCGGTCGTCGTGCCCAGCAATGCGCCCAACACGCCGCCGCCCGAGAGCTCGCGCTTCCAGCTCGTGGGCGTCATCGCGCCGCCGGCCGGCACGCCCGAGGGCGGCTTCGCCATCGTTTCGCTCGACAACCAGCCGGCGCGCACGTGGCGGGTCGGCGCCACCATCGATGGCAACACTTCGTTGCTTTCGGTGAGCAAGCGTGGCGCGGAGTTCGGCCCGCAGGGCGGCCCGAGCGCGTTCTCGCTGCAGCTGCCCGAGCCGGCGGCCGCGGAGACCGGCTCGCTGCAGCCCGCCATTTCGCAGCCCGATGCCGCGCAACTGCAGATGCAGCAACAGCCGCCCGCGCCGCCGCAGATGCAGCCCCAGATGCAGCCGCAGATGCAACCGCAGGCCCAAGCGCAGATGCCGCAGCAGGGCGTGCAGCCCGCGATGCGCGGCGGCTTCGGCCGCTCCGCGTCGCTGACGGGCCGCCGTGGCTTCCCGGGCCCGCAGGGCAACAACGGCAACACGCCGCCGCGCGTGCAGGTGCCGCCCGACCAACAGAACCAGAACGACAGCGGCGCCGTGCAGCAATAGGCGCGTGGCCCATGGCGAAACAGCCGGCGTGCCCCGCCGGCTTTTTTACTGGTTCTTCGCCGGAGCGGAGCGCCCCATCAACACGGTGTCATCCTGCGCGAAGTCGCAGGATCCACCCCTGCCACGATGCCGGCCCTGTCGATGCTCCTGCGCACGGAGCGACGCCTCGGCGAGCGTGGATCCTGCGACTGCGCGCAGGATGACGGGGATCAGACGCCCAACGCCCGCGCCACCTCGAGCAGGTCGGCGAAGCGATGCGCGCCGGCGCGCGGATCAGCCGCCGCGTGCGCGCCGTCGGGCCGGCAGATCCAGCCCGCGTGCAGGCCGGCGGCCAGCGCGCCGCCGACGTCGGTGTCCAGGTCGTCGCCCAGGTGCAGTACCTGCTGCGGCGTCGCGCCGGCGGCTTCGCATGCCGCGCGAAAGATCGAGGGATGCGGCTTGGCTGCGCCGTGCAGGCGCGCCGACACCGACCCCGCGAAGAAGCGGTCCAGCCCCACGCGATGCAGTTCGGCGTTGCCGTTGCTGACCGCGACGAGCCGAAAGCGCGCGGCCAGCCGCTCGAGCCCGGGCAGCACGTCGTCATACAGCGTGACGGCGTGCCGCGCCTCGAAGAAGACGTCGAAGGCGAGCTCGGCCAGTGCCGGGTCGTCGCCGTGGCGGCGCAGCGCGCGCCGGAGGGTCTCCAGCCGGATCGCGCTGAGGTCGTGGCCCCAGTGCGGGTGCTCATCGGCGACCTGGGCCCGCAACGCGAGCATCGCGGCCGGCGGCATGCCCTGCGCGGTGGCCGGCGCGTGCTCGCGCAGCCAGCGCGCGAGCACCTGTTCGGCGGCCGCCAGCGTGGGACGCACGGGCCACAGCGTGTCGTCCAGATCCAGCGTCAGTGCGGCGACGCGGCGCAGGTCGGTGGTCATCGGGCAGCCTCCGCACTGCGCGCGGCCCTGCGAGCGACTTTGGGCGGCCGGGCAGCACTCATGACCGCAGCTCCGGGTCGGCAGTGAGCGCCGCCAGGCAGCCGGCGCACAGGCAGTCGGACCACCGGGCGCGGAGTTCGGCCAGGCGCGCGGCGCCCAGCGGGTACGCCACGCAGAAGCACGGCGTCGCGCGATCGGCGCCCACGCCGCATTCGAACGCGCCGCCGCAGCGCGGGCAGGCCGTGGCGCGCCAGCCCTCGGGCAATGCTCGGGACGTCATGCGAACAGCGCCGCCAGTTCCTCGCGCAGCAGCTTCTTCTGCACCTTGCCCATCGTGTTGCGGGGCAGGGCCTCGACCACGCGCACGTGCTTGGGCACCTTGAAGTTGGCGATCGACGACTTCAGCGCCGCGACGACCTCCGCCGGCACCAGCGCCGCGCCGTCGCGCGCCACCACCACGGCGACGACGGCCTCGCCGAAGTCGGCGTGCGGCACCCCCACCACGGCCGATTCGGCCACGCCGGGCAGGTCGTTGATGAAACCCTCCACCTCCGCCGGATAGACGTTGAAGCCGCCGCTGATGATCAGGTCCTTGCTGCGCCCGATCAGCGTCAGCACGCCATGCGCGTCCAGCCGGCCGACGTCGCCGGTGCGGAACCAGCCGTCGGCGGTGAATTCCTCGCGCGTCTTCTCGGGCATCTGCCAGTAGCCCGCGAACACGCTCGGGCCCTTGACCTGGATGCCGCCGATCTCGCCGGCGGGGCAGTTCCGGCCCTGCTCGTCCTGCACGCGCACGCCGACGCCCGGCAGCGCGACGCCCACCGTGCCCGGCTGGCGCGCGCTCTCGGGCCGGTACGGGTTGGACGTGATCATCACCGTCTCGCTCATGCCGTAGCGCTCGAGGATCACGTGGCCCGTGCGCTCGCGCCACGCGACGAAGGTGTCGGCCAGCAGCGGTGCCGAGCCGCTGATGAACAGGCGCATGCCCTTGCATGCCCCGGGTTCCAGCGCCGCCTGCGCCAGCATGCGCACGTACAGCGTGGGCACGCCCATGAACATCGTGGCGTCGGGCAGGCGTGCGATGACACCCAGCGGATCGAACTTGTGGAACCAGACCAGCTTCGCGCCGGCCCGCAGCATGCCGTGCAACGCCACGAACAGGCCGTGGATGTGGAAGATCGGCAGCGCGTGGATCAGCACGTCGCGTTGCTCGCCTTCCTTCCAGTGCCAGAACCGGTGCAGCGTGTCGGCGTTGGCGAACAGGTTGCCGTGCGTCAGCTGCGCGCCCTTGCTGCGGCCCGTGGTGCCGCTGGTATAGAGGATGGCGGCGACGTCGCCGGGCGCACGCGCCACCGTCTCGAACTCGTCGCCCATCTGCGCGGCGCGTTCCAGCAGGCTGCCGGAGCGATCGTCCCCCAGCGTGAGCACCATGCGCGTGCCGCGCGCGAAAGCGATGCGGCTGATCCACGGGAAGTTGCGCGGGGCGCACACCACCACGGCCGGCGAAGCGTTCTCCACGAAGTACTCGACCTCGCTCGCCTGGTACGCCGTGTTCAGCGGCACGAACACCAGCCCCGCGCGCAGCGTGGCCAGGTACAGCATCATGGCCTCGACGGACTTGTCCACGTGCGCGAGCACGCGCGCGCCGGCGGGCAGCGCGAGGTCGGCGAACAGGTTGGCGATGCGCGCGCTGCCGCGCTCGAGGTCGCGCCACGTGTAGTGCAGCGGCGTGAACGGATGCCCCTCATGGCTGGCCGGCGCGTCGGCGGTCTCGATGGCGACGTCATCCAGCCGCGCAGGAAAGTGCGGACGCAGCTGGGCGTAGAGATTGGCATTGGCCATGGTCAACAGGTCGCTCGCAGTTCACGGATCCGCGATTCTGCGCCACCCCCGCGCCTCACACTGCCCGGCGCTGCCGCTCGTCTGGCGGTCTCCAGATCCAAGGGAGCGCCGGAACCGGCTCTGCCGGGCCGGTCGCGGCCGGCCCCCTCGGGGGGCAGCGAGCGCCAGCGAGCGTGGGGGTCGACTTTGCCGCGTCGGGCATGGTCGACCTCCTGGTCGGGAGACAGGACGTGTTCAGTTGTCCTGGTGGATCACGATCTGCGGCGATGTCGAATCGCCGTAGACGAGGATGGTGTAGACGCCGCCGCTCGTGAACGTCTGGTTGATCTGGGGTTGCTGGGCCACGCCCCCGATCGACACGTTGAGCGTGGCGGTGCCGGCGAAGGCCGTGATGGGGGTGTAAGTCGACGCGGCGCCGAAGGCGACGTTGCTGCCGACCTGCTTGCCGCCTGCGTTGACCGTCACGGTGCCGTTGATGCCGTTCACGCCGTTGAGCACCCGGGCCTCGACAGGCAGCGACGAGCTGGTGGACGGCGTGTTGTTGTCCTTGATCAGCGTGATGGTGGGCGCCGAGATGGTGCCCCCGATGAACAGCGTGTAGTCGGTGCCCGCCACGAGATCGGCCAGCGCCGCGCCGCTGATCGTCGTGTCGTTGATCTGGTAGGTGCCGCTGACGGCGCCCGACGGCACGGTGACGTAGTCGTTGATGGACGGCGACACCGCATCGCCGGCGAGCGACACGCCGTTGACGGTGGCCGACACGGTGCCGGCCACGTTCCCCGTCGCCGCAGCGTCGGCGACGATGCGCACGCGGGCGATCGAATTGGCGAACGGCGTCAGCGCCCCTTGCTGGTTCAGCAGCGCCGCGTTCAACAGCACGCCGCCCGGGGTGCGTGTCAGGATCAGGGTGGAGACCTGCTGGTCCTTCAGCGTGAACGTGGGGATGTCCAGGAGCACGTTGCTCTTGTCGCCGTTGGCGGTGACGCACAGGTTCCACGTGGTGCCGGCCGACGTGGCCGTGACCTGGCTGTAGGCCTGCGTGAACGCGCCGCCAGCGGTCGGGGCCGCCACGGCGGAGACGAACGCCGTGTCCGTCGTGGACAGGGCGCCGCACTTGTTCTGCGACAGGTAGACGTCGACGTTGCCGGCTTCCGTCGACGCGCCGTTGAGTACGCGCAGCTTGGCGTTGCCGGAGCTGGGGTTCTTCTCCTCCTCGCTCATGAACACCGTCTGCAGCGTGTTGCCGGTGATGTAGCTGACCAGCGTGAAGTGGTCGTCGATCGTCACGTTGCCCGTGGCCGACGAGGCGTTGCCGGCCGATGCGCCGCTCTTGATCTCGAACGTCTTCGCGCCGCGCTTGACGCCGGTGTAGGCGCTGACCTGGCCCGCCGCCGTGCCGCCGACGACCAGGCTGTCGTTGCCGTTGGCGTCCTCGGTGTACAGATCGATGGAGCTGTAGTCGGTGGTCGCGTTCACGATGCGCACAGAGCCCTCGTTCGCATCGTCGTTGCCGCAGCCGCCCAGCAGGGACAGGGTCAGGGAGGTCGCCGCGAGGGCGGCCCAGATCTTCAAGCGCATCGTCTGCTCCGTGGATGTCGTTGTGCGGCCCGGGGGCATCGCGTGGCGCGCAGTCTGCCTGCGCGACCGTGCCGGTTTGTTGCTCGATCGTGGCGAGCCGGACGCGCGAAGGACGGGTCGGTGTCGCAGTGTAGTGCCGCGCCCGCGGCGCTATCCCAGCCGTTCGACCACGAAGTCCACGAAGCTGCGCAGCTTCGCGCTGGGGCGCGCCTCGGGCAGGCGCAGCACGTGCAGCGCGCGCGACGGAAGGCTCCAGTCCACCAGCAACGGCACGAGTTCGCCGCGCTCGATGGCGGGATCGAGCAGCGCATCGGCCTGCACCGCCACGCCGATGCCCGCCAGCGCGGCCACCAGCAGCGCCTGGCCGTTGTTGATCACGAGCGGCCCGCGCACGGGCACGCTCGCGCGTTCGTGCGCGCGCTCGAAGCGCAGCACCGGCGCGGCGCCCCAGGGCGCGAAGCCCAGCAGGGCATGGCCGGCGAGTTCCTGCGGCGTGCGCGGGGTGCCGTGCCGTTCGAGGTACGCGGGGCTGGCGGCCACCCGCATGCGGGCGCGGTGCAGCGGGCGCGCGACCAGCGGCGCGTCGCCGGCCAGGTCGCCGGAGCGGAAGGCGCAGTCGAAGCCTTCCTCGGCCAGGTCGACGACGCGGTCGTTCAGGCTCAGCTCGACGCGCACGCCGGGATGGCGCGCCAGGTAGTCGCCCAGCACGGGCACCAGCCGGTGCGTGCCCCAGGACACCGGCGCCGAGATGCGCAGCAGGCCTTGCGGCACCGCGCGCAGGCTCTCGGCCACCTGGTCGGCGGCCTGCACGCTGGCCAGCACGTCGCGGCAGCGCTCGAGGTAGGCCGCGCCGATCTCGGTCAGCGCGTGCCGGCGCGTGGTGCGATCCAGCAGGCGCGCGGCGAGCGCGTCCTCCAGGCTGCGCACGTGGTTGGCCACCATGGTGGCCGACAGCCCGAACTCCGCCGCCGCGGCGGCGAAGCTGCCCTTCTCGGCGACGCGGACGAACACGGCCATGCTCGTGAAGCGATCCATTCGGAACTCCTGCTTTCGACTGATCGAATTCTGACCGGCTTTCTGGAATCAGGCTTTGTTCCAAGAATGGGCCATCCGTGTCCAAGGAGTGTTCGAGATGCCCCCGCTGTCCCGTCTTGCCGCCGTGCTCGCCCTCGTGCTCGCCCCGGCCGCCGCCCTGGCGCAATCCGCCGCCGTCCTGCCCTTGCCGGCCGACTGGTATCCCGAGAGCCTGGCCGTCGCGGCCGACGGAAGCTTCCTGGTGGGCAGCTGGCGCCAGGGCGCGGTGGCGCGCGTGCGGCCGGACGGCGGCGCGCCGGACGTGCTGGTGCCGCCCGGCTCGCAGGGCCTGGCCAACGCCCAGGGCGTGCTGGTGGACGCCGCCCGCGGCACGCTGTGGGTGTGCTCCGGCGACATCGGCTTCACCGTCGTGCCGTCCACGCCGAGCGCGCTGCTGCGCTTCGACCTCGCCACCGGGGCCCCCCGCGGCCGCCTCCCGCTGCCCGACGAGGGCTACTGCAACGACCTCGCGCAGGACGTGCACGGCGACCTCTACGTCACGGATTCGCGCCACCCCCGCGTGCTGCGGCTGGCTGCCGGCGGCGACGCGCTCGCCGTGTGGAAGGACGACCCGCTGCTGGGCGGCGCGCCGGTGCTGCGCGACAGCCACGGCGCGTACGTCGGCCTCAACGGCATCGCGGTGGCGCCGTCCGGCGACGTGATCGTCAGCCTGGTCGACGCGTCGCCCGCGCTGCTGCGCATCGCGCGCACGCCCGACGGCCGCGCCGGCGCCGTGACGCGCCTCGTGGCCCCGCGCCGGCTGGACAACGTGGACGCGCTGCGCGCGCTGCCCGACGGCCGCCTGGTGCTGTTCGAGAGCAATGCGTTCGGCGCCGGGCCGTACGGCGGCCGCATCACGCTGGCGCGCATCGACGGCGCGCGGCTCGCGCTGCGCACGCTGGCGGCGGGGCTGAATGACCCGTCGTCGGGCGTCGTGAGCGGCGGGCGCGTCTGGTTCATCGAATCGAAGTACGGCCTGCTCACCCATCGCAAGCCGGGCGACGGGCCGATACCTGCCGGCGTACCGTTCGACCTGCAGTCCGTGCCGCTGCCGGCCGATTCCTGAGCGCCGCGCCGTCGTTCACGCCGCGCAAACCGTGCTTCGTCGCTTTCGCCCTGCGGCGCCGCGGCCGGTTCAGGGACGATCGCTGCTTCGCGAGGAGCACCGCATGAAGCCGTTGACGTACGTCGCCGTTGTCGTCCTGTCCGTGTGCAGCGCCGCCGCCATGGCCGCGCCGGACCTGCCCGAGGTCTTCGCCCCCGGCGTGGTCTCGGGGCCGTCGAACGACACCGACGCCAGCTTCACGCCCGATGGCGCCATGCTGGTGTTCGCTCGAGATGGCGCGATCCTGCTGTCGCAGCGCACGCCCGCGGGCTGGTCGACGCCGCGCATCGCGCCCTTCTCGGGCCGCTGGATGGACGCGCAGCCCACGCTCGCGCCGGACGGCTCCGCGCTGGTCTTCGTGTCCAACCGCCCGCTGGCCGACGGCGACGCGACGCATCCGTCGGGCAACCTGTGGCGCGTCGAGCGCCACGGCGCCGCGTGGGGCGCGCCGGCGCGCCTGCCGGCGGCCGTCAATCGCGGCAGCAGCATCTGGGGCCCCAGCGTGGCGGGCGACGGCAGCGTGTACTTCATGGATCGCGTCGGCGGCAAGGGGCCGTTCAAGCTGTGGCGCGCGCAATGGCGCGACGGCGCGTGGGGCGAGCCGGTGCTGCAGGTGCTCGGCGACCCGGCGATGCAGCAGGTCGATCCGACCGTGGCGCCCGACGAGTCCTTCATCGTGTTCAGCGCCAAGCATCCGGACAGCGACGAGCACGAGCGCCTGTACATCGCGTTCCGCGAAGCCGCGGGCTGGAGCGCGGCGATCGATCTCGGCGCCCCGGTGAACCTGCCGGGCAACGACAGCAACGAGGCGCGGCTGGCGCCCGACGGCCGCACGCTCTATTTCGCGAGCGACCGGCAGACGCCGGTGCACTGGCCGCGAACGCCGGCCCAGGCCGAGGCCGACCTGGCACGCATCGCCGCATGGGACGACGGCAACCAGAACCTCTGGCGCATCTCGCTCGCGCCATGGCTGGACGCGCGCAGGAAGTCCTGAGGACCCGTGGACGGATCCCTTCGCGGTTCCGGGTCAGACGTCGGCGAAGTTCGTCGGCAGGCCCGGCACGTCGACGCGGCACTGCAGCACCTGGCCGGCCCAGGGCTGCGCGGCAAGCTCGGCCTCGGGCCGCTTCTCGCGCGAGGTGGTGACGTACAGCGTGCGCAGGTCGTCGCCACCGAAGCACGGCATCGTCGGGCAGCGCACCGGCAGCGGCACGGACTGCAGCAGCGTGCCGTCGGGCGCGAAGCGCGCGAGGCGCTGGCCCTCGAAGCAGGCGGCCCAGTAGCAGCCCTGGCTGTCGACGGCGCCGCCGTCGGGGCGGCCGCCGTAGCTCTCCAGCGGCTGGCCGTCCTGCTTCGGCGGGAAGCTCGCGAACACGCGGCGGCGCGACAGGTTGCCGTCGTGCGGGTCGAAGTCGAACGCGAACACGGTGCTGAGCTTGGTGTCCGTCCAGTACATCGTGCGGCCGTCCGGGCTCCAGGCCAGGCCGTTGCTGTTGGCCACCTCGTCGACGATGCGGTCCAGGCTGTGCGGGCTGAGGCAGTACAGCGAGCCGCGCGGCAGGCGCTCGTCGTGGATCGTGCCGACCCAGAAGCGGCCCTGCGGGTCGGCCTTGCCGTCGTTGAAGCGCAGCTTGCGCGCGTCGTACGGCGGCGCGAGCACGCGCTGGCTCTCGCCGGTGGCGGTGTCGAAGTGGAACAGGCCGTCGCGCCGCGCCATCAGCACGCCGCCGTCGGGCCGCGGCGCGATGCTGCACACGTCGGTCGGGAACGACCATTCCTTGTGCGCGGACGCGACCACCTCGAAGCGGTTGAGCTTGTGGCCGGGGATGTCGACCCAGTACAGCGCCCGCTCGCGCGGATGCCAGAACGGTGACTCGCCGCCGACGGACGGCGGCACGGGCAGCGGGGTGAACTCGAGGGGGGGCATGGGCACCTGCGGGGAAAGCGGATCGACCGGGGCATCGTAACGGCGTACCTCGATGAAACCGCGCCGGCGTTGCGCTATCGTCGGCAGGCACCCGGAGGCAAGCCATGAACCCGACCTCGCATTACGCCCGCGTGCTCGATACCGAGCTGCACTACATGGAATGGGGCGCGGGCCGCGCCGACACGGTGGTGGCGTGGCACGGCCTGGCGCGCACCGGCCGCGACATGGACGACATCGCCGCGCACCTGGCCCGCCGCTGGCGCGTGATCTGCCCCGACACCATCGGCCGCGGCCTCTCGCAATGGAGCCGCGACCCGGAGCGCGAGTACTGCTTCGCGCACTACGAGACGCTGGCGGTCGCGCTGCTCGATCACCTCGGCCTGGATCGCGTGTCGTGGCTGGGCACGTCGATGGGCGGCGCACTGGGACTGCGCGCGGCCGCGGGCGCGCTGCGCGGGCGCATCGAACGCCTGGTGCTCAACGACATCGGCCCCGAAGTGGCTGCGCCGGCCATCGCGCGCATCCGCGCCTACGCGGGCAGCCCGCCGGCCTTCGACACCGTGGGCGAACTCGAGGCGTACTTCCGCACCGTCTACCAGCCGTACGGCCCGATCACCGACGCCCAGTGGCGGCGCCTGGTGGAGACGTCGCTGCGCCGGCTGCCCGACGGCCGCGTCACGCCGCACTACGACCCCGCGATGGTGCAGCAGTTCGTGCACCATCCGCACGACTACGACCAGTGGGACGCCTGGGGCCGCCTCGACATCCCCGTGCTGGTGCTGCGCGGCGCCGACTCCGACCTGCTCGAGCCGCAGGTCGCCCGCTGGATGATCGAGCGCCACCGCCACGCCACGCTGATCACGGTGCCCGGCTGCGGCCACGCGCCGGCGCTGAACACGGCGCAGCATTTCGCCTGGGTGGAGGATTTCCTTGCGGGGCGTTGAGCGCGAAGGCGGTCTTGTGATGCGGCAGACCCGATGACCCGCGGCGCGCTGGATGCGCGGCGCCGGGCGCATGCGGCGGACGATCGTCACTTCGTGCGCAAGGGCGTGAACCGGGCCCTGCGCAACATCGGCAAGCGCAGCATGGTGCTCGACGCCGCGGCGCTGGCCTGCGCGCGGCGGATACTGGCCGACGCCCACGCGCGCGCCGGCGAGCCCGCGAGCGGCGACGCGGGTGCGCGCAGCGCGCGGTGGGTGGCCGGCGACGCAATACGTGAACTGGAGCGCGTGGCGCTGCACAAGGGGAGGCGGGAGTGAAACGCAGGATGAATTCAGTGGCCGGCGCCGGGCGCGCCTTCGTGGCATTGCTTTGCCTGGTGCACGGGCTTGCGCGGGCCGATGAGGATCCCGCGCTGGCGGAGACATCGAGGCGTCTCGGAATGCCCATCGACGTCGTCCGGCAGCATCACCTGAGCGGGTGCGAATCGGGCCGGCCCAACGAACAGTACATCTGTGGAAGCTACCAGCTCGTGGTGGAAGAACGGGCGCTCGCGCAGGTGCACGGCGCGCTCGTCTCCGAACTCGAGGGCACGGCGGCGCTGGCCAAGCTCGCGGCGGCCCAGCAGGCCTGGGCCGACTTCAGGGACAAGGCGTGCACCTTCGAGGCGGATGGCTACGCGCGGGGCCCCGACCTGGGTTCCGTGGTGGTCAGCTGCAAGGCCACCTACACCCAGGCCAGGGCGGCGCAGTTGAAGCGCTTTCTCGGTTGCGGCGGGATGTACGGATGCCCCGGCTCGCAATGAGCGGGCGACGCCGGCCGCCGGCGCGGCGTGTCCCGACGACTTGGAGGGGTCGCGAAACGCCCGAGGCGCCCGGCCTCTTCCTGGCGAGCTTGCGGCGCAGCGATCGCAGGCCGGCGCCCACGAGCCATCCCACCACGACGCTTTGCATCGCCATCGACACGTACGGCATGCCGACGCTGTAGAGGACGAACAGCCCCAGCATGTTGCTCAAGCCCACGCTCACGAGGGCTGTCGGGCCCGCCGTGCGCGGCTCCCGAGCAAGCTGTCGGCAAGTTGACGCGCACTTCACCGCGTCGTGTGCAGACGCAAGAATGGCCCGCCTCAAACAAGCATCAGGGAGACGAGGAAATGAGCAAGCGTTCAACGCTGGCGCGGTCGCGCGCGTCCGCCACTCGCATCGCGCTGGCTGCGCTGGTCGCGCTGTCGGGGCTGTCCGCGGCCCGGGCTGCCGATCCGGTCGCGGTCGATCGCCCGGCCGTGGCCGACTTCCGGGTCGTGCACACCTTCGACGGCGAAGACGGCGGCGCGCCCTACACCACGCTCGTTCGCAGCGCCGACGGCGCGATGGCGGGCACCACCTGGAACTACGGGCCCGGCATGGGCGGCACCGTGTTCCGCCTGGACACCGCCGGCCAATTGACCACACTCGCCGCCTTCGGCTGGAACAACAGCGCCGGCCCCACTGGTCCCGTGCTGCTCGCCGCGGACGGCAACTTCTACGGCGTCGGCGATTCGGGCAGCTCGGCACTGCCGGCCAACCTGTTCCGTGTCACGCCCACGGGGTCGGTGCAATACCTGCACACGTTCCCCGCCGATGCCGACGCGACGGGCAGCAACCCGTCGCCGGGCCTCGTTGCGGGGCCCGACGGCGCGCTTTGGGGCACCGCCGCAACCGGCGGCGCGAACGGCGGCGGCGTCGTCTTTCGCATCACGCTGGCGGGCGAGTACAGCGTCGCCCACAGCTTCTCGGGGTCGGACGGCGCCACGCCGCGCGCGCGCCTGAGCGTGGGCACGGACGGCCTGTTCTACGGCACCACGCAGGGCGGCGGCAGCGCCGGCTGGGGCACCGTGTTCAAGATGGACCTGCAGGGCAACGTCACGACCCTGCACAGCTTCGCCGGCGCGCCCGCCGACGGGGCCGAGCCGATCGGGCCCGTCCTCCAGGCCCAGGACGGGCGCCTTTACGGCACCACCAACCGCGGTGGCGCGAACGACCAGGGCAGCATCTGGCGCATCGGCGTGCTTCAGCGCCATGAGCACCTGATGCACAGCTTCGCTGCCGATGGCGTCGACGGCAACAACCCGTGGAGCGGACTGATGCAGGCGAGCAACGGGCGCTTCTACGGCACCACCGCCACCGGCGGCCCGCTGCCCAGCGTGTGCAACGGCGGCGCGGGCTGCGGCACGATCTACGAGATCACGGCCGATGGTCGCTACCACGTCGTGCACCAGTTCGACACGGGCCCGGGCGGCCAGTACCCCCTCGAGTCCCTGTTCGAGGCCGCCGACGGCCGGCTGTACGGCGCCACCTATGGCGACGCGAACCTGCCGGCGAACCGTCTGGGGGCGATCTTCAGTATTCGCCAGCGGTGAGTCGCCGCGGGGCCGCGCGGCCCCGCGCGCGCGGCGCCGGATGCCTATCCCGCCGCGCCCGGATCCGTTCCGCCCCGGAACGCCTTCCACGTGAACGGCATCGCCACGAGTGCGCAGGCCCCCAGCGCGAGGCCGCAGCCCAGCCCGCCGAGCTGCGTCAGCGCCGTGCCCGCCAGCGCGGTGCCGGCGAAGGCCGCCACGAAGGTGATGACGATGCTGCGTGACAGCAGCGAGCCGTCGGCGTCCAGGCCGGACAGGCGGGACGTCAGGAACGGCGTGACGGCGTAGAACGCGGCCGACACGAGCAGCTGCGCCACGAAGAACCCGGCGGCACCGCGCACGACGAAGAACCACAGCACGCCGCCGGCCATCACGGCCTGCGCGATCCACAGGATGGGCACGCGCCGCTCATGGCTGCGGCGGTGCGACGCGGCCAGCGCGCCGACGGTGCCCAGCAGCGACACCAGCGCCAGCAGCGGCCCGATGCGCTCGGGCGGCAGGCCGATCTGGTGGCCCACCACGTCGGCCAGCGCCCATTGCGCCGACAGCACGCTGTAGACCAGCGCCATCACCGCCCAGAGGGGCAGCAGCACGCGCCAGCGGATCGCGTGCCGGGGCGGCTGCGTGGACGTCGGCGGCGGCACCGCGTCGGCGCCGGCCGCGGCCGCAGGCCAGGCGACCAGCGCGAACGCGAGCGCGACGATCACGAACACCCACTGCAGCACGACGGCCTGCGGCAGCGCGTACGCGCCCACCAGCAGCGCGCAGTCGAACACGCCCGACGCCAGCACGATCACGCCCCACGCCCGCTCGGCGGCGGGCCGGTTCGACAGGCTCGCGGCGACCACGACGAACAGCACGCCTTCGAACAGGCCGGTGACCAGCCGCGCCGCGCCCACCGCCGCGAGGCTGGGCATCCACGCGCTGGCGGCCTGCGCCAGCAGCGTGCCGAACGTCGCGAGCCACGCCAGCCGGCGCGGCACGCGCGCGATCCAGCGCGGGAACACGGCGCAGCTGATGGCGATGCCGCCGATCTCGAGCGCGGCCACGCCGGTGGCGGCGTCGTCGCCGATGCCGAAGCGCCGCATCAGCACGCCGACGAACAGCGGCATCAGCAGCGTGCCGTTGGTGGCGATCGCGTACGCGCAGGCCAGTCGCAGCAGCGCGGCCCAGCCCAGGTCGGGGCGGCGGGCGGCGGATGCGGGCGCGGGTTTGTCCGTCATGGCACGGGCTTGAAAGTGATCAATGTTCACAATATGATGTGATCATTGATCATATGTCAATGATGACCAACCCGATCCGTGTCAGCGCCGCGGCCCCCGCGGCCCTTCCCGGCCGCCGCCCGCGCCAGGAGCGCAGCCGCCTGCGCGTGGAGAACATCCTGGCCATCGCGCTGCGGCTGATGGTGGAGCAGGGCGCGGAGGCGCTGGCGATGCGCGAGATCGCGCGCCGCGCCGGCGTGCAGATCAGCTCGATCTACCAGTACTTCCCGTCGAAGTCGGCCATCATCCGCGAGCTGGCGCAGCGCGATCTCGCGCGCGTGCGCCAGCTGCTGCAGGAGGCCGTCGACGCGCTGCTGTCCGGCCCGCAGGCCCCGCCCATCGCCGCGGCCGTCGACCACTTGGTGGACGCCTACTTCGCGCACTACCGTGACCAGCCCGAGGCACTGGCCGTGTGGGCCGGCGCGCAGAGCGACCCGAGCCTGCGCGAGCTGGACCAGGAGGACACGCGCAGCACCGCCGAATTCCTCGTGGCGCCGCTGCTGCGCCTGCTCGGTCGCCGGAAGTGGGACGGCGTGCACGCGCTGTCGCTGCTCGTCTCGGAGGTGACGGGCGCGGCCGCGCGGCTGGCGCTGGCGCTCGAATCGCCGCTGCGCGAGCAGCTGATCGCGCAGTACAAGGCCATGCTCGTCGCGACGCTCGAGTCGCACGCGGCGCGGGGAACGGCCTCATGAGCGCCGCCCGGCCGCCCGCCGACTACGACCACTATCGCCGCGCGCTCGCCGGCCGCCACCTGCCGGCCGCGTTCGTCGACCTCGACGCGCTCGACGCGAATCTCGCCGACCTGCGGCGTCGCGCGGGCGACCTGCCGATCCGCCTCGTGACGAAGTCGGTGCGCTGCGTCGCGATCCTGCGCCGCGCGCTGGCGTCGTCACCGCGGTTCCAGGGCCTGATGTGCTATTCGCCGGCCGAGGCCGCGTGGCTCGCGTCGCTCGGCTTCGACGACCTGCTGGTCGCCTATCCGTCGGTCGAGCCCGACGACCTGCGCGCCGTCGCGGCGCAGGTGCGCGCCGGCCGGTCGATCACGCTGATGGTGGACAGCGCGGCACAGGTGCAACGCATCGCGCAGGTCGCCCAGGCCGAGGGCGTCGTGCAGCCGCTGGCGATCGACCTCGACATGTCGTCCGACTTCCCCGGCCTGCACTTCGGCGTGCTCCGTTCGCCCGTGGACGGCCCCGGTGCCGCGCTCGCGCTGGCCGCCGGGATCGCCCGCCATCCGTCGCTGCGGCTGGACGGCCTGATGGGCTACGAGAGCCAGGTCGCCGGCCTGATGGACGATGTGCCCGGCCACGCGATCAGGAGCGTGGTGATCCGGCTGCTCAAGCGCCGCTCGATCCCCGAGATCAACGAACGCCGCCGCGCGACGGTCGCCGCGTTGAAGGCGGCGGGCCACGCGCTGCGCTTCGTCAACGGCGGCGGCACCGGCAGCTTCGAGAGCACGCGCCGGGATGCGAGCGTCACCGAGCTCGCGGCCGGCTCCGGCCTGTACGTGCCCACGCTGTTCGACCACTACCGCGCGTTCGAGGCACGGCCCGCCGCGGGCTTCGCGGTGGCGGTCACGCGTTCGCCGAGGCCCGGCGTCGTCACGTGCGCGGGCGGCGGCTATCCGGCGTCCGGCCCCGGCGGCGCCGACCGCATGCCGCGGCCCTGGCTGCCGGCCGGCTGCGCGCTGGTCGGCACGGAGGGCGCGGGCGAGGTGCAGACGCCGGTGCGCCTGCCGGTGGGGCTGTCGCTGGCGCCCGGCGACCCGCTGCTGTTCCGCCACGCCAAGGCGGGCGAGCTGTGCGAACGCTTCAACGAGCTGCTGCTGGTCGAAGGCGGCCGCGTGGTCGACACGGCGCCCACATATCGCGGCGACGGCCGCTGCTTCTTCTGAAGGACGAGGGTCGCGGGATGTGGAAGAACTGGTCGGGGTATGTCGAGTGTCCGGGCACGCCGGTGCGCACGCCGGACGACGTCGCGCAGCTCGTGCAGTTGCTGGCCGACGCGGCGCGTGACGGCACGTCGGTGCGCGTGGCCGGCGCGGGCCACTCGTTCAGCCCGCTGGTGGCCAGCGACGGCGTCATCGTCTCGCTGGACCGGATGCAGGGCATCGTCGACGTCGATGCGCAGGCCCGGGTCGCGCGCGTGCAGGCCGGCACGCGCCTGTACGCGCTCGGGGCCGCGCTCGCCCAACGCGGGCTCGCGATGGAGAACCTCGGCGACATCAACGTGCAGTCCATCGCCGGCGCCACCAGCACCGGCACGCACGGCACGGGGCTGGGGTTCGGCAACCTCGCCACGCAGATCGCGGCGCTGAAGTTCGTGACGGCCGATGGCCGCGAGGTCGTCGCGTCGTCGGCCGAGAACCCCGAGCTGCTGGCCGGCGGCCGCATCGCGCTCGGCGCGCTGGGCGTGCTCAGCGAGATCAGCCTGCGCCTGGTGCCCGCGTTCCGGCTCAAGCTGGAGCGCGGCCGGATGGACCTGGAGGACTGCCTCGCGCAGGCCGACGCCCTCGTCGCGGCCAACCGTTCGTTCGAGTTCTACTGGCTGCCGCACACCGAGTCGGTGCTGACGAAGAAGTGGAACGTCACCGACGCGCCTGTGGACGAGATGGGCTTCGGCCGCTGGGTGAGCGACGTGCTGCTGGAGAACACGGCGTTCGGTGCGCTGTGCAAGCTCGGGCGGGCGATGCCGTCGTGGTGCCCGTCGCTGAGCCGCTTCTGCGCCTCGATGATCTCGCGCAGCGAGCAGGTGGACGCGAGCTGGTCGATGCTGTCGACGGTGCGCCAGGTGCGGTTCAACGAGATGGAGTGGTCGGTGCCCGCCGGACGCGGCGCCGACGCGCTGCGCGAGATCAAGGCGCTGATTGCCCGGCGCGAGTTCCCGCTGATGTTCCCGCTCGAGTACCGCTGGGTGAAAGGCGACGACATCTGGCTGAGCCCCGACTTCGGGCGCGACAGCGTCCACATCTCGGTGCACCAGTTCGTGGGGATGCCGTTCGAGCGCTACTTCGACGCGGTGCAGGCCATCTGCCTGAACCACGGCGGCCGCCCGCACTGGGGCAAGGTGCATTCGCTCAAGGCCCCGCAGCTGTCGCGCCTGTATCCGCGCTGGGACGACTTCCTCGCGCTGCGCGAGAAGATGGATCCCGTGGGCCGCTTCCTGACGCCCTACCTGCGCGCGCTGCTTGGCCCCTAGGAACGCCGAGGGGTCTGGCCTTTCCCACGTCCGCGCACGCGAGCCGGCAAAAGCGAATGACGTGGCCGCGGACAAGGGACAGGCCTGACCCCGATCGTGAGCGGGGCCGGGATCAGGCCTGTCCTCGACATCGCGGCAAACGCGTGCGCTGGCGGTCCGCGCCGTCGCGCGATGTCAAGGAAAGGCCAGACCCCTCCGGCAACGATGACCCGAGGGGTCTGGCCTTTCCCGCGTCCGCGCACGCGAGCCGGCAAAAGCGAAAGACGTGGCCGCGGACAGGGGACAGGCCTGACCCCGATCACCGGCGGAGGGGGGCTGAACTCGGCTCGCCGAGGGTGCGAACCAGCGGATCGGAATCAGCACGCCGCCCGTCCAGACGAAGCGAACTCCGACGCACGGGCGCGTCGCCGCTGCCGCCACCGGCCTGAAATGGGGCCGGCTCCGCGGATATCAACAACATCCGACGCCGCGCAAGGCCATTGACTGCTGACAAGCGCTGGCAGTAGGGGCCCCTAGAATCTTCCGCCTACCCCCAGGAAGGACTCCCATGAGCGGGCTCATCCGCATCCGCGGCGCGCGGCAGCACAACCTCAAGAACCTCGATCTGGACATCCGCACCGGCGAGCTGACCGTCGTGACGGGTCCCAGCGGGTCGGGCAAGTCAAGCCTGGTGTTCGACACGCTGTACGCGGAGGGCCAGCGGCGCTATGTCGAGACGTTCTCGGCCTACGCGCGCCAGTTCCTGGACCGCATGGATCGCCCCGCCGTCGACCACGTGGAAGGCGTGCCGCCCGCCATCGCCATCGACCAGACCAACCCGGTGCGCAGCTCGCGCTCCACGGTCGGCACGATGACGGAGCTGAACGATCACCTCAAGCTGCTGTTCGGCCGCGCCGCCGCGCTGTTCGATCGCGTCACCGCGCTGCCGGTGCGCCACGACACGCCCGAGACGATCTACGCCGACCTGGTGCAGCGTGCCGCGGCGCACGGCGATCCGCGCGTGGCGGTCACGTTCCCGGTCGAGCTGCCGGCCAACACCACGGCCGAGGAAGTGGCGCAGTGGCTGTCGTCCAGTGGCTTCACGCGCATCCAGGGCGAGCGCACGATCAAGGACGAACAGGGCGGGGAGCGCAAGCTGCTCGATGTCGTGGCCGACCGCTTCCGCGTCGGGAACGTGGAGAAGGTGCGCGTGGTCGAGGCCATCGAGCTGGCGCTCAAGCGCGGCCAGGGCCGGCTCAACGTCGACGTGCTGCCGGAGAACGCGGAGGCCGCGGACCCCGGCATCCGCTGGCGCTGGTCCACGGGCCTGCACTGCCCCGAGAGCGACCTGCGCTATGGCGACCCCCAGCCGGCGTTGTTCTCGTTCAACTCGGCGTTCGGCGCCTGCGAGACCTGTCGCGGCTTCGGGCGCGTGATCGGCGTCGACTGGGGCCTGGTCATCCCGGACGAGAAGAAGACGCTGCGCAACGGCGCGATCAAGTCGATCCAGACGCCGGCCTGGAAGGAGATCCAGGAAGACCTGATGAAGTACGCGGGCGACGCCGGCATCCCGCGCGACACCGCGTGGAGCCAGCTCAGCGAGTCGCAGCGCCACTGGGTGGTCGACGGGTCGCCGAACTGGAACGGCAACTGGAACAAGCAGTGGTACGGCATCAAGCGCTTCTTCGAGTACCTGGAGTCGAAGGCCTACAAGATGCACATCCGCGTGCTGCTGTCCAAGTACCGCAGCTACACGACGTGCCCGGCCTGTGAAGGCGCGCGCCTGAAGCTGGAGGCGCAGTTGTGGCGCGTGGGCACGAAGGCGCAGGCCGACGCGGTTCTGCCGCCGTCGCGGCGCAACCTGCCGCGCGGCACGGACTGGACGCGCGCGCAGCTGGAGGCGCTGCCGGGCCTGGGCCTGCACGACATGATGCTGCTGTCGATCGAGCGGCTGCGCACCTTTTTCGACACGCTGGACACGCCCGCTGACCTGCCCGACGAAGCGCTGAAGCTGCTGCTCGACGAGATCCGCACGCGCCTGAAGTACCTCAACGACGTCGGCATCGGCTACCTCACGCTCGATCGGCAAAGCCGCACGCTGTCGGGCGGCGAGGTGCAGCGCATCAACCTCACGACGGCGCTCGGCACCTCGCTGGTCAACACGCTGTTCGTGCTGGACGAGCCGTCCATCGGCCTGCATCCGCGCGACATGCACCGCATCGTCGAGGCCATGCAGCGCCTGCGCGACGCCGGCAACACGCTGGTGGTGGTGGAGCACGACCCCGCCGTGATGCTGGCCGCCGACCGCCTGATCGACATGGGTCCCGGGCCCGGCGAACGCGGCGGGCAGATCGTGTTCGACGGCGACCCGGACGGCGCCAGGAACGCCGACACGCTCACCGGCGCCTACCTCGGCGCGCGCAAGCAGGTGGGCATGGGCATCCGCCGCGCTGTCAACGAGGCGACGCCGCGGCTGATCCTGCAGGGCGCGAGCGAGCACAACCTGCGCGACGTGACCGTCGAATTCCCGCTGCAGAAACTGGTGGTCGTCACCGGCGTCAGCGGCTCGGGCAAGAGCACGCTGATGCAGGACGTGCTGTTCCCTGCACTCGAGCGCCACTTCGGCAAGCCCACCGAGACGCCCGGCAAGCACGAGGCGCTGCTGGGCACGGACTGGCTGTCGCAAGCGGTGTTCGTCGACCAGAGCCCGATCGGCAAGACGGCGCGCTCGAACCCGGCCAGCTACGTGGGCGCGTTCGACGAGATCCGCAAGCTGTTCGCCACCACGCCGGTGGCCATCGAGCGCAACTACGGCGCGGGCATGTTCTCGTTCAACGCCGGCGACGGCCGCTGTCCCACCTGCGGCGGTTCGGGCTTCGAGCATGTCGAGATGCAGTTCCTGTCCGACGTCTATCTCCGCTGTCCCGACTGCGACGGCAAGCGCTTCCGCGCCGAGATGCTGGACGCGCGCCTGGTGCGCCGCGACCGCCAGCTGTCGATCGCCGACGTGTTGGAGCTCACCGTCAGCGAGGCCGTCCAGCTGTTCGCCGATGATCGCGAGGTGATCCGCCGGCTGCAGCCCATCGTCGACGTCGGCCTCGACTACGTGAAGCTTGGCCAGCCGGTGCCCACGCTGTCGGGCGGCGAGGCGCAGCGCCTGAAGCTGGCCGGCTTCCTGGCCGAGGCCGCGCAGGGGCCGCAGCAGCCGGCTGCCAGGAAGGGCACGCTGTTCCTGTTCGACGAGCCGACCACGGGCCTGCACTTCGACGACATCGCCAAGCTGATGCGCTCGCTGCGCCGGCTGCTGGAGGCCGGGCACTCGCTGATCGTCATCGAGCACAACCTCGACGTGATCCGCTCGGCCGACTGGCTGGTGGACCTCGGGCCCGAGGGCGGCGAGGCCGGCGGCGAGCTGGTGGGCGTGGGCACGCCGGAAGACCTGAAGGCCAACCCGCGTTCGCACACGGGCCGCGCCCTGCGCGACTACGAGGAGACGCTGGGGCTGGAGCGCTACGCACCGACCGACACCGCGCGCGAGAAGCACGCACGCTACGCGGCGGCCGACGCGCAGCGCGACGCCTCGCACGACGGGCCCAGCCTGCAGTCCCTGGTGAGCAAGCGGCGGCGTGCGTCGGGCACCCCCAACGACGAGGCGATCCGCATCGTCAACGCGCGCGAGCACAACCTGAAGTCGCTGGACGTCGACATCCCGCGCGGCAAGTTCACGGTGGTGACGGGCGTGTCGGGCTCGGGCAAGTCCACGCTCGCGTTCGACATCCTGTTCAACGAGGGCCAGCGGCGCTACCTCGAATCGCTGAACGCCTATGCGCGCAGCATCGTGCAGCCGGCCGGCCGCCCCGAGGTGGACGCCGTGTACGGCATTCCGCCGACGGTGGCCATCGAGCAGCGGCTGTCGCGCGGCGGCCGCAAGAGCACGGTGGCGACCACCACCGAGGTGTGGCACTTCCTGCGCCTGCTGTGGGTCAAGCTGGGCATCCAGCACTGCGTCAACGACGGCAGCCCGGTCAAGCCGCAGAGCGTCGAGAGCATCGCCGCGCAGCTGCTGCGCGACTACCGCGGCCAGCACGTGGGCCTGCTCGCGCCGCTGGTGGTGGCGCGCAAGGGCGTCTACACCGACCTCGCCAAGTGGGCCAAGGCCCGCGGCCACTCGCACCTGCGCGTGGACGGCGAATTCCTGAAGGTCGACCCGTGGCCGCGCCTGGATCGCTTCAAGGAGCACACGCTGGAGCTGCCCGTGGGCGACCTGGTCATCGCGCCGGAGCGCGAGGCCGAGCTGCGCGCGCTGCTGGCCAAGGCGCTCGACATCGGCAAGGGCGTGATGCACCTGCTGACGCCGCTGGATGGCCTGACCGACGCGATGGAGCTGGGCCACTCGACGCTGGGCATCGGCACGGTCAAGGTGTTCTCCACCAAGCGCGCCTGCCCCACCTGCGGCACCAGCTACG
>JBJMWE010000364.1:0-18126 GCA_045810285.1 Vitreoscilla sp. | reverse complement strand
GGGGGGGGGGGGCGGGCGACGGGGTCGGTGCCGGAGTCGGCGCAGGCGAGGGCGACGGGGTCGGCGTGGGGGTCGGCGCGGGCGCGGGCGTGGGCGTGGGCGCAGGGGCGGGCGTCGGGGAGGGCGTCGGCGCGGGACTCGGCGTGGGGGTGGGCGTCGGGGCCGGGGCAGGCGTGGGCGTGGGCGCTGGCGCCGGCGTCGGCGCGGGTGTCGGTGCCGGCGTGGGGGAGGCGGGCGGCGTGGGCGTGCCCCCGTCGTTCGAGCCGCCGCCGCAGGCGGTCAGGACGGCAGCGAAGGCCGCACTGATGAAGGGCGTGACGGGCGAACGGGTGGGAGCAGGCATGGCAGGGGAACGCAGCGGGCGACGCGCCAGCATAGGCCGCGCCCGGGCGCGGACGCTGTGCCGGCAGGTAACGTGTTCGACGAACTGTCCAGCCGCGCCCCCAGGGCCTCAGAACAGCGCGCCGTAGCGCTCCAGCTCCCAGCCGCTGACATGCCGGGCGTATTCGGTCCACTCGGCGCGCTTGAGGCGGTCGAACTCGGTGGCGAGCGACTCCCCGAGCGCGCTCCGCACCACGTCGTCGGCACGCAGCGCGTCCAGGGCTTCGTGCAGGCTCTGCGGCAGCAGCGGGATGCCGCGGGCGCGGATCTGCGCGAGGTCGAGCGCGAACAGGTCGTCGGTGCAGGCGGGGCCGGGGTCGAGCGCGCGATCGATGCCGTCGAGCCCCGCGGCGATCAGTCCGGCGAGCGCGAGGTAGGGGTTGGCGCTGGCGTCGGGCAGTCGCCATTCGAAGCGGCCGTCGAGCGTGCGCACCACGGCCGTCCGGTTGTTCGGCCCGTGGGCGACGTAGGCCGGCGCCCAGCTGGTGCCCGACAGCGATTCGCCGACCACCAGCCGCTTGTACGAGTTGACCGTGGGCGCCGCGAGCGCCGTCAGCGCCGCCGAGTGCGCCAGCACGCCGGCGATGAACTGTCCGCCGGGCGCCGACAGGCCGGGCCGCCCGTCGTCGTCGGCGAAGACGCAGCGGTCGCCGTCCCACAGCGACACGTGGAAATGCAGGCCGCTGCCCGGCTGGTTGGCGAAGGGCTTGGGCATCATCGAGAAGACGGCGCCTTCGCGCTCGGCCAGCGCATGCGCCGCGAGCTTGAACAGCGTGACGTTGTCGGCGCTGGCGAGCGCCTCGGCGTTCTCGAAATTGATCTCGTACTGTCCGTGGGCGTCCTCGTGGTCGGTCTGCAGCACCTTCATGCCGGCGGCCTCGAGCGCGCCGCGCAGGTCGTGCAGGAACTGCTGCCGGCGCGGCAGGCTCTTCAGGTCGTAGGACGGCTTGTCCAGGTGGTCGGCGCCGTCGAACGGCCGCCAGCGGCCATCCTCGTTCTTCAGCAGGAAGAACTCGGGCTCGATGCCGACCTGCAGCGTCCAGCCGCGCCGGGCCAGTCGCGCGATGGCGCGCCGCAGCACCTGGCGCGGGCAGTTGTCGAATGGCGCGCCGGCGACGAAGCCGTCGCAGGCCACGCGCGCGACGCCGGGCATCCAGGGCAGGACGCTCAGCGTGCGCAGGTCGGCCCGCGCGTAGTACTCGCTGCGCGGGCCGGTGCGGGGCAGGGCGGTGCCCCAGATGGACGGCCCCGCGAAGCCCGCGCCGGTGCGCA
Organism: Vitreoscilla sp.; assembly: GCA_045810285.1. Lineage (GTDB taxonomy): Bacteria > Pseudomonadota > Gammaproteobacteria > Burkholderiales > Burkholderiaceae_C > Scleromatobacter. Next base: position 16,473 of record JBJMWE010000364.1, on the reverse strand, counting down.
CCAGCGAAGGCAGCTGGTGCAGCGGCACCCACTTGCCCTTGGGCGTGCCGTGCAGGTCGACGAACTGCGCCAGCAGCGTGTGCACGCCCTGCTGCTTCAGTGTGGCCTGCAGGGCGGTGAGCTCGTCGTCCGAGGGCATGGTCGTCATGGAGATAGTCGTATGCGGGCAGAGGCAAGCCGGCCGCAGGCCCGGCCAAGAAGAGAGAAGCGAGGGTCGCACCCCGAGCCGAACCGAACTCCCGCTCGGCGGTCAGCGACCAGCGGGAGCGTCGGGGTCGTCAGCTCTTGCCGTCGATCCTGATCCAGGTCGTCTTCAGCTCGGTGTACTTGTCGAACGCGTGCAGCGACTTGTCGCGTCCGTTGCCGCTCTGCTTGTAGCCGCCGAACGGCACGGTGATGTCGTCCTCGTCGTAGGAGTTGACGTGCACGGTGCCGGCGCGCAGCGCGCGGGCCACGCGGTGGGCGCGGTTGATGTTGTCGCTCCAGCAGCTGGCCTGCAGGCCGTAGCTGGAGTTGTTGGCCAGCGCGATCGCCTCGTCCTCGGTGCGGAAGCGCAGCACCGCCATCACCGGCCCGAAGATCTCTTCCTGCGCGATCTTCATGTCGTTGGTGACGTTGTCGAACACGGTGGGCTCGACGTAGTAGCCGCCGCTCTCCGCGCGTGCCTGCCTGCCGCCGCTGACGACGCGGGCGCCCTGCGCCGTGCCCGACTCGATGTAGCCCAGCACGGTGCGCAGCTGCGTGTCGTCGACGAGCGCGCCCATCTCCGTCTTCACGTCCAGCGGGTCGGCCGGGGCGTACTTGGGCGCCTCGGTGCGCAGCGTGGCGACGAATTCGTCGGCGATGCGCTCGTGCACCAGCACCCGAGAGGGCGCATTGCAGGATTCGCCCTGGTTGAAGAACATGCCGCCGGCCACCGTGCGCGCGGCGCGCGCCACGTCGGCGAAGTCGTCGAACACCACGAAGGCCGACTTGCCGCCCAGCTCGTTGTAGACGCGCTTGAGGTTGGACTTGCCCGCGTACTCGTACATGCGGCGGCCCACGCGCGTGGAGCCGGTGAAGCCGATCGCGTCGACTTCCATGTGCAGCGCCAGCGCCTCGCCGGCCTCGTGGCCGTAGCCGGGCACCACGTTGAACACGCCCGGCGGCAGGCCGGCCTCGAGCGCGAGCTCGGCCATGCGCAAGGCCGTCAGCGGGCTCTTCTCGCTGGGCTTGAGCACCACCGAATTGCCGGCCGCCAGCGCCGGGCCCAGCTTCCAGGCGGCCATGATCATCGGGTAGTTCCAGGGCACGATCACGCCGATCACGCCCATGGGCTCGCGCGTGACGAGCGCCAGCGCGCTCGCGGCCGTGGGCGCGATCTCGTCATAGATCTTGTCGACAGCCTCGGCGTACCAGGCGATGCAGCGCGCCGCCGCGGGCACGTCCACGGCCAGCGAGTACTGGATGGGCTTGCCCATGTCCAGCGTCTCGAGCAGCGCCAGCTCCTCCCTGGCGCCGAGGATCAGTTCGGCGAAGCGCTGCAGCACCTTCTTGCGCTGCGCGGGCGCCTTGCCGGCCCAGCGGCCGTCCTCGAACGCGGCGCGCGCGGAGCGCACGGCCACGTCGACATCCGCCGCCACGCCGCGTGCGACGGGGCCCAGCAGGCGTGCGTCGATGGGCGAATGCTTGGCAAAGGTCTCGCCGGTCTGCGTGGCGATGCGCTTGCCGTCGACCAGCATGCGGCCGTCGATCTTGAGCGCGGTGGCGCGCTCGGCCCAGTTCGGGGTGGTGCTCATCAATGTCTCCAGTCGAGATCGACGAGGCCGGCTCGTGGCCGGCCTGTCGGCGTGAAGCCCGCCCGCCGTCGGGCAGGCTTTCTTGAAGCGGGCTCGCGACCGATCCCGTCCGGGCTTGCCCAGGGGCAGCGACGGGCGGCGCGAGGCGGTCACATGACTTTAGAAGCTCACGACCATCGTGGTTCCCAGCAGGGAGTTGTTCTTCTTGAAGGTGCCGGTCTTGACGTCCAGGAACACGGCCTGGTTGGCGACGTCGAGGCGGTATTCGGCCTTGAGCGTGGTGTTGCGGGTCAGCAGGTAGTTGAAGCCCACGGCGACGGCGCCGCGGTTGGCGCCCTTGCAGTCCGCGCCCAGCGTGCAGTTGGGGGAGACGCCGAAGCCGTTGCGGGTGTCGCCCAGCGCGCCCTGGCCGTCGTAGTAGCCCGTGTAGCCCAGCAGGCCGCCGCCGTTCTTCGAGTTGTTGATGTAGTCGGCACGGACGACGCCTTCGAAGCGCGGCTCGAACTTGTAGGCGGCCAGGCCCGACAGGCCCCACCACTGCGCGTCGCGCGCGTTGCCGTCGGCGTCCGGCGTGATGGCTGCGCCCTTCTGCTTGCCGAAGCCGACCTGGCCTTGCAGCGTGAGGTCGCCGCGGATGAAGTACGCGTCGGCCTCGATCAGGTGCAGCATCGTGTTCTGCGACGCGCCGTCGATGACGCCGGTGTCGTAGTTGAAGTTGTGCACCTTGCCCTCGACGCCGGCCAGGCCCCAGCCCGAGAACTCGCCCTTGGAGTAGTCGACGCGGTAGGCCAGCACCGGCGAGATCTGCTTGGGCTGGTTCATCGCCGAGTTGAAGTTCGCCACCAGCGCCTTGACGTCCCACTTGCCGCGGATCACCTCCATGCCGACGCCCGTGTAGGTGGTGGGCTCGGTGAAGTCCAGCAGCATGCCGCGCGTCACCAGCTTGGTGGCGGTGGGCTGGATGTATTCATAGCCCGACCAGTCCGGGATCTGGCCGCCGATCAGGCGCGTCTGCAGGTCGCCCAGCGGGATCGAGAACGAGGCTTCGTGCACGACCGACATGCCGCCCGGGTCTGCCACGGTGCCGGCGCCGCGCTGCGGCATCAGCGTCAGGCGCCACTTGGTGCCGCCCTCGAGCTCCTTCTGGAAGTCCAGCTGCACGGTGCCGAAATACGAATCGTCGTAGTTGTAGCCGTCCTCGGAGACCGGGCTCAGGAACTGGAAGCCGGCGCGGTTCTGGTTCTTGTTCCAGATGAAGGTCGGATCCATGTAGCCGCTGATCTTCAGGTCCTTGTAGCCGTGCGCCTCGTTCGCGTCCTCGAGTGCCTCGGTCTTGACCACCAGCTTGTTGAAATCGGCCGCCTGCTCGGGCGTCATGCCCCACTGGGCCTGCTGGCCGTCGGCCGGCGCCTCGGGCACGGCGGCGAGCTTCTTCTCGAGTTCGGCGATGCGGGCCTTCAGCGCGGCGAGCTCCTTGAGCACCTCCGCGTTGGACTGGCCGAAAGCGGGCGAGGCGACGCCGAACGCGAGGGTGATCGCGCAGGCGAGGGCGGTGGGGCGCAAGGACTTCATCGGAAACTCCTCTGGTGTGTTGTCGGGGATGTCGAATGGAATCGGATTCAGGAATCGTCGCGCTGGGCGGCGCTGATCTCGGCGGCACGGCGGCGTTCTGCGCGGGCCACCCAGATGCTGGCGCCGGCCACGAAGAAGGCGACGACCACGATCATCACGGTGGCCACGGCGTTGACGCTGGGATCCAGCCCCAGGCGGGCGCGCGAGAAGATCACCAGCGGCATGGTGGTGGCGCCCGGGCCGCTCAGGAAGGCGGAGGACACGACGTCGTCCAGCGAGAGGCTGAAGGTGAGCAGCCAGGCCGAGACTAGCGACTGCGTGATCATCGGGAAGGTCACCAGCGTGAAGACCTGCCACGGGCGCGCGCCGAGGTCCATCGCGGCCTCCTCCAGCTGCGGGTTCAGGTCCTGCAGGCGCGCCTGCACGACGACGGCGGCGTACGACATGCCGATCATCAGGTGGCCCAGCCAGATGGTGAAGAAGCCGCGCTCCGGGAAGCCGACGAGGCGCTGGATGGCCACCATCATCAGCAGCAGCGACAGGCCCTGGATGACCTCGGGCATCACCAGCGGCGCGTTGACCATGCCGGTGAAGAAGGTGCGGCCGCGGAAGCGCTTGTACTTGACGAGCGTGAACGCCGCCATCGTGCCCAGGATGACCGAGCCGGTGGCCGACGTCACCGCGATCTTCAGCGACAGCCACAGGCCGTTCTTGATCTCGGTGTCGTCCGCGAGCTTGCTGTACCACTCGAGCGAGAAGCCGCCCCAGTGCGATGCCAGCCGCGAATGGTTGAACGAGAACACCATGAGCGCGAGCATGGGCAGGTACAGGAACACGAAGCCCCCGACGAGCCAGGCGCGGCCGAAGCCCTTGGCGAACTTCGTTCCGAACAGGGCGCGGTTCTTCTTGCCTGGTCCTGGGCGGCCCGTCGCGGCGATCGCGTCCGGAATGACTTTGACTTGCGTCGAATCGTTCATTTGCGGGCCTCCTGCGCCTCGGCCTGGTACTTGTTGAAGTACGCCAGCGGCACCACGATCAGCAGCACCAGCACCACGGCCACGGCGGCGGCCATCGGCGGGTCGTTGTTGTTGAAGTTCTCGTCCCAGATGACGCGGCCGATCATCAGCGTGGACGGCCCGCCCAGCAGGTCGGGCGTCACGTACTCGCCGACGCAGGGAATGAACACCAGCATCGAGCCGGCGATGATGCCGGCCTTGGACAGCGGCACCGTCACGCGCCAGAACGCCACCCACGGCGTGGCGCCGAGGTCGGACGCGGCCTCGAGCAGGCGCAGGTCCATCTTCGACAGGTTGGCGTACAGCGGCAGGATCATGAAGGGCAGGTACGTGTACGTCATGCCGATGATCAGCGAGAAGGTGGTGTGCATCAGCTGCCCCGGCACCTCTATGACGCCCAGCCAGACCAGCACCTGGTCGAAGTGCGTCTTCGTGATGACGCTGGCCACCCAGCCGCCTTCGTCCAGCAGGCCCTTCCAGGCGTACACGCGCAGCAGGAACGACGTCCAGAACGGCAGCATCACCAGCATCAGCAGCGTGGGCTGCAGCGACTGCCTGGCACGCGCCATGAAGTAGGCGAACGGATAGCCGATCAGCAGGCAGAAGCAGGACGTGACGAACGCGTACTTGATGCTGGCCCAGTAGGCGACCAGGTACAGCGTGTCCTGGGTCGGCAGCAGGCGCTGGTAGTTGGTGTACTTCATCACCAGCTTGATCGCGCCGTCGGAGACGCTGGAGATGTCCTCCGCGCGGATCGCGCCCATCTCGGAGATGGAGTAGTTGGCGACGATCAGGAACGGCGCGAGGAAGAACAGCAGCAGCCAGACATACGGCACGCCGATGACCGCGGTGCGGCCGCGCCACCACGAAGGGCGCCAGCCGGTCTTCTTGTCGGAAGCTTCCATGTCCGCGGCTCCCTTATTGCGTCAGCACGACGTGGGCCTGCGGCGACCAGGTCGCCCAGACGACGTCGCCCCAGGTGAACGCGCCCTCGCTGTGGCGCTCGGTGTTGGCCATGCTGGCGCACAGCACCATGCCGCTGGCCAGCTTGATGCGATAGACCGTCTCGCTGCCGAAGTACGACAGCTCCTCGATCTTGCCGCCCACGCAGTTGAACGGGTCGGCCGGCTTCTCGCGCTGCAGCGCGATCTTCTCGGGCCGCAGGGCCACGGTGACGGGCATGCCCACCGTGCCGGTGATGCCGTGGCCGACGTAGTGCCTGCAATCGGCGCAGTCGATGACGACATGGTCGGCCTCGTCGACGGAGACGGTGCCGTCCATCAGGTTGACGTTGCCGATGAAGTCGGCCACGAAGCGGGTGGCCGGGGTCTCGTAGACCTCGGAGGGCGAACCCACCTGCAGGAAGCGGCCCTCGCTCATGACCGCGATGCGCGAGGCCATCGTCATGGCCTCTTCCTGGTCGTGCGTCACCATCACGCAGGTCACGCCCACGGACTCGATGATGTTGACCAGCTCGATCTGCGTCTCCTCGCGCAGCTTCTTGTCCAGCGCGCCCAGCGGCTCGTCGAGCAGCAGCAGCTCAGGCTGCTTGGCCAGGCTGCGCGCGAGCGCCACGCGCTGCTGCTGGCCGCCCGAGAGCTGGTGGGGCTTGCGCTTGGCGTACTTGGACAGCTGCACGAGCTTGAGCATCTGCTCGACGCGCTCGACGACCTTGTCGCGCGGCCAGTTGTCGCGGCGCAGGCCGAACGCGATGTTGTCCCACACCGTCAGGTGCGGGAACAGCGCGTAGGACTGGAACATCATGTTCAGCGGCCGCTCGTAGGGCGGCAGGCCGGCGAGATCCTGGCCGTTGAGGATGATGCGGCCCGACGTGGGCGTCTCGAAGCCGGCCAGCATGCGCAGCAGCGTCGTCTTGCCGCAGCCCGACGAGCCGAGCAGGGCGAAAATCTCGCCCTTGGCGATGTCGAGATTGACATGGTTGACGGCCTTGTAGCCGCCGAAGTCCTTCACCACGTCCTGGATCTGGAGGAACTTCGTGTTGTCGGCGCTGGTGCTCATGAGTCGGGTCGCCTCCTGGGGCGTCTTGTCAGGTGTTCTCTGGAGGATCGGGCAACCGGCGCGCGACCCTTTCGCGCGCCGCCGCCGGGCGAAGCGCGCGATTCTCGCAGCGCGTCGCCCGCCGGATTCAGATCCCGGTCTTGAACGCGGTGTAGGTGCGGTTCTGCAGCCGGCGGATCTCGTTGTTCAGGGCGTCGGCGGTGCCGGCCATCTTGGCGAGTTCCTCGGGGGCCAGGAACACCGTCGGGTTGTTGGCGACCGCGGGCTCGATGAACTTCCTCGATTCCTTGTTCGGGTTCGCGTAGAACACCTTGTTGGTCAGCCCGGCGTCGACCTCGGGCTTGAGGATGTAGTTGATCCACTTGAGCGCGTTCTGCGGATGCGGCGCGTCCTTGGGGATGGCCATCACGTCGAAGAACAGCAGCCCGCCGTTCTTGGGCAGCAGCGCCTCGATCTTCTGGCCCGTCTTGTTGTCGATGGCGCGCTGGCGGGCGATGTTGATGTCGCCGGACCAGCCGATGGCCAGGCACACGGAGCCGTCGGCCATGTCGTTGATGTAGCCGGACGAGGAGAACAGCGTCACGTAGGGCCGCACCGACTTGAGCATCGTCAGCGCCTGCTGGTAGTCGCTGGCGTTGGTGGTGACGCGCGGCTTGCCGGCATAGTGCAGGGCGGCCGGGATGATCTCGTCGCCGGAATCCAGGAAGGACACGCCGCAGGACTTCATCTTGGACATGTACTCGGGCTTGAAGACGAGATCCCACACGTTGTCGGGCATCGGTGTGCCGCCGAGGGCCGCCTTGACCTTGTCCACGTTGATGCCCACCGTGGTGAAGCCCCACATCCAGTCGACCACGTACTGGTTGCCCGGATCGATCTTGGCCAACTGCGCGGCCACGGCCGGGTCGACGTTCTTCAGGTTCGGGATCTTGGACTTGTCCAGCTTCTGGAACAGGTCGCCCTGGATCTGCATGCGCGCCCAGTTCGACGACGGCACCACGATGTCGTAGCCCGTCTTGCCGGCCACCAGCTTGGCGTGCAGGATCTCGTTCGAGTCGAAGTTGTCGTAGCGGACCTTGATGCCCGTCTCCTTCTCGAAGTTCCTGATCGTGTCGTCGGCGATGTAGTCCGACCAGTTGTAGACGTTGAGCACCTTCTCTTCCTCCTGCGCGTGCACCGCACCCGCGAGGAGGGACAGGGCGAGGACACCCGCGAAGCGGGCCAGGACGTGGAACGGGGACTTCATCGAAAGACCTCCAACGGAAAGAAAAGGGTTGAATCGGGGACTGGGAACGCAGCCAGGGGAGCGATGGCGCCGGCCTGCTCGACGGCAGGTTGCAGATGATCTCAGAACCAGCCGCGGGCCTTGACGTCGGCCAGCGTCAGGTCCAGGCTCAGGCGGGCCTTGGCGACCAGCTCGTCGATCTGCGCACGGGTGATGACCAACGGCGGCGCGACGATCATGCGGTCGCCCACGGCGCGCATCACCAGGCCGTTGGCGAAGCAGTGCGCGCGGCAGATCATGCCGACCGCCAGGTCGCTCGCGAACGGGGTGCCGCTCGCCTTGTCCTTGACCATCTGCACCGCGCCCATCAGGCCGCAGGCCTGGGTGTGGCCCACCAGCGGATGGTCGCGCAGCTCCTCGAAGCGGCTTGCAAGATACGGGCCGACGTCGTCGCGCACATGCTCCACGATGTTCAGGCGCTGCAGCAGCTTGATGTTGGCCACCGCCACCGCGCAGGCCACCGGATGGCCGGAGTAGGTGTAGCCGTGGTTGAACTCGCCGCCCTGTTCGATCAGCACCTTGGCCACGCGCTCGCCCACCATCACGCCGCCCAGCGGCACGTAGCCCGAGGTGACGCCCTTGGCGAAGGTGATGAGGTCGGGCTGCACGCCGAAGGTCTGGCAGCCGAACCAGTGGCCGGTGCGGCCGAAGCCGCAGATCACCTCGTCGGAGATCAGCAGGATGTCGTGCTTGCGGCAGATGCGCTGGATCTCGGGCCAGTACGTGGACGGCGGCACGATCACGCCGCCGGCGCCCTGCACGGGCTCGCCGATGAACGCGGCCACCTTGTCGGCGCCGAGCTCCAGGATCTTGGCCTCCAGCGTGGCGGCCGCCTTCAGGCCGAAGGCCTCTGGCGTCATGTCGCGCCCCAGTTCGTACCAGTGCGGCTGCTCGACGTGCACGATGTTGGGGATCGGCAGCCCGCCCTGCGCGTGCATGCCCGACATCCCGGACAGCGAGGCGCCCGCCATCGTCGAGCCGTGGTATCCGTTGTTGCGGCCGATGATGACCTGGCGCTGCGGCTGGCCCATCAGGTCCCAGTAGCGTCGCACCATGCGCACGTTGGTGTCGTTGCTCTCCGAGCCGGAGCTGGAGAAGAAGAAGTGCCGGAAGCCCGCGGGCGCGACCTGCGGCAGCAGCTCGCCCAGCTCGATGGCCGGCGGCGTCGACGTGTTGAAGAACGCGTTGTAGAACGGCAGCGTCTCCAGCTGCTTCGTGGCCGCGTCGATCAGCTCGCGCCGGCCGTAGCCCACGTTGACGCACCACAGCCCCGACATCGCGTCGAGGATCTTGTTGCCGTCCGTGTCCCAGATGTAGATGCCCTCGCCGCGCTCGATGATGCGCGCGCCCTTGGTGGCCAGCGACTGGTGGTCGGTGAACGGATGCAGGAAGTGGCCGGAGTCGGCTTCCTGCCACTGCTTGGTGGTGCGGGTGGTGGTCATTGGATAGGTCCTGGTGAGGGTGGATTCCGCGACTGCGCGCGGAAATGACGCGCTTCCTGTCATCCCTGCGCGAGTCGCAGGATCCACGCGTTCAGACATGCAGCAGCAGGTGCTCGCGCTCCCACGGCGAGATCACCTTCATGAACTCGGCGTGCTCGATCTCCTTGATCTCCGTGTAGACGGTGACGAAGTCCTTGCCCAGCACCTCGTGCAGGTCGCTCTCGTCGCGCAGCAGCTGCAGCGCCTCGCCGAGCGAGCGCGGCAATGCGTACGCGCCCAGGTAGGCGTCGCCCTTGCATTCGGCCGACGGGTTGATCTTGTTCTTGATGCCGAGGTAGCCGCAGGCCAGCGTGGCCGCCAGCGCGCAGTACGGGTTCGCGTCGGCGCCGATCACGCGGTTCTCGATGCGGCGCGCCTGCGGCGTGGCGATGGGCGAACGGATGCCCACGGTGCGGTTGTCGGTGCCCCACTGGATGTTGATGGGCGCCGCGGTGTGGCGGGCCAGCCGCCGGTACGAGTTGACGTACGGGGCGAACAGCGCCATGGCGGCCGGCGTGTAGCGCTGCAGGCCGCCGATGTACCAGTAGAACTCCTGCGTGGGCGTGCCGTCCTCGTTGGAGAAGATGTTCTTGCCGGTGAGGGTGTTGACGACGCTCTGGTGCACGTGCATGGCGCTGCCCGGCTCGCCGGCGATCGGCTTGGCCATGAAGGTGGCGAACATGTCGTGGCGCAGCGCGCACTCGCGCACCGTGCGCTTGAAGAAGAACACTTCGTCGGCCAGGCCGAGCGGCGCGTCGTGGAAGAAGTTGATCTCCATCTGGCCGGCACCGACCTCGTGGATCAGCGTGTCGACGTTGAGCTCCATCTTCTGGCAGTAGTCGTACACGTCCTCGAACAGCGGGTCGAACTCGTTGACGGCATCGATCGAGTAGGCCTGGCGCGAGGTCTCGGAGCGGCCGCTGCGGCCGATGGGCGGCTTGAGCGGCATGTCGGGATCGGTGTTGCGGGCCACGAGGTAGAACTCGAGCTCGGGCGCGACGATCGGGCTCCAGCCCTTGGCCGAGTACAGCTCGATCACGTTGCGCAGCACCGAGCGCGGCGCGAACGAGATGAGGTTGCCGCCCGGGTCGTAGCAGTCGTGCAGCACCTGCGCCGTCGGATCCGTGGCCCAGGGCACGATGCGCACCGTGGTGGGGTCGGGGCGCAGGTGCATGTCACGGTCGGTGGGCGTGATGACGTCGTAGTACGGGCCCTCGGACGGGAATTCGCCCGTGACGCCCATCGCCACGATCGCCTCGGGCAGCCGCATGCCGCGGTCCTCGGTGAACTTCTCGCGCGGCAGGATCTTGCCGCGCGCCACGCCGGTCAGGTCGGGCACGAGGCACTCGATCTCGGTGACGCGATGCAGGTTGAGCCATTGCTCGAGTTCGGCGAAGTTGGCAAGTTGTCGATTGATGCTCATGATTTTCTTTCTCGGGACTCAGTTGGACGCGGCTGCACGGGCGCAGGCATTGGGCCGGGCCGCGTCGGGAGGCGACGGGGCGCGGGGGCGATGCACGGCCTACGGGTGGGGGCCGCGGCGTCCTTCCTTCCATTGGCGGCAGGCTTGCCCGAATGCGGTCAGCATGCGCATCGACACGTCGTTGCGCGCGGCCTGCCATTCGGGGTGCCACTGCACGCACAGGTTGAAGCCCTTGGCGTCGGCGGCGGAGAACGCCTCCACGACCCCGTCCGGCGCGCGCGCTTCCACGCGCAGGCCCGCGCCGAGGCGGTTGACGGCCTGGCCGTGCACGGAGTTCACGTCGAACTTCGCGCGGCCGACGACGCGCTCCAGCACGCCGCCGGGTTCGACGAACACCTCGTGCGCCGGCCCGTACTGCACGTCGACCGGCAGGGCGTGGTCGGCGCGGTGGTCGGCCTTGCCCTCGACGTCGTGCACCGCCTGGTGGAGCGAGCCGCCGAGGGCGACGTTGGTCTCCTGCGTGCCGCGGCAGATCGTGAACAGCGGCAGGCCCGTGGCCAGCGCATGGCGGATCAGCGGCAGCGTCCACGCGTCGCGCGCCGGGTCGAGCGGCAGCGACAGGTCGAGCACGTCCTCGTCGAAGAGCGACGGATGGACGTTGCTGGGCGAGCCGGTGAGGAACACGCCGTCGGCGATGGCCAGCAGCGCCTGCAGCTCCGCCGGGTCGGCGTTGGGCACCACGATGGGCAGGCAGCCGGCCAGGCGCACGGCATCGGCGTACTTCTTGCCGGCGATGTGGTACGGATGGTCGCCCAGCATCTTGTTGCAGGCAGGCAGCAGCACCAGCGGCAGGCTGGCGGCGGGGCCGGTGGTGGCGGGGACGTTGGGAGCGGTGGTCATGGAAGCGTTTGGCGTGGGGTTCACAGCAGATCCTTCAGGCGGTACCAGGCCATGCCCAGCACGAGCGCGGGCGTGCGCAGCAGCGGGCCGCCGGGGAACGCGTGATGCTTGAGGCGCGCGAACAGGTCGAAGCGCCCGGCATCGCCGGCCATGGCCTCGGCGACGACGCGGCCGGCGAGCCCCGTCAGCGCGAGGCCGTGGCCGGAGAAGCCCTGCAGGTAGTAGACCTTGCTGCCGATGCGGCCGAAGTCCGGCGCCCGGTTCATCGTGATGTCGACGAAGCCGCCCCAGGCGAACTCGATTTTCGCCGAGGCCAGCTGGGGCAGGATGTCGACCATGCGGCGACGCATGCTTTCCTGCAGGTTGGCCGGCGTCTTCGTGCTGTAGCTGACGCGGCCGCCGAACAGCATGCGGTGGTCGTTGGTCGTGCGGTAGTAGTCGAGCACGAAGTTGGTGTCGCAGACGGCCGAGCGCGTGGGGATCAGCGCGTCGGCCAGCGCGGGCGCCAGGGGTTCGGAGCACACGATGTAGGTGCCGACCGGCATGATGCGCGCCTCGAGCGCGGGCGCGACGTCCTGCAGGTAGACGTTGCCGGCCAGCAGCGCCTGGGCGGCGCGCACCTCGCCGCCGGGCGTGGTGAGCGTGACGCCGCGGTCGTCCTGGAAGCAGGCGACGACGCGGCTGTCCTCGTGCAGGTGCACGCCCGCGGCCGCGGCCGCGCGCGCGAGGCCGCGCACGTACTTCAGCGGATGCAGGTGCCCGGAGCGCGGGTCGTGGATGCCGCTGTGGTAGCGGCCGCTGGAGACCCAGTTCGTGATGTCGCCGGGCGCGATGCGCGTCAGCGGGTAGTGGTACTTGGACTCGAGCTCGTCGGCCCACTCGGCCAGCGCCCGGCCCTTGCGCTCGCTGGTGGCCACGCCCAGGAAGCCGTCGCGCCAGTCGCAGTCGATCGCGTGCTTGCGGATGCGCTGGCGCAGCAAGTCGAGCGCCTCGATCGTCATGTCCCAGACGCGGCGCGAATCCTCGAGCCCCAGTTGCGCCTCGATGACGTCCTGCCCGCAGGCCAGGCCGTGGATCGCCTGGCCGCCGTTGCGGCCGCTGGCGCCCGAGCCGATCTCGCGCGCCTCGAGCACGACGACGTCGAACCCGCGCTCGCGCAGCTCGAGCGCCGCGCTCAGGCCGGCCAGGCCGCCGCCGACGATCGCGACGTCGCAGCGGACTGCACCCGAGAGAGGCGCATGCCGCTGCAACCGGGGCGCGGTCGCGGCGTAGTACGAATTCCGCGAGAGCTCGCGGTCCGAATTGAGGAACGTCATGGATCGTGCGCGCTAGGCAAGCCTTTTCGGGAGGGCCGGCGGCCGGGTGATGCCCGCCGCGGCCAGGATGTCTGCAGGGAGTTCGAACCGCTCGCGGGCCCGAACCGGGAAACGCTCCGGTTCGTCAGGCGGCGCGGCGGATGGCGCCGGCCAGGGTCTCGACCAGCTGGTCGATCTGCGAGCGTTCGATGACCAGGGGCGGCGACAGCGCGATGATGTCGCCCGTCGTGCGCACGAGCACGCCCTTGTCGTAGCAATCGAGGAAGACGTCGAATGCGCGCTTGGTGGGCGAGCCGGCGATGGGCGCCAGCTCGACGCCGCCGACGAGCCCGCAGTTGCGGATGTCGATGACGTTGGGCAGGCCCTTGAGCGAATGCAGCGCCTCGGCGAAGTAGCCCGCCATCTCGCTCGCGCGGGTCAGCAGGCCCTCGTCGGCATAGGTCTCCAGCGTGGCCAGGCCGGCCGCGCAGGCCAGTGGGTGCGCCGAGTAGGTATAGCCGTGGAAGAACTCGATCAGGTGCTCGGGCCCGGTCATGAAGGTGTCGTGGATGGACTGCCTGGCGAGCACCGCGCCCATGGGCACGGCACCGTTGGTCAGGCCCTTGGCCACCGTCATCAGGTCGGGCGTGACGCCGAAGGTCTGCGCCGCGAACGGCGCGCCGGTGCGGCCGAAGCCGGTGATGACCTCGTCGAAGATCAGCAGGATGCCGTGCTTGTCGCAGATCTCGCGCAGGCGCTGCAGGTAGCCCTGCGGCGGGACCAGCACGCCCGTGGAGCCGGCCACCGGCTCGACGATCACCGCCGCGATGGTGGAGGCGTCGTGCAGCGCGATCACCTTCTCGAGGTCGTCGGCGAACTCGGCGCCGTGCGCGGGCTGGCCCACGCTGAACGCGTTGCGCGCGGGGTCGTGCGTGTGGCGGATGTGGTCGACGCCGCCCAGCATGGTGCCGAACATCTTGCGGTTGGCGACGATGCCGCCCACCGAGATGCCGCCGAAGTTGACGCCGTGGTAGCCGCGCTCGCGGCCGATCAGCCGGGTGCGCTGGCCCTCGCCGCGCACGCGGTGGTACGCGATGGCCATCTTCAGCGCCGTCTCCACGGACTCGGAGCCCGAGTTGGTGAAGAACACGCGGTTCAGGCCGGCGGGAGCGATCTCGGCGACCTTCGCGGCCAGCGCGAAGGCCTTCGGATGGGCCATCTGGAACGGCGGGCAGAAGTCCATCTCCGCGGCCTGGCGCTGGATGGCCTCGGTGATCTTCGTGCGGCCGTGGCCCGCGTTGACGCACCACAGGCCCGCGATGCCGTCGAGCACCTGGCGGCCGTCGTCCGTGGTGAAGTGCATCCCTTTGGCCTGCGTGAACAGCCGCGGGGACTTCTTGAACTGGCGGTTCGCCGTGAACGGCATCCAGTACGCGTCGAGATCGGTGGCCATGGGGATCTTTCTGTTCAGGTCGGACTTGCTGTCGTCGTCGCTGTCATCGACTTCGTTCGATCGATGACTCGACTGTAGCGAGGAGGGCGCGCAATGTGCTCCGAGGATGATGCAGGGCAAACCCCGGAAAACGCAATATCATGCGAAGAATAGGACTCCTCTTCGCATCTCGTGCGCCAAATCCCGAAATCCCTGCAATTGGATGCGATCGATCGCAGCATTTTGAGCGAACTGCAAACCGATGGAAGACTGTCGAACGTGGAGCTCGCGGCGCGCGTGCACCTGTCGCCGTCGGCCTGCCTGCGGCGGGTCAAGCAGCTGGAGGACACGGGGGTCATCGCGGGCTACGTGGCGCTGCTCAATCCGAAGCTGGTGGGCCAGAGCGGCGTGAGCTTCACGATCATCAACCTGGCGACGATGAGCAACGCGCTGCTGGAGGCGTTCGAGCAGGCGGTGCTCGAGGCGCCGGAGATCCTGGACTGCTACTACGTGGCCGGATCGAACGACTACCTGATCCGCTTCGCGTATCGCGATGCCGAGGACCTGGAACGCTTCCATACCGACGTGCTGATGCGGCTGCCGGGCGTCGAGCGCTCGAATTCGATGCTGGTGCTGCGCACGGTCAAGAAGACGACCGCGCTGCTGGTGGGCGACTAGCCTGCCGGGCACCGCCGGCGCCGGGCGGCCCGTACGGGCGTCAGGTGCTCATGCGGCCGCGCTGAGTTCGGCGCCGCCGCGGCGCACTTCGCTGGCCTTGCGCTGCGAGTCGGCCGACGCGCGGGCGGCGGGGAACACGCTGCCTTGCTCCAGCGCCAGGTGCTCCAGCAGCAGTGCCGCGTAGACGTCCGCCGCGTGGCGCAGCACATCGACGTCGTAGCCGCCGAAGCCTTCGGCCACCGGCTGCAGCTGCGCGAGGACCTCGCGCCAGTTCTCTTCCAGCCAGCCTTGATCCTGGCGCAGGCGATCGACGCTGGTATCGAGGGACGGGTCGCCGCGGCCCGAGACGAGCGGCAGGATCTGGCGGTCGACGTCGGCGTGGTGCTGGCGTGCCGTGTGCGAGAAGAAGTCGATCACCGAGCGGGCGTGGTCGCGCGCCCAGGTGTCCCAGCCGCGGTCTTCCATGTGGTTGACCAGCGTCTGCAATTCGCCGAGCCAATAGCGCATCTGGTCGTGCGTGGCATCGAAGCGGTCGAGCATCGGCAAGGTGTCGTTGGAGCGGGTTTCGTTCACGGCATCTCCTCGAAATGGACGTCGGTGGGTTGAGTTCAGCATCGCATGCGCAGGCGCCTTTCGCAAGAATCTTTTCCCCGGAAAAGTTGTAACGCCAGCGGGGCGCTTTCGTCTCTCGAGATGTGTCGGTTGCGTGTCGGCGACGCGTGCCGGAGCGGTGCAGGACGAGCGTGCTCGACCGTGCTGGAGGAGGGCCGCAGCGGATCACTTGTTTGCGGTACGCGTGGCGCATGCGCGAGCGGTCGGCACGTCGACGCCCGGTTCCGTGCGGCCACTCCGGCAGCCATCGGAAGGCACGTGCTGGAACGGCCTGGACGCGAGCGCGCCGGCGCATGGCGCGCGCCAGCCGTCGCGTCGGGAACCGCCGATTCCGCATCGGAAAGAGCGTTCCACGATGTGGAATAGGTCGCTGGTGCGTCGCAGCAAAATTTCTCGTTATGAGAAATGGCTTTCCTCATTGTGGAACGCTGACTCCAAGTCATTGTTTTATATGGGTTACCTCTTTAGTCTTATATAAGACATAAGTCTTCCATTTCTTGCGCAAGGAGGCTACGCTTGATCCCAACGAAACACCTGTTCTTCCCCTCTTCACGAACCCCCGAAGGAAGCCACCATGACCCAACTCACCCGTGACCAGCAGATCGCCGCCCTCGAGAAGGACTGGGCCGAGAACCCGCGCTGGAAGGGCGTCAAGCGCACCTATTCGGCGGCCGACGTCGTGCGCCTGCGCGGCTCGCTGCAGATCGACCACACGCTGGCCCGCCGTGGTGCCGAGAAGCTGTGGAACCTGGTCAACACCGAGCCCTTCATCAACGCGCTGGGCGCGCTGACGGGCAACCAGGCCATGCAGCAGGTCAAGGCCGGCCTGAAGGCGATCTACCTGTCCGGCTGGCAGGTGGCCGGCGACGCCAACAGCAACGGCGAGATGTACCCCGACCAGTCGCTGTACTCGGTGGACTCGGTGCCCAAGGTCGTCAAGAAGATCAACGCGACGTTCAAGCGCGCCGACGAGATCCAGTGG
>JBJMWE010000363.1:0-24098 GCA_045810285.1 Vitreoscilla sp. | reverse complement strand
TTTGGCGGTGTCAGGTCTTGAAAGTTGCGGTGTCAGGTCTTGAATCGTGCAGTCCCGCGCGCTCGCTTCCGGCGGCTGCCATCGGTGTGATGGCATTGCGAGGCGTGAGTGGCCGCGCCGGGCATGTCGCTGGAGGTGATTGCATCTGACACTGCACGATTCAAGACCTGACACTGCAACTTTCAAGACCTGACACCGCCAAAAGAAAACGGCCGCGGCGGTTGCCCGCGGCGGCCTTCGAACCCTTCGAGGAAATCGTCCGGAGTCCTGGCGCGGTGAGGACGCGCCGACCTTCGCCCCGGATCAACTGTTTCAGTGAACGGGGTCGTCCATCAGGCCCATGTCGGGGGCCGTCATCATCTGTTCGATGTCCATCAGGATCAGCATGCGCTCGGCGTCGCCGCTCTTGATCGTGCCCAGGCCGGTGATGTAGGCGGCGTCGATCGCGCCGTTGAACTCCGGGGCCGGCTTGATCTGCGTGCCGCCGAGTTCCAGCACGTCCGAGACCGAGTCCACCACCATGCCCACCGTGCGGTTGGCGATGTTGAGGATGATCACGACGGTGAAGCTGTTGTACTGGACGTCCGCCAGGCCGAAGCGCAGGCGCATGTCGACGATCGGGACGATCACGCCGCGCAGGTTCACGACGCCCTTGATGAAATGGGCGGCGTTGGCGATACGGGTCGGGTTCTCGTAGCCGCGGATCTCCTGCACCTTCAGGATGTCGATGCCGTATTCCTCGGCGCCGAGCTTGAAGGACAGGTACTCGCGCGCGCCCTGCGAGGCCGTGGCCGCCTGCGCGACGTTGCGGTTTTCGGTGGCGGTGATGGCGCTCATGGGCGGAAGTGCTCCTTGCAACGGATCGGTGCGCGCGGGCCGGGCCGGAAAGGCGGGCCGCGTCGATGCCATGCAGTGTGCGGCCGCGCCGGGCTGCCGAATGCCCGATAAGACCGCCGCCGCCGGGCCAATTCCACGGATTCCACGGATCTGCCGGGCAAATCGTCGCCGGCGCCGGCGCTGTAGGATCGACGTCTCCCATGGCCGATCTCTTCTCCACGAAACCCGTCCCGCCCCTGGCCGAGCTGATGCGGCCGCAGGCGCTCGCCGACGTCGTCGGCCAGCAGCACCTGCTGGGCCCCGGAAAACCCCTGCGGCTCGCCTTCGAATCGCGCAAGCTGCACTCGTTCATCCTGTGGGGGCCGCCCGGCGTGGGCAAGACGACGCTGGGGCGGCTGGCGGCCAAGCTCACCAACAGCCACTTCATCGCGATCTCGGCCGTGCTGGCCGGCATCAAGGACATCCGCGCCGCCATCGACGAGGCGCAGGACGTGCTCGATCGCCAGGGCCGGCAGACGGTGGTCTTCGTCGACGAGATCCACTCGTTCAACAAGACGCAGCAGGACGCGCTGCTGCCGCACGTCGAGTCGGGCCTGCTGACGCTGATCGGCGGCACCACCGAACACCCGGGCATGCAGGTGACCAACGCGCTGCTGTCGCGCGCGCAGGTCTACAACCTGCAGCCGCTGTCGCAGGCCGACTTCCGCGAACTCTACGAGCGCGCCCGCGCGCACCTGCCGCCCGTGACGGTGGACGACGACGCGCTCGCGCTGCTGGGCGGCTACGCGGACGGCGATGGCCGGCGCTTCCTGAACCTGCTGGAGCAGGTGGTCAACGCGGCCACCGGCGCCGGCCGCGACACGGTCGACGCGGCCTTCGCGGGCTCGGCCACCAGCCCCTCGCTGCGACGCGCCGACAAGAGCGGCGATTCGTACTACGAGCAGATCTCGGCCTTCCACAAATCGGTGCGCGGCTCGCAGCCGGACGCTGCGCTCTACTGGCTGGCACGCATGATCGACGGCGGCGTCGACCCGCGCCAGGTGACGCGGCGCATGATCGCCATCGCCAGCGAGGACATCGGCAACGCCGATCCGCGCGCGCTGCAGCTGGCCATGAACGCGGCCGAGGCCGTGGACCGGCTGGGGCTGCCCGAATGCGAGCTTGCGCTGGCGCAGGCCACCACGTACCTGGCCGCCGCACCGAAGTCCAACGCGTCCTACCTCGCCTGGAAGCAGGCCAAGGAGTTCGTGCAGCGCGACGGCACCCGTGCCGTGCCGATCCACCTGCGCAACGCACCCAGCAAGCTGATGAAGCAGATGGGCTACGGTGCGGCGTACCGCTACGCGCACGACGAGCCCGATGCCTACGCCGCCGGCGCGCAATGGTTTCCGGACGACGTGCCGGCCCAGCGCTGGTACCACCCGGTGCCGCGCGGCATGGAGATCAAGATCCGCGAGAAGCTCGCAGCGCTGCGCGCGCTGGACGACGAGCACGGCGACTGACGCCCGCGCGGCAGTCGACGGAGCACCCGCCTGGGGCCGGCCGCACCGTCGCAAGGCGCGGGCGTCGCGGCGGTATCGGCGGCGCGCAGGAGCGTATCGGTGCCTGCGCCGCGGTGGCGCGGGGTCGCGCGTCACGCCCGCGCCGGGGCGCCCGCGCGCGGGAAGGCGCGAATCGTGCGGATCGCGCGCCACGACGAACAATGCTCCGTCTTTGCCGCCGTCAATGGTGCGTCGTTCGGTTTCTCGCGGGTAAGTCCGTCCGCTCTCGCTGCGGGGCGCTCCTAGAATCCCGCACAGCGTGAAGGGCTTGCGGGCCCCTTGCCACCGGCGCGCCGCGCGGCGAACCGATGGCCGGGATCTTGCAAGGACGCCACGTGCCGCATGCGGGTATTGCCCGTGGCGGCTCGCCTGCGGCAAGTCGATGCTGAGGCACGGGAGCCGTGCGCCGTTGAAGCGGCGTCGCGGCCGTGAAGACCAGGAGACCCCCTGATGGATATCTTTCTGCAGCAGATGATCAACGGCCTGGTGCTCGGGAGCATGTATGCGCTCGTGGCACTCGGCTACACGATGGTTTACGGCATCGTCAACCTCATCAACTTCGCGCACGGCGAAGTGTTGATGGTGGGCGCCCTCACCAGCTGGTCGGTGACCGTGTGGCTGGGCCCGCACAACCTGCCGGGATGGCTGCTGCTGCTGATCGCCCTGCTGTGTGCGGTGGTCGTCTGCTCCATCCTGAACTTCGCCATCGAGAAGATCGCCTACCGCCCGCTGCGCAATGCGCCGCGCCTCGCGCCGCTGATCACCGCGATGGGCATGAGCCTGCTGCTGCAGACGCTGGCCATGATCATCTGGAAGCCGAACTACAAGTCGTACCCGACGCTGCTGTCGCGCGACCCGATCTTCATCGGCGGCGCCGTCACCAACTTCACGCAGATCACCATCCTGGTCGTGACGGCCGTGACGCTGGGCGGCCTGATGTGGCTGGTCAACAAGACGCGCCTGGGCCGCGCGATGCGCGCCACGGCCGAGAACCCGCGCGTGGCCGCGCTGATGGGCGTGCGCCCCGACAACGTCATCTCCGCCACCTTCATCATCGGTGCCGCGCTGGCCGCGCTCGCCGGCGTGATGTGGGCCTCCAACTACGGCTCGGTGCAGCACACCATGGGCTTCCTGCCGGGCCTGAAGGCCTTCACGGCGGCGGTGTTCGGCGGCATCGGCAACCTCGCCGGCGCCATGGTGGGCGGCATCCTGCTGGGCATCATCGAGGCGCTCGGCGGCGGCTACATCGGCGATCTCACCGGCGGCGTGCTGGGTTCCAACTACCAGGACATCTTCGCGTTCATCGTGCTGATCATCGTGCTGACGCTGCGCCCGAAGGGCCTGCTCGGCGAACGCGTGGCCGATCGCGCCTGAGGCCCGGGACGTTTCAAGGAACAACACCGATGAACAACAAGCTCGTCCTCTACGTCCTCGGCGCCCTCGTGCTGCTGGTGCTGCCGCACTTCGCGCAGCACTTCGGCGACGCCTGGGTGCGCATCCTGTGCAACGCGCTGCTGTACATGATGCTGGCCCTCGGCCTGAACATCGTCGTCGGCTACGCCGGCCTGCTGGACCTCGGCTACATCGCGTTCTACGCGGTGGGCGCCTACTCGTTCGGCCTGCTGGCGTCGCCGCACATGACCGACACGTTCGACTGGTTCAAGAACACGTTCCAGCACGGCCTGCATGCGCCGATCTGGCTCGTGCTGCCGATCGGCGCGGCGGTGGCCGGCACGTTCGGCATGCTGCTGGGCGCCCCCACGCTGCGGCTGCGCGGCGACTACCTGGCCATCGTGACGCTCGGCTTCGGCGAGATCATCCGCGTCTTCCTGAACAACCTCGACGCGCCGGTCAACATCACCAACGGCCCGAAGGGCATCGACACGATCGACTCGATCAAGATCCTGGGCTTCGACTTCGGCAAGGACCACACGATCGCCGGCATCGAGTTCCACCGCGTCGTGATGCCGTCGTACTACCTGTTCCTGCTGCTGGTGATCGCGTCGGTGCTGATCTGCTACCGCCTCGAGCGCTCGCGCATCGGCCGCGCTTGGATGGCCATCCGCGAGGACGAGATCGCCGCCAAGGCGATGGGCATCAACACCCGCAACCTCAAGCTGCTGGCCTTCGGCATGGGCGCCACGTTCGGCGGCCTGTCCGGCGTGCTGTTCTCGACGCTGCAGGGCTTCATCTCGCCCGAGTCGTTCTCGCTGCAGGAATCCATCATCGTCGTGGCGATGGTGGTGGTGGGCGGCATCGGCCACATCCCGGGCGTGCTGGTCGGCGCGCTGTTGCTGTCGGCGCTGCCCGAGGTGCTGCGCTACGTGGGCGACCCGCTGCGCAACCTGACCGGCGGCCGCATCGACGCCGCCATCCTGCGCCAGCTGCTGGTGGCGCTGGCGATGATCGTCATCATGCTCCTGCGCCCGCGCGGCCTGTGGCCGTCGCCCGAGCACGGCAAGGCCGCACCGAACGTCATTCCTGCCAAGTGAGCACGAGAGGGATCTCCACACCATGAGCAACGCAGTTCTCCAGGTCAATGGCGTGTCCAAGCGCTTCGGCGGCCTGCAGGCCCTGTCCGACGTCGGCATCACCATCGACGCGGGCCAGGTCTACGGCCTGATCGGCCCCAACGGCGCCGGCAAGACCACCTTCTTCAACGTCATCACGGGCCTGTACACGCCCGACGGCGGCACCTTCATGCTGGGCGGCGCCCCGTACCAGCCCACCGCGGTGCACCAGGTGGCCAAGACGGGCATCGCGCGCACCTTCCAGAACATCCGGCTGTTCGCCGAGATGACGGCCATCGAGAACGTGATGGTCGGCCGCCACGTGCGCACGCACTCGGGCCTGGTCGGCGCCGTCTTCCGCACGCCGAAGTTCAAGGCCGAGGAGGCCGCGATCCGGGCGCGCTCGCAGGAGCTGCTCGACTACGTCGGCATCGGCCGCTTCACCGACTACAAGGCGCGCACGCTGTCGTACGGCGACCAGCGCCGCCTCGAGATCGCCCGCGCGCTGGCCACCGATCCCAAGCTGATCGCGCTGGACGAGCCCGCCGCCGGCATGAACGCCACCGAGAAGGTGGTGCTGCGCGAGCTGATCGACCGCATCCGCAAGGACGGCCGCACCATCCTGCTGATCGAGCACGACGTCAAGCTGGTGATGGGCCTGTGCGACCGCGTGACCGTTCTGGATTACGGCAAGCAGATCGCCGAGGGCACGCCCGCGGAGGTGCAGAACAACGAGAAGGTGATCGAGGCTTACCTCGGCGCCGGCCACAAGCCGCATTGAGGGGCGCACGCACATGAGTTCCAACATCCTGCTCGAAGTCGAGAACCTGCGCGTCGCCTACGGCGGCATCCAGGCCGTCAAGGGCATCAACTTCAAGGTGGCCGAGGGCGAGCTGGTGAGCCTGATCGGGGCCAACGGCGCGGGCAAGACGACGACGCTGAAGGCCGTCACCGGCATCCAGCCGTGCGCCGGGGGCGACGTCAAGTTCCTGGGCAAGTCCATCGCCGGCCAGGGCGCGTGGAACCTGGTCAAGCAGGGCCTGGTGATGGTGCCGGAAGGCCGCGGCACGTTCACGCGCATGACCATCACGGAGAACCTGCTGATGGGCGCGCACGTGCGCCACGACGACGAGATCGAGGCCGACATCGACAAGGTGTTCGCCACGTTCCCGCGCCTGAAGGAACGCGCCATGCAGCTGGCCGGCACGATGTCGGGCGGCGAGCAGCAGATGCTGGCGATGGGCCGCGCGCTGATGGCGCGCCCGAAGGTGCTGCTGCTGGACGAGCCCTCGATGGGCCTGTCGCCGATCATGGTCGACAAGATCTTCGAGGTGATCGAGTCCATCCACAAGCAGGGCACCACGGTGCTGCTGGTGGAACAGAACGCCAGCCGCGCGCTGGGCATCGCCAACCGCGGCTACGTGATGGAGTCGGGCGAGATCTCGATGGACGGCCAGGCCGACATGCTGCTCAACGACCCGAAGGTTCGGGCCGCGTACCTCGGCGAGTGACGCGCCGGCGCAGGCTAGCGACCACGACGAAGGCGCCCGCGAGGCGCCTTTTTTCATGCGCGCCAGGCCCCTGCGACGTCGTGGGCCGCGGCCGCCGCCACGCCTGCGCCCGGCGCGCGAACGGGCGTGACGCCTGTCACGAATGCGACTGCCGGATGTCGCCATGGCGACCGAAACCCGGGTTCGTCAGCTGTTCAAGACATTAACGAAGCGTTATCTTGGATTTATAAATTATTCCGAGGGTGCGCTCCAGCATGTCGCGTTGGACGACGCTTTCGGGCGGAGACAACCGTGAATCTGAACAATTCATTACGGCATTGGGTCGTCGTGGGGGCCTGCAGCTTCGTGATGGGCCTGGCGGCCACCGGCCCGGCGCGGGCCGCCGACGTCGAGGTGCTGCACTGGTGGACATCGGGCGGCGAGGCGAAGTCGGTCGAGGAGCTCAAGCACCTGCTCGCCAACCAGGGCGTCACCTGGCGCGACTTCGCGGTGGCCGGCGGCGGCGGCGACGCCGCGATGAACGCGCTCAGGCAGCGCGTCGATGCAGGCAAGCCGCCGACCGCGGCGCAGATCAAGGGCCCGGCGATCCAGGACTGGGGCCGCAAGGGCGTGCTGGCCAACCTCGACGACGTCGCCGCCGCGGGCAACTGGGACGTCAAGCTCCCGCGCACGGTGGCCCAGCAGATGAAGGTGGACGGCCACTGGGCTGCGGTGCCGGTGAACGTGCACCGCGTCAACTGGCTGTGGATCAACAAGGACATGCTGCGCAAGGTGGGCGGCCGCGTGCCCGACACCTGGGACTCCTTCTTCGCGCTGGCCGACCGCTTCAAGGCCGCCGGCATCGTGCCGCTCGCGCACGGCGGACAGCCGTGGCAGGACCTGACCACCTTCGAGATCGTCGGGTTGGGCATCGGCGGCGCCGACTTCTATCGCCAGGCCTTCGTCACGATGGATCCGGCCGCGTGGCGCAGCCCGGTGATGACGCGCGTCGTCGAGACCTTCCGCCGCCTCAAGCCCTACACGGACAAGGAGGCGCCCAACCGCGACTGGAACAAGGCCACCGAGATGGTGATCAAGGGCCAGGCGGGCATGCAGTTCATGGGCGACTGGGCCAAGGGCGAGTTCCTGGCCGCCGGCAAGAAGCCGGAGACCGACTTCGTCTGCACCGCGGCGCCCGGCACCTGGAACGCGTACATCTACAACATCGACAGCTTCGCGATGTTCCGCCTCAGCGACCCGCAGGCCGTGCAGGGCCAGAAGGCGCTGGCGTCGACGATCATGAGCAGCCAGTTCCAGGAGATCTTCAATCTCAACAAGGGGTCGATCCCGGCGGCCGTCGGCTCCGACATGACGCGCTTCGACCACTGCGGGCAGGAATCGAGCGCGTACTTCGTCGCGGCCTCGTTGTCCAACACGCTCGTGCCGTCGTTCGCGCACAAGATGGCGCAGTCCGAGGCGCACGTGTCGGCGGTGCAGGCCATCGTGGCCAGGCTGTGGGACGACGATGCCTACCCGCTGGCGAAGGCGCAGGCGGACCTGGTGGCGGCGGCGTCCGCCAAGTAGCAGCAGGTCGGGACAGGCCTCGCGGGTTGGTGTCAGGTCTTGAAAGTTGCGCGGGAGGACGCTCGCTCGGCACGACCAGCCTGGCGCGCAACTTTCAAGACCTGACACCGGGCATCACCGCAGGCACATTCCGCCCAGGACGCAGGCCGCCGACATTGCGGCCAGCGGCGCCACCAGGGCCGTGAGCGCCGCCACCGTGAGGGCGACGATGCGTGCCGGTCGGGCCGGCACGCCGGCATGGCGCAGCGACTGTCCCGAGGCCACGCACACCGCGCCGGGGAACGCGAGGAACAGTGGCACGACGAACCAGGCCATCACCTGGCCGACGTGCACCGGGTCGGCGAACAGGCGGGCGGGCGCGAAGGCGCGCAGGTTGACCAGGACGCAGGCCAGCGCCACGAGCAGGGCGACGAGGAAGCCGCGATGGCGCCACGCCGTCGTGGCCCATTCGGACAGCGGCCACAGCGCGGCGACGACGAAGATCTCGCCGCCGATCATCAGCGACCACGCGAGTTGATGGGGCAAGGTGTCGAAAACCATCGGCTGCGACTGGGCTCCTGCGGGGCGCGAACGACAGGCGCGGGCTTCAGTCGCCGTGCTTGTCGGCCTCCGACGTGAAGCTGTCGGCGTAGAACTCGTCCTCGGGCAGGTGGCATTGCGCGACGAAATCGCGCTGCGCCGACTCCACCATGACGGGCACGCCGCAGGCGTAGACCTGGTGGCCCGAGAGATCGGGCAGGTCGGCCATCACCGCCTGGTGGACGAAGCCCGTGCGCCCTGTCCAGGCATCTTCCGGCGCCGGCTCCGACAGCACCGGCACCACTTCCAGTTGCGGCAGCAGCGCCGTGGCCGTGGCAAGCCAGTCGCGCAGGTAGAGGTCGGCCTTGCGGCGCGCGCCCCAGTAGAGCCGCACCGGGCGGATGCTGCCGAGGTGGTGCATCTGCTCGACGAGCGCCTTGATCGGCGCGAAGCCGGTGCCCGAGGCGAGCAGCACGATCGGCTTGTCGCTTTCCTCGCGCAGGAAGAAGCTGCCGAACGGCCCTTCCATGCGCAGGATGTCCTTCTCCTTCATCGCGCCGAAGACGTGGTCGGTGAACTTTCCGCCGGGCATGTGGCGGATGTGCAGCTCGATGGCCGCGGGCGTGCCGAGGTTGTGCGGCGCGTTGGCCATCGAGTAGCTGCGGCGCGAGCCGTCGCGCAGGATGAACTCGACGTACTGGCCGGCGCGGTAGCGGAACGGCTGTGTCGCCGGCAGCTGCACGCGCACCACGGCCACGTCGGCCGACGGGCGCTCCAGGCTCAGCACGCGGCCGGGCATCTTGCTGATCGGGTACTCGCCGGCGCCCACCACCATGCGGGCCTCGACCACGCAGTCGGTCTGCGGCGTGGCGCAGCAGGTCAGGATCAGGCCGGCGGCCTCCTCGGCCTCGGACAGCGCCTTGTGCTGGTGCGCGCCGTGGATCACGCGGCCGTCCTTGAGCTTGCTCTTGCACGAGCCGCACGCGCCGTCGCGGCAGCCGTAGGGCAGGCCCACGCCGGCGCGGATGGCGGCCGACAGGATGGTCTCGTCGCGGGCGACGTCGAAGGCCCGCTCGGCGGGGTGGAGGGTCACGGTGAAGGTCATGGTCGCAGGCGGGGCACGATGGGTGCCTTTGCGGCACCGAATGGCGGATTATCCCGCGGCGGCGTGGCGCGCCCTACACTTCGCCATGTCCCGCCATGCCGTCCCCGCCGGACCGCTGCTGAGCATCCGCTCCTACAGCGGCGAGCAGACCGTGCACGAGCACGACTACGCGCAGGTCCTGTTCGCCTGGCGCGGCCGCATGGACATCGAGGTCGGCGCGGCGGCCGACTTCTCCGACAACTCCTGCGGCCTCATCATCCCGGCCGGCGTGACGCATGCGTACGCGGCGTCGCCCGACCTGCGCATGGTGGTGATGGACGTGCCGATGCAGCGCGGGCTCGACCGGGCCCGGCGCTTTCCCGTCACGGCCGGCGTGCGCGCGCTGGTGGGACAGTCGGACGCCGACGACCTGCTGGCCGCGATCCTCGGCGCCCCGCGCGCGGGCGTGCGGCGCGGCCTCGCGCTGGACCGCCTGCACGCGGAGCTGGCCGCTGCGCTGCATGAGCCGTGGACCACCGCGCGCATGGCCGGGCGCTGCCTGCTGAGCCCGCAGCGCTTCCACGCGCGGCTGCTGGAGCTGACGGGGCAGTCGCCACAGGCCTGGCTGCGCGCGCTGCGGCTGGACGAGGCGCAGCGCCTGCTCAAGCGCGGACTGACGCTGGAGGCCGCCGCCGCGCGGGTGGGCTACGCCACGGCCAGCGCGCTCGCGCACGCGCTGCGGCGCGATCGCGCGGTGGGCGTGCGCGGATTGCGCGACGACTGAAGGCGCGACTGGCCACGCCCTGGCCTTCAGGATCGGCGCCAGGCACCGCCCGGCGGCGCCGCAGCGTGATCGAAGCCGGGGTCAGATACCGCCCAGCCCATCCTGTGCCGTTCGGGCAGCAGCATGCGGCGGAGCCAGACCCCGGCGGCGGGCGCCTCGCGAGTGCGCCCGCCGGAGGGGTCTGGCTCCGCCCGGACACCGTCGCCGGGACGTCATCGACGCATCCGGGCGGTGCCTGACCCCGAATTGCACCGTCCCATCCGGAAGTCGAGAGCCTCTCGACAAATCCGCCGCGATACCGCGCCACCATGGCCGCATGAAGACTGCATCCTGGCCAGGCATCGTCCTCGCGCTGGCGGCGGCCGTGCTGTGGGGCACGACCGGCACGTCCCAGCATTTCGCCGGCGCGCACCTGTCGCCTTACTGGATCGGCGCGCTGCGCCTGGTCATCGCCGCGCTGTTCTTCGCGGGGCTGGTGGCCGTCACCGAGCGCGGGGCGGCGGCACGACCGCACCAGGGCGGCCTGTGGAAGCGCCAGCTGCTCGCGGGTGCGGCCATCGCCGCCTACAACCTCGCGTTCTTCGCCGGCGTGCGGCTGGCGGGCGTGGCGGTGGGCACCACCGTGGCCATCGGCAGCGGGCCGCTGTTCGCCGGCGCGCTGCAGGCGCTGGTCACGCGGCGCGCGCCGGTGCCGCTGTGGTGGCTGGGCACGGCACTCGCCATTTCGGGCGGCGCGGCCATCGCGCTGGGCGGCGGTGGCCCGGCGGCCGCCGGCCTCGGCGGCCTGCTGCTGTGCCTGGCCGCGGGCCTGTCGTACGCGATCTACACGTTGACGGCCAAGTCGCTGTCGGATCACGCCTCGCCGGCGCGCGCCAGCCTGTGGGTGTTCGGCACGGCCGCCGCCATCGCGTTGCCGGCCGCATGGGCGATCGCCCCGTCGGGACCGGCCGACCTGGCCGCGGCGGACGCGCGCACCTGGCTCGTCGTCGCCTGGCTGGGCGTGGTGGCCACCGGGGTGTCCTACCTGCTGTTCAGCACGGCGCTGCGCTTCATCTCGGGGGCGACCGGCGTGGCGCTGGCGCTCGGCGAGCCGCTGACCGCGTTCACGCTGGCGGTGCTGCTGCTGGGCGAGCCGCTGCGCGCCAGCGGCCTGGCCGGCATCGCGCTGATCCTGGCCGGTCTGGCCCTGGTCATCGCGGGTGAACGCCGGGGTTGAGACAATGCGCCGCTCATGGCGCGTCAACCCACCCTCCTGATCATCGGCTGCGGCGATGTCGGCCTGCGCGTCGTGCATGCCCTCGGCGGCCGCCTGCGCGTGCTGGCGCTGACGTCGTCGCCCGCGCGCTGCGACGCGCTGCGCGCCGCCGGCGTGCGGCCCGTCGTCGGCAACCTGGACGAGCCCGCATCGCTGGCTCGCCTGGCCGGCCTGGCCGACGCGGTGCTGTACCTCGCGCCGCCGCCCCCCACCGGGCGCAGCGACCCGCGCATCGCCGCGCTGCTCGCGGCGCTCAGCCGCCGGACGCTGCCGTCCTGCGTGGTCTATGCGAGCACGACCGGTGTCTACGGCGACTGTCGCGGCGCGCTCGTGCAGGAGACGCGCCCGCTGAACGCGACCACCGACCGTGCCGTGCGCCGCGTCGACGCCGAGTCGCGCCTGCGTACGTGGGGACGCGCGACGGGCGTGCGCGCGAGCGTCCTGCGCATCCCCGGCATCTACGCCGGCGACCGCGAGGGCGGCCGGCCGCAAGATCGCGTGCGCCGCGGCACGCCGGTGCTGGCGGCCGCCGACGACGGCTACACCAACCACATCCACGCCGACGACCTCGCGCGCGCCTGCGTCGCCGCCCTGTGGCGCGGCCGCCCCCAGCGCGTCGTGCAGGTGTGCGACGACACGGACATGAAGACGGGCGACTACTACGACCTGGTGGCCGACCTCTGCGGCCTGCCGCGCCCCGAGCGCGTGACGCGCGCGCAGGCGGGAGAGCGCTTCACGCCCGCGCAGTGGAGCTTCCTCGACGAATCGCGCCGGCTCTCCAACGGACGGATGAAGCGCGAACTGCGACTTCGGTTGACGCGGCCGACGATCCGCGAAGGCCTCGCGGATTGACGCGCGTCAGTGCACGCGCCGGATGTGCGGCGGCGACTTCTTGCGCCTGAACGACGGCGGGCGCCAGCGCCAGTACAACAGCATCAGGTAGCCGCCGAGCGCGCCGCCGAACTGCGCGAGATCGCGCGCCCACGCGGCCGATCCGTAGCCGAAGTCGCCGAGCATCACGAACACGCTGATGCCCAGGAAGATCCAGGCGGCCACGCGCTGCGTGACCTCGAGCACGAAGAACAGGCGGATGGGCCGGTGCGGAAACAGGATGGCCACGGCGATCAGGATGCCGAACGCAACGCTCGTCGAGTCGAACAGCGGCGCGGTTGCCAGCGACCAGCCCAGCAAGGACGGCAGCAGCGTGAGCAACAGGTAGACGGCCGCGGCCGTCAGCGCGCTGGCCGCCAGGAACTGGATGTAGCGGCGCTCGCCCCAGATGCCTTCCAGCTCGGAGCCGAAGTAGTACAGCATCATCATGTTGAACAGCCAGTTCAGCACCTGCACGTGCACGAAGCCGAACGTCAGCAACTGCCACGGCCAGAAGCCGGACAGCGCCGGATGCAGCGCCAGCCATTGGCCCATCAGCATTCCCAGCGCGGGAATCTGCGAGGCGAACAGCAGCACGGTGCAGACGATCAACAGGATGCGGGTGATGGGCGGCGGAGCTTGCATGGCAGGGCGAGGCAGTGGAGTTTCAGTGTGCCACGGGCGCGTTGGGCGGCGCGCCGGCAGGGTCGGCACCGATGCTCGAATTCACGCGCGGCCGACGGCTGTCACCCAGGTTGCGAAAAATCGTCGCCCGGCGGGGCGAGCCTGCTCAGCGCTCGCCGACGACGATGTCGACAAGCTGTTCGCCGCTGGCGCGATGCACGCGCAGCTTCAGGTGGTCGCCCGGCTTGGCGTCCTCCATCACGCTCTTGAGCTTCGAGCCGGGCGTGCCGACGATGGGGATGTCGTTGGCCGCGACGATCTCGTCGCCCGCCTGCACGCCGGCCTTCTCCGCGGGCAGGCCCGGCTTCACGGACGTGACCGTCACCTTCTTCAACGTGGTGCTGAAGAAGCCGTCGGTCTCGATGGAGAAGCTGATGCCGATCACGGGCTTGCCGGCGGCGTGGGCCGTGGTGGCCAGGACGAGGGCCGTGCAGGCGAGGGCGAGGAGATGTCGAATGCGCATTCGGAAGGTTCCATGCTTGATCACGAAGGCAGCCACCGCCGCGAGCCAGGACACGAGCGCGACCAGGCTCAGCGACGCGAGAACGGGCGTCCAGCTGCCGGGCCAGTATCCCGCGAGTCCGAGGCGGCGCCCGATGATCGCCAGCGCCTGCCCGCCATCGGCGGGTGCGCGCCGCTGCTGGGCCTGGTGCCTCGGGTCGGACTCGAACCGACACCCCTTTCGAGAACGGATTTTGAGTCCGTCGCGGCTACCGATTACGCCACCGAGGCAGGGGGTGCTGCAGCGTGAACGCGTGCTCACGTGCGCAGGGGGCGGATTATCACATGACGAAGGTGAGGGTTGTGGCGCGCTGCGACAATGCGGGCTTCCTGTCCAGCCGAGCCGCACCCGGATCCACGCGCCCATGCCGAACTACATGACCCTCGAGGAGGCCATCGGCCACACGCCGCTGGTGCGGCTGCAGCGCGTCGTCGGCGCGGAGATGGCCGCGCGCGGCAACGTCGTCCTGGCCAAGCTGGAAGGCAACAACCCGGCCGGCTCGGTGAAGGATCGTCCGGCGATCTCGATGATCCGCGGCGCCGAGGAGCGCGGCCAGATCAGGCCGGGCGACACGCTGATCGAGGCGACGTCGGGCAATACCGGCATCGCGCTGGCGATGGCCGCGGCCATCAAGGGCTACCGCATGGTGCTGATCATGCCGGAGGACCTGTCGGTCGAGCGTGTCCAGACGATGAAGGCCTACGGTGCCGAGCTGATCCTCACGCCGAAGTCCGGCGGCATGGAATACGCGCGCGACCTCGCCCTTCAGATGCAGTCCGACGGCAAGGGCCTGGTGCTCGACCAGTTCGCCAACCCCGACAACCCGCGCGTGCACTACGAGACGACGGGCCCCGAGATCTGGCACGACACCGACGGCCGCATCACGCACTTCGTGAGCGCGATGGGCACGACGGGCACCATCACGGGGGTGTCGCGCTTCCTCAAGGAGAAGAACCCGGCGGTGCGCATCCTCGGGGCGCAGCCGGCCGAGGGCTCGCGCATCCCGGGCATCCGCAAGTGGCCCGAGGCGTACCAGCCCAGGATCTACGAGCCGTCGCGCATCGACGAGACGATCCAGGTCAGCCAGCAGGACGCCGAGGAGATGGCGCGGCGGCTCGCGCGCGAGGAAGGCCTGTTCGCGGGCATCTCTTCGGCCGGCGCGTGCTGGGTCGCCCTGCAGGTGGCGCAGCGGCTGGAGAACGCGACGATCGTGTTCGTGGTGTGCGACCGTGGCGATCGCTACCTGTCGACGGGCGTGTTCCCCGCATGACGGGCACGAACTGGCGCCACTGCCCGCAGTGCGCGCACGCGTTGTCGCCCGTCACGCAGGACGAGGATGGCGGCCCCAAGGAGCGCCTGCGCTGCACGAACTGCGGCTTCACGCACTGGAACAACCCGACGCCGGTGCTCGCGGCCATCGTCGAATGCGCCGACCGCGACGGCAGGATCCTGCTGGCCCGCAACGCGGCGTGGGCCGGCCGCATGTTCGCCCTGATCACCGGCTTCATGGAGGCCGGCGAGACGCCCGAGGAGGGCATCGCGCGCGAGGTGCTCGAGGAGACGGCGCTCACGGTCGAGAAGATCGACCTCGTGGGCGTGTGGGACTTCCAGCGCATGAACCAGGTCATCATCGCCTACCACGTGGTGGCGCGCGGCGAGATCCGGCTGTCGCCCGAGCTGGCCGAGTACAAGCTGTTCGCGCCGGGCGACATCGTCTGCTGGCCGGCCGGCACCGGTTACGCGGTGGCCAAGTGGCTGGAGTCGCGCGGGATCACGCCGAGGTTCATGACGCCCGAGGAGCGCGCCGCGCTGGCGACGCCCAAGCCCGACGCGTCATAATCGACCGGATCCAACCAGGTTCCACGCCCATGCAAGCCCACAAGGAAATCGATACGCGCGGCATGAACTGCCCGCTGCCCATCCTGAAGGCCAAGAAGGCCCTGGCCGAGATGCAGACGGGCGAGATCCTGAAGGTCGTCGCCACCGACCCGAGCTCCACGCGCGATTTCCAGGCCTTCGCCCGCCAGACGGGCAACGAGCTGATCGAGCAGCAGCAGGAAGCCTCGGAGTACATCCACTTCCTGCGGCGCCGTTGACCGGCCTGTCGGCCCGTCGAAAGAGGCATCGTCGTAGGGCGGGTTGGCCGAAGGCGTAACCCGCCGTTTTGTTGGCGTGTCGAGCCGGTCCTTGCATTGCCGGCAGTCGGGCGAGACGCCGGCGAATGGCGGGGGGCGCCGGCGAATGGCGGGTTACGCCTACGGCTAACCCGGCCTACCCGCCCTACCTGCCCAATTGCTCCAGCTGGGCCTTCATGCGAGCCACCGTCTCGACGAAGCCGGCCAGGCGCGTACGCATCTGCTCCACCACCTCCGGCTTGGCGCGCGAGACGAAGTTCTCGTTGCCCAGCTGCTTGTTGGCCTTCTCGATCTCGCCCTGCAGGCGCGTGATCTCCTTGGCCAGGCGATCGCGCTCGGCCCCGAGATCGATCTCGACGTGCAAGGCGAAGCGCCCACCGTCCGCGACGGCGACGGGCAGGATTTTCGTGGCCTGGGCGAATGCCGCCTCGTCGTCGAAGACCTTGACGTCGCTGACCTTGACCAGCGCCTTCAGCAGCGGCGCCGCGGCGCCGATGAACGCGGCGTCGCCGAACGCCAGCAGCGGCGGCCGTTCGGCCGGCGACAGGTTCATCTCGCTGCGCAGGTTGCGGCAGGCGCCCACGACGGACTTCAGGCGATCGACCCAGGCGACCGCCGCCTCGTCCACGCGCTCCAGCTGCGCCTGCGGGTAGGCCGCGGTGGCGATCGTCTGGCCCGGCGCGGGGGCGCGGCCGGCGACGGGCGCGACCGTCTCCCACAGCTCGGCGGTGACGAAGGGCGTGACCGGGTGCATCAGGCGCAGCACCGTCTCCAGCGTGCGGATCAGCGTGCGGCGCGTGCCGCGCGCCGACGCCTCGTCGCCGGCGGCCTTGGCCTCCGCGAGCTGCGCCTTGGCGATCTCGATGTACCAGTCGCAGTACTCCGTCCACACGAACTGGTAGATCGTGTTGGCGACGTTGTCGAGGCGGTATTCGGCGAAGGCCTTGGCCACGTCGGCCTCGGCGCGCTGCAGCAGGCTGGTGATCCAGCGGTCGGCCGGGCTGAACTTGTTGTAGCCCGGCGGGCACGGCGTCTTGTCGCCATCCAGCAGGCCGCAATCCTGGCCCTCGCAGTTCATCAGCACGAACTTGGTGGCGTTCCAGAGCTTGTTGCAGAAGTTGCGATAGCCCTCGCAGCGCTTGGAGTCGAACGCGATGTTGCGGCCGAGCGTGGCGAGCGCGGCGAACGTGAAGCGCAGGGCGTCCGCGCCGTAGGCCGGGATGCCCTCGGGGAACTCCTTCTTCGTGTTCTCGCGCACCTTGGGCGCCGTCTCGGGTCGGCGCAGGCCCACCACGCGCTTGTCCAGCAGCGGCTCCAGCGCGATGCCGTCGATCAGGTCGACAGGATCCAGCACGTTGCCTTCGGACTTGGCCATCTTCTGGCCCTGCGCGTCGCGCACCAGGCCGTGGATGTAGACGTCCCGGAACGGCACCTTGCCGATGAAGTGCGTGGTCATCATGATCATCCGGGCGACCCAGAAGAAGATGATGTCGTAGCCCGTCACGAGCACGGACGACGGCAGGAAAAGATCCTGCTCGATCGTCTTCCCGGGCCAGCCCAGCGTGGAGAACGGCACCAGCGCCGACGAGTACCACGTGTCGAGCACGTCCTCGTCGCGCACCAGCCTGCCGGTGTAGCCGGCGGCCGCGGCCCTGGCGGCCGCCTCCTCGTCGCTGCGCGCCACGAAGATGCGGCCGTCGTCCGCGTACCACGCCGGGATCTGGTGGCCCCACCACAGCTGGCGCGAGATGCACCAGTCCTGGATGTCGTTCATCCAGTGGTTGTAGGTGTTGACCCACTGCTCGGGGTGGAACTTCACCTGGCCGTCCGCCACTGCCCGGATGGCCTTGTCGGCGATGGACGTGCCGTCCGCGCCGGCCTTGGTCATCGCCACGTACCACTGGTTCGTGAGCATCGGCTCGATCACCTGGCCCGTGCGCTCGCAGCGCGGCACCATCAGCTTGTGCTTGCGCGTCTCCACGAGGAAGCCCTGCGCGTCGAGGTCGGCCACGATGCGCTTGCGGGCGACGAAGCGGTCGAGGCCGCGGTACTGCTCGGGCGCGTTGTCGTTGATGGTGGCGTCGAGCGCCAGCACGCCGATGATGGGCAGGTCGTGGCGCTGGCCCACGGCGTAGTCGTTGGCGTCGTGCGCGGGCGTGACCTTCACCACGCCGGTGCCGAACTCGCGGTCGACGTAGTCGTCGGCGATCACGGGGATGCGGCGGCCCACCAGCGGCAGCACCACTTCCTTGCCCACCACCGCGGTGTAGCGCTCGTCGGCCGGGTTCACCATCAGCGCGGTGTCGCCCAGCATCGTCTCGGGTCGCGTGGTGGCCACCGTCAGGTCGCCGCTGCCGTCGGCCAGCGGATAGCGCACCAGCCACAGGAAGCCGTCTTCCTCGTTGCTGTCCACTTCCAGGTCGGACACGGCGGACTTGAGCACCGGATCCCAGTGCACGAGGCGGCGGCCGCGGTAGATCAGGCCTTCGTCGTACAGGCGCACGAAGGTCTCGGTGACCGTCTTCGACAGGCCCTCGTCCATCGTGAAGTACTCGTGCTTCCAGCTCACCGAGTCGCCCATGCGGCGCATCTGGCGGGTGATCGTGGAGCCGGACTCCTGCTTCCAGTCCCACACGCGCGCCACGAAATTCTTGCGGCCCAGGTCCTGGCGCGACTGGCCCTTGGCCTGCAGCTGGCGCTCCACCACGATCTGCGTGGCGATGCCCGCGTGGTCGGTGCCCGGCACCCACAGCGTGTTGAAGCCGCGCATGCGGTGGTAGCGCGTCAACGAGTCCATGATGGTCTGGTTGAACGCGTGGCCCATGTGCAGCGTGCCCGTGACGTTGGGCGGCGGCAGCTGGATGGAGAACGACGGCCTGGCCGGATCCAGCGTCGGCTCGTAGACGCCCGCCTGTTCCCACAGCGGTGCCCAGCGGGCTTCGATGGCGGCGGGTTCGAAGGACTTGGCGAGTTCGGACATGGAGGGCTCAGCAGTGGTTTGCGGACCCCGGACTCGAAGGAGGCGACGCGTCGCGCGCCCAGGCCGGGGGTTGCCCCAATTGTAGGCGGCGACCGCCCGGCGCTTTCAGAGCGCAGGGCGCTCGAACGCCACCCAGCGCTGCACCGCCGGATGCCGCCATTGCCGGCGGGCGTAGTCGGCCAGCCGCTGCGGCACCGCGTCGCCGTTCAGCAGGAGGCGGTGGAGCATCAGCGCGAGGTCGACGTCGGCGATGCTCCACTGGCCGCACAGGTGCTCCTGGCCGGCGGGCAGCAGCGCGTCGGCGGCCGCGAACAGCTTGCCGGCGGCGGCCTCGGCCACCGCCGACAGCGCCGGCGCCGGCGCGCCGTAGAACACCACTTCGGTGGAGCGCTCCATGCGGATCGGCATCAGGTCGCTGCGCAACCAGGCCTGCACCTGGCGCGCGCGGGCCTTCAGCCGCGGATCGGACGGGTACAGCGCCGTGCCGGGGAAGACGTCGTCGACGTACTCGGCGATGGCCGACGACTCCGACAGCGCGAAGTCCCCGTGCACCAGCGTGGGCACGCGGCGCGTCAGCGACAGCCCGGCGAAGACCGGTTCCTGGTGGGCGTCGGTCGACAGGTCGACGGTGCGGACATCGAAGGCGAGCTGCTTGACGGACAGGGCCACGTAGGCCGACATGGCATACGGGCTGGCGTATTGGGCGTCGACGAAGAGGGTGAGTGCGGGTTGCATGGTGTGCAGTGTGCACCAGCCGGGCGGATCGCCTCCGGCACGATCGCGCTGCCTGCGCCCGGTTCAGAGCAGGCGCGCGCGCTTGACCGCGTGGTAGCGGTTGACGAGTGCCGCCGCCAGCTTGTCGGGCTCGGTGTCGACCAGCAGCTGGTTCTTGCCGGCGAGGCGGCGGAACGCCTCGGCGCGCGCGTTCTGGAACCAGTGCGCGGCGGCGACGTCGACGATGGCGCCGGGCGTGTCCAGCGGCTGCGCGGCGATCTCGGCGACGACGCCCTCGCGCAGGCTCGCCAGCAGCACCAGGTGGCGCGTGCGCATGAGCCTGAGCGCGTCCTCGAGCTCCTCGCAATCCTCGTCGCGGAAGTTCGTCAGCACCACGATCAGCGAGCGGCGGCGCACGCGCAGCATCAGGTCGCGGGCGGCGGCGAGGTAGTCGGAGTGCGTGGGGCTGGGCTCGATGTCGTGCAGGCGCGCCACCAGCGTGTTGAGCGCGGCCATGCCCTTGGCGGGCGCGAAGTGGCGCTGCTCGGACGCGTCGTGGCCGAACGTCAGCGCGCCCACGGCGTCGCCGTCCTTGAGGGCGACGTAGGCGAGCAGCATCGCCGCATTCAGCGCCTGGTCGAAGTGGCTGCCGCCGATGCGCGATCCCACCGCGGCCGCCGCGCTCAGCCGCTCCGGAGCAAGGCCGCGCGCCCCCTTGGGGGGCTGGCCGTGGTAATCCGCGGTCGGGGGCCCTTCATCAGCGCGCATGCGGCGGCCGCAGTCGAGAAGGAAGACGACCGACTGGTCGCGGTCGTCCTGGAACTCGCGCACCACCGGCCGGCGATGGCGCATCGACGCGTTCCAGTCGATGTGGCGCGTCGGCATGCCGGGCACGTACTCGCCCAGCTGCTTGAAGTCGGTGCCGGCGCCGCGCGCGGCGTAGGTCTTGATGCCGATCTCGGCCAGGCGGCGGTCGCCGGCGAGCCAGGCGTAGCGCGACAGCGCGGCGAAGTTCGGATAGACGTGCGCCGCCTGCGACTGGCCCACGCGCAGCTGCAGGTCGACCAGGCCCAGCACCGAGCGCACGCGGATC
Organism: Vitreoscilla sp.; assembly: GCA_045810285.1. Lineage (GTDB taxonomy): Bacteria > Pseudomonadota > Gammaproteobacteria > Burkholderiales > Burkholderiaceae_C > Scleromatobacter. Next base: position 3,516 of record JBJMWE010000363.1, on the reverse strand, counting down.
GCGGCCGGCTCGAAGACGACCTTGCCGCGCTGCGTCGGCGTGATCTCGTAGCGCACGTCCAGCTTGCTCCGGGCGGGCAGGACGACCTGCGCCGGCAGCAGGCGCTGCGTCATCGTGGCGGGCACGTGGTCGAACAGCTCGAGCGACCACGGGTGCAGGCCCTCGTGGGCCAGCGTCGCCGTGAGGCCGTGCGGCTGGCCGAGCGCGAAGGCGCTGGGCATCTGGCGCTCGAAGACGATGGGGTGGCGGCGCAGGCGCAGCGCCGTGAGCACGGCGTCGACGGCGCAGGCCAGCACGAGCGCGGCGAACAGGCCGCCGCCCACCAGCGCGAGATGCGGCTCTGTAAGGCCGCGCCACTTCGTCACCAGCAGCGCGACCCCCGTGCCGGTGGCGATCGCGGCCACCGCATGGACGGTGCGCCGGGTGGGCATCAACAAGCGGGCCACGCGTGTCCTTCGCGGCTTACAGGCGCGGCGCGTCGACGCGGGTGACGATCTCGCGCAGCACGTCGTCGACGGCGCGGCCTTCCAGCTGCGCGTCGGGCGACAGCACCACGCGGTGGCGCAGCGCCGGCAGCACCTGGCGCTTGACGTCGTCCGGCGTGGCGTAGTCGCGGCCCTGGACCAGCGCCGCCGCGCGCGCCGCGCGCACCAGCGCGATCGCGCCGCGCGAGCCCGCGCCGTTGCCCAGGCCCACCGCGCCGCGCGTGGCGCGCGCCAGCCGCACGGCGTAGTCCACCACGCGGTCGTCGATCAGCACCGTGCTGACCATCTGCTGCAGGCGCGCGACGTCGGCCTCGGTGAGGCAGCGCTGCACCTTGTCCAGCGGCAGCGCGTCGCCCACCTGATGGCCGGTGGCGGCCTTGACCACGCCGACCTCGTCGGCCTGCGTCGGAAAGCCGATGTCGATCTTGAACAGGAAGCGGTCGCGCTGCGCCTCGGGCAGCGGGTACGTGCCCTCGGAATCGATCGGGTTCTGCGTGGCCAGCACCATGAAGGGCCGCGGCAGCGACACCGTCTGCCCCTCGAGCGTGACCTGGCGCTCCTGCATCACTTCCAGCAGCGCGCTCTGCGTCTTGGCCGGCGCGCGGTTGATCTCGTCGCCCAGCAGCAGGTTGGTGAAGATCGGGCCCTTGCGCAGTCGCAGCCGGCCGATGCCGCCGTCGGTGCCCGGCTCGAGCACGGCGTGGCCGGTGAGGTCGGACGGCATCAGGTCGGGCGTGAACTGCACGCGCGAGAACTGCAGCGACATGGCCTGCGCCAGCGCGCGCGCCAGCAGCGTCTTGCCCAGGCCCGGCAGGCCTTCGTACAGGATGTGGCCGGAGGCGACGAAGGCCACCAGCGTCTGGTCGATGACCTCCTGCTGGCCGACGACGGCGCGGCCGACCTCGGCTCGCAGCTTCGCCAGCGCGGTGCCGATGAATTGGAGTTCCTGGGAATCGATGGCCATGGTGATGTCCGTTGGGAAAGTTCAGGAAGTCGTGCGGGCGGCGGCCGCGCGCAGGATCGCGCGCCGGGCCTGCTCGAGGACGGCGGTCGCCGCCAGGATCTGCGCCCGGGTGGCGCCGCTGCCGATGTGGAGCGCCGCCAGCAGGGCGGCCGCATCCACGCTGTGCGAGGGCGCGAGGGACCGGGCCAGCGCAGCGATGCGGTCGGCGTCGTCGCGCTCGGCCCAGGCCTCGACGCGCGGCCGCGCCGCATCCTCGAACGCCTTGCGGGTGGCCGCGTGCAGCGCCCCGGCGTCGGTGCCGGCGATGAACTGGCCCGTGCCGCGCAACTGCTCGCCCATCGAGCGGCGCGCCTGCGGCGGCACCGCCTCGCGCGGGCCGAAGCGCGCCATCAGGCGCCACAGCGACAGCGCCACGGCGGCGAGCGCCAGCAGGAACGGCGTGCGCGCCTCGTGCCACAGCCAGCCCAGCAGCGGCTCGCGCGATTCTTCCTCGACGATCCAGACGACCCGCCCGGGCCGGGCCTGCAGCACCGCGGCCATGATCAGCGCGTTGTCGCCTTCCAGCAGCTCGAGGTTCGCGATCGGCACGCTCGGGGTGATGCCGGTGACGTCGCCGTGGCCCAGCGGCACGCGCATCGCGAGCGTGCCGCTCGAGGCGGACAGCGTCCACGTCGGGACGGCATGGTCCAGCGGCCGCAGCATGCCCGCGGACGTGCAGCCGCGGTAGGCGCGGCCGGGTTCGAACGCGGGTTGCGTGGTGGCATCGGTCTCCTTGAAGATCGCGCAATCGCGCCGCGGCATCTTCACGCCGAACATCCGCGCCATGCGTTCCGCGCGGCGGCGCTGCTGTTCGGCCTGCTGCGGCGTCAGCTTGCGCTGCTTCGGGTCCTCGGCCCGTTGCGGCTTCCGGTCGGACGGCGCCTCCTTGTGGTCGTCGTCTTCCTCGTCGTCGTCCGCGTCCGCGTCCTGCGGCGCGGACGCCTTGGGCGTCGCCTGCCGCCGCGTGTCGACGGAGGACAGCGGCACCCAGTGCAGCCCCTCGTCGGCGCCGTGCGCGTGCGGCGACACCAGCACCAGGTGTCCGCCGGCCTCGACCCACGCGCGCAGCCGCGCGTCGCGCTCGGGAAAGATGTTCCACAGGTCGGACGCGAGCAGCAGCGTCGCGTCGGCCGGCGGCAGCGGCTCGAGCGAGGTGCGCGCCTCGAACGTGGCGCCCGCGCCCTGCAGCACGTGGCGCAGCGAGTAGTACGGGTCGGTCGCGGCCTTGCCGTGGGCCTCGTCCACGACGTCCACTTCCTCCCAGCGGATCTTGTGCGCCACGAAGGCGGCGATCAGCAGCGCGCCCAGCACGAGCGCCCAGCGCAGAATGCGGTTGCTCGTCATGCGGCGTCGCCCGTGGGCACGGGCCGGCCGTCCAGGCGCTGTCCGAAGCCGGTGCATAGTGCCTCGCCCATCGCCGCCGACAGGGCGCGGCCGCCGTAGATGCTGGCCTCCCAGGCGCGCACCACCTGCGTGACGTAGCGCAGCGCGGGCGCCTCGAGGCGCGCGCGCGCGAGGTCGAGGCACTCTCCCTCGGTGGCCGACGACGTGATCGGCACGCGGTACTTGTGGATCAGCCGCGACAACGCGCCGCGGTACAGCAGCGACATCGCCTCCGGCACGCGCCCCGCCTGCCACAGCGCCCAGGCGGCGGCGCCGACGTCGTCGGGCAGGCTCTCGGGCCGCACGTCGAGGTCGCGCACGTGGCTCACCGCGGCATCGGCCTTCGCGCGGCGCTCGAACGTGCGCAGGTTGACCAGGTGGCGCGCGCTGACCAGCGCCAGCGCCACGAGCACCGCCACCGCGCCCCACAGCAGGAAGCGGCTGGTGTCGCTGAGGAAGCGCCCGAGACCGGCCAGCCAGGCGAACCACGACGGGTCGCTCTCGGGCGTCGGCCGGCGCTTGTTGCGCGGCTTGTCGTCGAAGTCCCAGCGCGGCCGCAGTTCCTTGTGCCTGCCCGTGAGCAGGGGGTCGCTGCGCAGTTCGGCCGTCGCCTTCTCGATGCGCGCGGCCCGCGGGTCGCCGTCG
>JBJMWE010000362.1:0-13111 GCA_045810285.1 Vitreoscilla sp. | reverse complement strand
GCGGCGCGCGCGCCGGCGAGCACGACTACGAGGCGCTGCTCGCGGCCCATCGCGACCCCGAGCCCTTCGAGGCCGTCGTGGGCGCGGACGATCCGCTGTGGTTCTTCTACACCTCGGGCACCACGGGCCGTCCCAAGGCCGGCATGCTGACGCACCGCCAGATGGCCTTCATCGTCACCATCCACCTGGCCGACCTGATCCCGGGCACCACCGAGCAAGACGTGTCGATCGCGGTGGCGCCGCTGTCGCACGGCGCGGGCATCCATGCGCTGCTGAACGTGGCACGCGGCGCGGCGACGGTGCTGCTGCCCTCCGAGAAGCTCGATCCCGCGGTGTTCTGGCCGCTCGTCGAGCGCCACCGCGTCACGAACCTGTTCACGGTGCCCACCATCGTGAAGATGCTGGTGGAGCATCCGGCCGTCGACGCGCACGACCACTCGTCATTGCGCTACGTGGTCTACGCCGGCGCGCCGATGTACCGCGCCGACCAGCAGCGTGCGCTGCGCACGCTGGGCCCGGTGCTGGTGCAGTACTTCGGCCTCGGCGAGGTGACGGGCTGCATCACCGTGCTGCCCCCGGCCATGCATTCGCCCGACGACGACGCGCCCCACGCGAACGTCGGCTCCTGCGGGCGGCCGCGCACGGGCATGGAGGTGGCCATCCTCGATGCCGACTGCCGGCCGCTGCCGGCGGGCGAGGTCGGCGAGATCTGCTGCCGCGGCCCGGGCGTGTTCGCGGGCTACCACGACGACGCCGAGGCCACCGCCAAGGCGCTGCGCGGCGGCTGGTTCCACACCGGCGACCTGGGCCGCGTCGACGCGCGCGGGCTGCTCTACATCACCGGCCGCGAATCCGACATGTACATCTCGGGCGGATCGAACGTCTACCCGCGCGAGGTCGAGGAGGTGCTGCTCACGCACCCGTCCGTCGCCGAGGTGGCCGTGCTGGGCGTGCCCGACGAGACGTGGGGCGAGACCGGCGTGGCCGTGGTGGTGCTGCGCGAAGGCCACCACTGCGACGCGGCCGCGCTGCTGGCCCACCTCGAGGGCCGCTGCGCGCGCTATCGCTGGCCGCGCCACGTGTTCTTCTGGAGCGCGCTGCCCCGGTCCGCGTACGGCAAGGTCGCCAAGAAGGACGTGCGCGAACAACTCTTCGCACGTGGCCAATTGTGGGAATCCACATCGTTGGGGAAGACGAGGGAATCCACGCCAGCCTGAGCCATCACAATCATCGGCACGGCCGATGCGCGACGGCCCCGGGGTGTCGCCGCGAGTCCTGCAAGACCACACAGCCAACAACGGAGACTTTCGACATGCAACTCACCCGCCGCCAGATCCTCGCCGGCGCCGCCACCGGCCTCGCGCTGCCCTCGATGGGCGCGTTCGCGCAGAAGGCCGAGTTCACGTACAAGTACGCGAACAACCTGCCGGTGACGCACCCGATGAACCTGCGTGCCAAGGAGATGGCCGACGCGATCCGCGCCGAGACCAAGGGCCGCGTCGACATCCAGATCTATCCGAGCAACCAGCTCGGGTCGGACACCGACATGCTGAGCCAGCTGCGCTCCGGCGGCATCGAGTTCTTCACGCTGTCGGGCCTGATCCTGGGCCAGCTGGTGCCGGCCTCGCAGATCAGCGGCGTGGGCTTCGCGTTCCCCGACTACGCCGCGGTGTGGAAGGCGATGGACGGCGAGCTCGGCGCATGGATCCGCGCCCAGATCGCCAGGAAGGATCTCGTCGCGATGGACAAGATCTGGGACAACGGCTTCCGCCAGACCACCTCGTCCACCAGGCCGATCAACACGCCGGCCGACTTCAAGGGCATGAAGATCCGCGTGCCGGTGTCGCCGCTGTGGACGTCCATGTTCAAGGCCTTCGACGCGGCGCCCGCGTCCATCAACTTCGCCGAGGTGTACTCGTCGCTGCAGACCAAGGTGGTCGAGGGCCAGGAGAACCCGCTGGCCATCATCGCCACGGCCAAGCTGTACGAGGTGCAGAAATACTGCTCGCTCACCAACCACATGTGGGACGGCTTCTGGTTCCTGGCCAACAAGAAGGCATGGGAGAAGCTGCCGGCCGACCTGCAGGCCATCGTCGCCAGGCACATCAACGAGGCCGGCGTGAAGGAGCGGGCGGACGTCGCCGAGCTCAATGCCGGCCTGCAGAAGGATCTCGCGGCCAAGGGCATGGTCTTCAACACGACCAGCGCCGGCGCGTTCCGCGACCACCTGCGCAAGGCGAATTTCTACAGCGACTGGAAGGCCAAGTTCGGCGACGAAGGCTGGGCCGTGCTTGAACGCAGCGTCGGCAAGCTGTCCTGAGCCCGCGCCGCGCGCTCCGACGTTGAACCCACCGGCCCGGCGCTGTGGCGCCCGGGCCCGGGAGACCTGCACATGAAACACGCCGTCCGACTCGACGACCTCGCGGTCGACCCCACGCGGGACGCGCCGGGCCACGCGCTGCCCGAGGCCGCCAACGGTCCCATCGCCCGCCAGGCCGGCAGGCCGCGCGGCTGGCTGGCGCGCATCGAGCGGGCGCTCGGCTGGCTGGTGGAAGTGCCTGCCGCCGCGCTGGTGGTGGCCGACATCGGCGTGCTGCTGGCGGGCGTGGTGGCGCGCTTCGTGTTCCGCAGCCCGCTCGTCTGGTCGGACGAGCTCGCTTCGATCCTGTTCCTGTGGCTGGCCATGTTCGGCTCCGTCATCGCGCTGCGGCGTGGCGAGCACATGCGCATGACGGCCATCGTCGCGCGCCTGTCGCCCGGCGGCCGCGCGCTGATGGAAGCCGTGGCCACCTGCGCGTGCCTCGCCTTCCTCGCGCTGGTGCTCGGGCCCGCGTGGCAGCATGCGCGCGACGAGGGCGACATCACCACGCCCGCGCTCGAGATCTCCAACCTGTGGCGCGAGATCGCGATGCCCATCGGCGTCGCGCTGATGGGCGTCTTCGCCGTCCTGCGGCTGCTGCGGGAAGCGCGTGCGCGCCACCTCGTCGCGGCGATCGTGCTGGTGGGCGGCATCTGCGCCGCGTTCTGGTTCGGTCGCGGCGCGTTCGAGGATCTCGGGCGGCTGAACCTGCTGGTCTTCTTCGTCGGCGTGTCCGCGGGCAGCGTGCTGGCGGGCATCCCGATCGCGTTCGCCTTCGGCCTGGGCACCTTCGGCTACCTCGCGCTGGCCACCGGCACGCCGATGCCGGTGATCGTCGGGCGCATGGACGAGGGCATGTCGCACCTGATCCTGCTGGCGGTGCCGCTGTTCGTGTTCCTGGGCCAGCTGCTGGAGGCCACGGGCATGGCGCGTGCGATGGTCGCGTTCCTGGCCGGCCTGCTGGGCCACGTGCGCGGCGGCCTGCAGTACGTGCTGGTGGGCGCGATGTACCTGGTCTCGGGCATCTCCGGCGCCAAGGCCGCCGACATGGCCGCCGTCGCTCCGGCGCTGTTCCCCGAGATGAAGGCGCGCGGCGCCGACGAGGGCGAGCTCGTCGCGCTGCTCGCGGCCACCGGCGCGCAGACGGAGACGGTTCCGCCCAGCCTGGTGCTGATCACCATCGGCTCGGTGGTGCCGGGGGTGTCGATCGCCGCGCTGTTCACCGGCGGCCTGCTGCCGGCGCTGGTGCTGGGCCTGGTGCTGTGCGCCGTCGTCGGCTGGCGCAGCCGCGGCGAGGACCTGTCGCATGTCCCGCGCACTCCGCGCCGGCAGAACCTCCGGCTGTTCGCGATCGCGCTGCCCGCCATCGCCCTGCCGTTCATCATCCGCGCCGCGGTGGTGGAGGGGATCGCCACCGCCACCGAGGTGTCGACCATCGGCATCGTCTACGCGCTGGTCGTCGGTGCGGCGCTCTATCGGCAGCTGCACTGGCGCAGCCTGGGGCCGATGCTGGTCGGCACCGCGGCGTTGTCCGGGGCGATCCTGCTGATCATCGGCACCGCCACCGCGATGGCCTGGGGCCTGACCCAGTCGGGCTTCTCGGGCTGGCTCGCCACCACCATGGCGGGCCTGCCGGGCGGCGCGCCGATGTTCCTGGCCGTGTCGATCGTGGCGTTCGTGGTCCTCGGCTCGGTGCTGGAGGGCATCCCCGCGATGGTGCTGTTCGGCCCGCTGCTGTTCCCGATCGCGCGCCAGATGGGCATCCACGACGTCCACTACGCGATGGTGGCCACGCTCGCCATGGGCCTGGGCCTGTTCGCGCCGCCGCTGGGCGTGGGCTACTACGCGGCGTGCGCCATCGCCCGCGTCGACCCCGACCGCGGCATCCGCCCGATGCTGCGCTACATGACCGCGCTGCTGGTCGGCACGATCGTGGTGGCGGCGGTGCCCTGGCTGTCGATCGGGTTCCTGTAACGCCGGCGCACGGCGCATCGCCGTTGCGGCGCGCCATGAAAAGGGGTTCGTCGCCGATTGGCGAGGATGCCGGAATGGAGCGGTGCGCTGCGTGCCAACGCTGCGGAAGCAGCCATCCTGCGCGCAGTCGCAGGATCCACCCCGGCCGTGACGTGACCTTGTCGGCGGTGTCGCACATGGCGGCAACGCTTTGGCTGGCGTGGATCCTGCGACTGCGCGCAGGATGACGCTGCGTGGGGGGGGGCGGCGCGGGGCGGCGCGGGGCGGTCCGGGGGCGGGGCGGCCCGGGCGAGGGGCGGCCCGGGCGAGGGCGGCCCGGGCGAGGGGCGGCTACTCTGCGCCAAGCGGCGATGAACCATGAAAAAAGCCGCCGGCGTGTGCGCGGGCGGCCTGCGGGGCGAGCGGTTCGCCTTACTTCGTCGCGGCGAGCGAGCTGTCGGCCACGCCCTTCTTGCCTTCGGCGGCGTCGACGACGTGCAGCTTCGAGCCGGCGGCCATCATGCCCATCTTGACCTCCTGCCACACGAAGGTGAGCGTGCCGGGCGCGGCGTCGAAGTCCACCTTGTCCTGGCCCTGCGACATGACGGTGTGCTTGCCGGGCGCTACTTCCTTGTACAGGTAGGTGTGCGCGCCGGTGGTGCCGATGACGCTGCCGTCCAGGGCGACGTCCATCGCGATGGCCGCGCCCATCGTCTCGTTGCGGTAGACGTACACGGCGGCCTTGTCCGGCGCGACGATGAAGCGCTTGGCGGCGGCGTCCTGCTGCGGATCGCCCTGAGGGACGGAGGCGCAGCCGACGAGGGACATCGCGACGAGCGTCGCGGCAATCAGTCTGTTCATGGAACTCCCTTTCCTCCGATATTGGAGTGCCGCCATTCTTGCATCGTCGCGAGGGGTCGCCGAGGCGGGCGATTCAGGGTTTACGGCAGGTTGGCCACCTGCGTGCCCTTGGGCGCCGTCACGGCATGCGTCACGCCGACGCGGCGCGTGCCCTGGGCGGGGATGTCCAGCTTCCAGGCGGCGACGCCGGTCACCTCGTGCCAGTCGGTGGTGGCGGGAGCCGGGTCGTACTTGTGCGTCACGGTGACGGCGTCGTTGCGCGACACCGGTGCAGCGTCCAGCATCTCCACCGATACCGCCGCCGGATGGCGGTTGACGATCGCATAGACGGCCGTCGAGGTGCGCTCCACGCTGCCGCCGAACACGCCGCGTGCCTGGGTGAAGCTGCCGGGCTTCTCGATGTCGACGTGCATCAGGTCGTCGCGGCCCATCGCGATCTCGAACTTCTCGCCGTCGGCCGGGTTCCACTGCACGCGGCCCACGAGGTTGCCGTCCTGGTACGCCTGCAGCGGCCCGGCCGGCCAGACGCCGGCGGGGCGCTTCGCGCTCGCCATCAGGTAGACGCTGGTGTCGGTGCGCGGCGTCGTGCGGCGCGCGAGCGTGACGGGCAGCGACTGGCTGGCGATCTGCAGCGTGTGCGACTCGCCGTCGGACGGCAGCGTCACCGGCTGCGCGATCGTGAACTCGGTGGCGCCGTCGGCGTCCAGCGACGTGGCGGCCCAGGGCGGCGGCTCGACGGGCTCGGTCTCGACGGCCCTGGATTCGCGCAGGCGCTTGTCGGCGCCTGCGTCGAGCGCCTTCATGGCAGCGACGGGCGCGGCGGGCGCGCTCTGCGCGACGCCCGCCAGGCGCCCCAGCGCCTGAACGATGTCCAGCCACCAGGTCGCGGGCATCGTCGCTGCAGCCTCCTGGCGCGGCTGGCGGGTCGACAGCTTCACGCGCACGTCGCTCCAGTCCTCGCCGCTGGCCTGCACGATCTCGGCCTGGCGATCGATGCGCAGCGTGTTGCCGGCCGTGGCGAGCGAGGCGCGGTAGGTCGGCCGCCAGTAGGTGTCGGCGACGTCGTAGCGCACGCGCAGCGTGGCGGCGGCGGGTGTCCAGACATCGAAGCGCACGGTGCGCCAGCCCGTCTTGCCCTTGGCCACGGGCTGGTCGTCGGCCAGGCGCGCTTCCTCCTTGGCCAGCGCGTCCAGCTCGCGCCGCACGCGCGCCTGGTCGCCCAGCAGCTCCAACGCGCTGCGGCGCAGTTCTGCGGCCGTCGCGCCCGGACGCGTCACGCTCGCAGGCGCGCTCCCGCGCGCCGGGGCGCTCGCGGGCTCGGGCGCGTCCGTGCGCGGGCCGGCGCCCCAGTTGTTCAGGAAGGTGAACGCGAGCTGGTTCGCATCGCGCTGCGCCTCGAGCGCGGCGCGCTGCTGGGCCAGCGCCTCGCGCCGCGCACGCGCGACCGCCGGCGCGCACTCCTCGACGCGCGACTGCGGCAGTTCCGTGGCGCGCACGTCGCCCAGGCGCGCATCGGCGTCGCCGTCGACCTGCAGCGTCGACACGTCGACGGCCGCGGGCACGCACGCGATCGTGACGTGGCGCGTGCCGCCGGGCACCCGCAGCTCGCGCTCGACGCCGGCGCTGTCGGGGTAGACGGTGGCCGCGACGATGCGCGTGGACTCCTGGGCGCGGGCGTCCGCGGCCTGCAGGCACAGCAGCGCCGCGAGGGCAGGGGCGGACAGCGCCGCGCTGGCGCGGGCGCGCGATCTGGTCTTCATCACGACTCCTCGTTCATTGCCGGGCGCTGACGGCATCCGGATGGCGGTTGAACGCGGTGCGTCGCGAAACGGGGTGAATCGACGCGCAGCAGCTTTCGGGGTCGATGTCGACCAGATCGAATCGCCGGTGCAGCGCGCGCGTCGAGGCCGCATGCGCAACGCGCCGGCGAGGGGGCCGTTGCGGGGGGCCGGCCTCTTCGGTCGGAGGCCTCAGTGCGCGATGGCGGCGGCCGGGGCTGCGATGTCCAGATCGTCGGCGCGCACCCAGCGGTCGATGGCCTTGCCGGACTTGCCGACGTAGCGCACCTTGATCCAGCCATCGGCCGCCCTGGAGCGATCGAGCAGCGTGACCTCGTCGCCTTGCACGAGCCAGCCGTGCTCGGCGAGGCCGGCATCGGGTGCGTCGCGCAGCGGCGCCTTGGCGTGCACGATGCGTGCCACCGCGGCGGCTGCGGGAGGGACGTGGCTCGCGGCGGCCGGGGCGACGTTGCCGGTGGCGCGTATCAGCGCGGTCATCTTCGCGGCGAGCTTGTCCCAGTCCGCGTGCCGGGCCTCGGCCTTCGGCGCGTCGTTGTCGTCCGCCTTGATGGCGACGCCCCCTGGCGTGGTGCCGATGCGCAGCACGCGGTAGCAGTACGGGTTCTTCTCGTCGTCGCTGGGCACCTTCTCGCCGATCAGGATCTCGCCGGGGACCATGCGGGGCGGGTTGGGCGGCTTGCAGAAGCCGCGAGCCGCGAACTTGTCGCCGACGCTTCCCGCCTCGAGCGTGTCGCCCATGAAGAAGCGCATGCCGGTCAACGGAAACGCCGGGGCCGCCGGGGCGTCGCGGTTGTAGGCGAAGCTGGGCCTGTCCATCTCGGCGTCGCTGGTGTTGGACTGGATCAGCGTGGCTCCGCCCGACTGGCGCCAGGCCAGCAGCAGGGTGGCGCCCGCGCAGGGTGCCATCGCGGCATCCTCGCCGAGGTTGGCGACGCAGACGCCGCCGCCGCACGTGGCCTGCAACGGGCGGTCGGCGGCGACGCAGCCGAAGGTCGCGCCGGCACACAGCACGGCGATGGCACGCCAGGCGGCGTGGAAGGGAAGCTTGCGGCGCATGGCGTCCTGTCGGAATCTTCGGGGGCAGGGCCGGGCCGTCAGAGGCCGGCGACGATCTTGCTGCCTTCGGTCAGCACGATGCCGTATTGCGAGTTCTCGCGGTGCTTGGTCTTGCCATGCGCCGTGAAGGTCATCGTCTTGCCGTTCAGGATGCTCATGCGCCGGCTCAGGCAGTCGGACACCGAAGCGTGCGAGGCCTTGTTGGCGCGCTCGGTGAACGCGATGGTCATCAGGTCGAACTGCGTCTTGGGCTTGTCGCTCTCCACCTTGGCCTTGATCTCGGCCTCCGCCTTGTGCAGGCCGCCCTGCTGGATGGCGCAGTCGAACATCGCGGCGTAGGAGCGGAATTCCACCTTGGCGACCAGCGTGGGCGCGATCGTGCGCAGGAACTTGATGTCCTTCTCCACGGTCGGGTTGTAGTCGTTGATGGCGCGATCGAACTGGATCTTGTTGAACGTGTCGACGCTGCCGACGTTCTCGAACGACGTCTGCCACGCCGTCTTGCCCTTGGGCGTCGCGTACAGCTTGCGCGCCCAGTCGGCCTGCGCCGCCTTGTCGTTGGCGGCGAGCGCGGCCTTGAGCACGTCGTAGTTGGCGTCGGCGGTGAAGCAGCCGTCGAACTTCGCGGTGTCCGCGGTCCGCATCTTGTTCAGCAGCTTGCCAAGCGTGCCCATGCCGAAGTTCCACTGCACGAGGCCGAACGAGGTGGCCATGCCGTCGAAGTCGCCGGCCAGCGACTTGTAGTTCATGGACTTGGCGCCCGAGCCTTCGAAGACGGTGGTGATCCTGAGCGCCAGCAGGTGCGCCTGGTCCAGCGACAGCTGCCCGGCCGGCGCCGCCAGCGGCGGCGCGCCGTGCGCCACCGGCGTGCCGGTCGCCTTCTCCAGGCCGATGCTGCCCAGCGCCCAGTGCCACAGCGTGTCGGCTTCCTTGAGCGTGTGGTCGGCCCAGTCGCGCACGCCCGTGACGTTGGGCGTCCACCCCAGCAAGGACGTGAACGTCGGGTCGGCCTGGTCCTTGTGGCCCTGGGTGCCGGGGGTCTTGGGCGGTGCCAGCGGCTTGAGCGGCACGTCGGCCGTGTGCTTGCGGTGGCGGTGGCGCCGGTGGTGGTGCTGTGCGCCGTGCGGTCCGGGAAGAGTCGAATTCGCCATGGCGTCGAGTCTAGCGGGTCCGCCCGGCCCCCGGCATGACGACGGATCCCCCGGAAGGGCGACGTCGCAACCAAATGAAAGGGGCCGGTCGCCCGGCCCCTTCGTTCATGTCGTCCCGATGGCTCAGGCCGTGACGGTCTTCGCCTTGTCCGCGAATTCCTCGATCCGGTCGAAGTTCATGTAGCGGTAGATCTTCGAGCCGTCGGCGTTGATCACGCCCATGTCCGCGTGGTATTCGGCCACCGACGGGATACGGCCCAGCTTGGACGCGATCGCCGCGAGTTCGGCGGACGCCAGGAAGACGTTGGAGTTCTTGCCGAGGCGGTTGGGGAAGTTGCGGGTCGACGTGGAGACGACCGTCGCGCCCTCGCGCACCTGCGCCTGGTTGCCCATGCACAGCGAGCAGCCCGGCATCTCCATGCGCGCGCCGGCCGTCCCGAACGTGCCGTAGTGGCCTTCCTTGGTCAGCTCGGAGGCGTCCATCTTGGTCGGCGGGGCGACCCACAGCTTGACCGGGATGTCGCGCTTGCCTTCGAGCAGCTTGGACGCCGCGCGGAAGTGGCCGATGTTGGTCATGCACGAGCCGATGAAGACTTCGTCGATCTTGGTGCCCGCCACGTCGGACAGGAACTTCGCGTCGTCCGGGTCGTTGGGGCAGCACAGGATCGGTTCGGTGATCTCGGCCAGGTCGATCTCGATGACCTCGGCGTAGTCGGCGTCCGCGTCGGCCTTGAGCAGCTGCGGGTCGGCGATCCAGGCTTCCATCGCCTTGATGCGGCGCTCCAGCGTGCGCCTGTCGGCGTAGCCGTCGGCGATCATGTTCTTCATGAGCACGATGTTCGAGGTCATGTACTCGATGATCGGCTCCTTGTTCAGGTGCACGGTGCAGCCGGCGGCCGAGCGTTCGGCCGACGCGTCGGACAGCTCGAATGCCTGTTCCACCTTCAGGTCGGGCAGGCCCTCGATCTCGAGGATGCGGCCGGAGAACGCGTTGACCTTGCCCTGCTTGGCCACGGTCAGCAGGCCGCGCTTGATCGCGTACAGCGGGATCGCGTGCACGAGGTCGCGCAGCGTGATGCCTGGCTGCATCGTGCCCTTGAAGCGAACCAGGATCGATTCGGGCATGTCCAGCGGCATCACGCCGGTGGCCGCGGCGAAGGCCACCAGGCCGGAGCCGGCCGGGAAGCTGATCCCGATCGGGAAGCGCGTGTGGCTGTCGCCGCCGGTGCCCACGGTGTCGGGCAGCAGCAGGCGGTTCAGCCACGAGTGGATCACGCCGTCGCCCGGGCGCAGCGCGACGCCGCCGCGGTTCGAGATGAACGCCGGCAGGTCGTGGTGCATCTTGACGTCGACCGGCTTCGGGTACGCCGCGGTGTGGCAGAACGACTGCATCACCATGTCGGCCGAGAAGCCCAGGCAGGCCAGGTCCTTCAGCTCGTCGCGGGTCATCGGGCCGGTGGTGTCCTGGCTGCCGACGGTGGTCATCTTCGGCTCGCAGTAGGTGCCCGGGCGCACGCCCTGGCCTTCGGGGAAGCCGCAGGCGCGGCCGACCATCTTCTGCGCCAGCGAGAAGCCCTTGCTCGACGCGGCCGGCGCGGCCGGCAGGCGGAACGCCGTGGAGGCGGGCAGCTTCAGGAACTCGCGTGCCTTGGCCGTGAGCGTGCGGCCGATGTTGAGGTTGATGCTGCCGCCGGCGCGCACGGAGTCGAGGATGACGTCGGACTTGAGCTTGAACATGGCGATGTCCGCGCCGTTCTTGGTGATCCGGCCCTCGTACGGGTACACCTCGACCACGTCGCCCATCTCCATCGCGGAGACGTCGACCTCGATCGCCAGCGAGCCGGAGCTCTCCTGCGTGTTGAAGAAGATCGGGGCGATCTTGCCGCCGAGCGTCACGCCGCCGAAGCGCTTGTTCGGCACGAACGGGATGTCCTCGCCCGTGGCCCAGATCACCGAGTTGGTGGCGCTCTTGCGGCTGGAGCCGGTGCCCACGACGTCGCCGACGTAGGCCACGAGGTGGCCCTTCTTCTTCAGGTCCTCGATGAACTGCATGGGGCCGCGCTTGCCGTCTTCTTCCGGCGTGATGCCCGGGCGCGCGTTCTTCAGCATCGCCAGGTAGTGCAGCGGGATGTCCGGGCGGCTCCACGCATCGGGCGCGGGCGACAGGTCGTCCGTGTTGGTCTCGCCGGTGACCTTGAAGACCGTGACGGTGATCCTGGCCGGCACTTCCGGACGCGACGTGAACCACTCGGCCTTGGCCCAGCTGTCGATCACTTCGGCGGCGAACGCGTTGCCGGCCGTGGCCTTGTCGGCGACGTCGTGGAACGCGTCGTACATCAGCAGCGTCTTCTTGAGCGCGTTCGCGGCTTCGCGGGCGACGTCGGCGTGATCCAGCAGGTCGATCAGCGGCTTGACGTTGTAGCCGCCCACCATCGTGCCCAGCAGCTCGGTGGCCTTGGCACGCGAGACGAGGGACACCTGGACATCGCCGTGCGCGACGGCCGACAGGAAGCTGGCCTTGACCTTGGCGGCGTCGTCCACGCCGGTCGGCACGCGGTGCGTCAGCAGATCCAGCAGGAATGCCTCCTCGCCGGCCGGCGGCGCCTTCAGCAGATCGATGACGTCGGCCGTCTGCTGCGCGGACAAGGGCAGCGGCGGGATGCCGAGGGCGGCACGTTCGGCCACGTGTTGGCGGTAGGCTTCAAGCATGGAGTTCTCCTGGGATAGCCGGGGTGGGGCGTCTGGGTTGATCAAATGAAAGACGGTTCTCGAGCGCAAGCAGTCAGCGTCGCAAGGCATCTGGATCCGGCGCTGCCGCTGTGACGGCGGCCGGAGATTCGAGGGAGCGCGGGAACCGGCTTCGCCGGGCCCGTCGCGGCCGGCCCCTCGGGGGCAGCGACCGTCAGGGAGCGTGGGGCTGTCATTTCGGGACGATGACCTTGAGGCCTTTGAAGTAGTCGCGGAAGAATCCTTCGTCGCGGGTGATGAGGCCGTTGCACTGCAGCAGCGCGTGCGCTCCCACGAGGAAGTCGGGCATGGTGCGCGGGCCCACGGGCCGGCCCGCGTCGCGCGCGCGCTGCATGTACTTGCGCTGCATCTCGCCGGCGCGCACGGCGGAACGTTGTTCGACGGACGAGAAGCCCAGGCCCATGTCCTCGAGCGCGTCCATCACCTCGGCGCCGTGGCCGAGGCCGGCCGTGATCTCGCTGGCCACGACGTCGCACACCACGACGGGGCCGCTCCCGAGCGCCAGGCGCAGGCAGGCCTCCGCGGCGTCGGCGCCTTCGCCGTCGCCCAGCAGGTCGATCAGCACGGAGGTGTCGATGGCGATCATCGTGCGGCCTCGCGGGGACAGCACCGGGACAGGGGCTCGGGTCCGGGCGTCATTAGAATTCCGGCTTCTCGCCCGGCTTGCGGCCGCGCAGGTCCTGCATCACGTCGTCGGCTGACACGCCGTCGGGCAGCTTGAACCGGCCCCGGACGCGCGAGATCGCGTCGCTGACGTCCTTGCGAAGGATGATCCGGCCGCCATCCAGTTCGACCTTGAGCACGGTGCCCTTCGCAAGCCCGAGCGCATCGCGCACGGCCTTGGGCAACGTGATCTGGCCCCGTTCGGCGACAGTGGCTTCCATGTTGTTCCTCGCGATTTGAAAGTACGATGCGGAACCTTTCGGTATGCATATTCTATACGTACCGAATCAAGCGTACAGGGTAATCACTGACTTTTTTGCCGTACTTTTGCGCGTTCCCGGAACCAATCGCCCCCTCACCACTCCCGAATCCATGCCTCAAATCCGCCCGATCCCGCCGTTGACCGTGTTGGCTTCCGCCTGCGCCGCGCTGCTGTGCAGCTGCGCCACCGCGCCCGAGGCGGTGCAGGCGCCGGGCACCGTCACGGAGGTCGTGGCGACGGAGCCGGCGGCGGCCTCGGC
>JBJMWE010000361.1:0-3489 GCA_045810285.1 Vitreoscilla sp. | reverse complement strand
TGCTCGTCCTGCAGTTCCTTGAGCGTCTTGTTGATGCGCTCCTGGCTGAACTCGTCGATGGCCAGGCCTTCGACGATCTTGTACTTGCCGTTCTCGGTGGTGACCGGGAAGCCGAACATCGTGTCCTTGGGAATGCCGTATTCGCCGTTGGACGGCACGCCCATCGTGACCCACTTGCCCTTCGTGCCCAGCGCCCAGTCGCGCATGTGGTCAATGGCGGCATTGGCGGCCGAGGCGGCCGACGAGACGCCGCGCGCCTCGATGATGGCCGCGCCGCGCTTGCCCACGGTCGGCAGGAACGTGTCGGCGTTCCAGACCTGGTCGTTGATGAGGTCCTTGACGTTCTTGCCGCCGACGGTGGCGAAGCGGTAGTCGGCGTACATCGTGGGCGAGTGGTTGCCCCACACGGTCAGCTTCTCGATGTCGGCGACCTTGGTGCCGGTCTTGGCGGCGACCTGGCTCAACGCGCGGTTGTGGTCCAGGCGCAGCATGGCGGTGAAGTTCTCGCGCGGCAGGCTCGGGGCGCTCTTCATCGCGATGTAGGCGTTGGTGTTGGCGGGGTTGCCGACGACCAGCACCTTGACGTCGCGCGAGGCGACCTTGTCCAGCGCCTTGCCCTGGGCGGTGAAGATCTGGGCGTTGGCGGCCAGCAGGTCGGCGCGTTCCATGCCGGGGCCGCGCGGGCGGGCGCCGACGAGCAGGGCGTAGTCCGTGTCCTTGAACGCGGTCATCGGGTCGGAATGGGCTTCCATGCCGGCCAGCAGCGGGAACGCGCAGTCGTCGAGTTCCATCATCACGCCCTTGAGCGCCTTCTGGGCCTTCTCGTCGGGGATCTCCAGCAGTTGCAGGATCACCGGCTGGTCCTTGCCCAGCATCTCGCCCGAAGCGATGCGGAACAGGAGGGCGTAGCCGATCTGGCCAGCGGCGCCGGTGACGGCGACGCGAACGGGGGTCTTGCTCATGGAAAGGTCTCCGAGACGAGAGGAAGGACGGATGGAGGAGCCGTGACGGCGCACCGCTCCGGGAACTGGCGCGGGCGCTTCCGGCATGCGGCCGGGGCCCGGGACGTCATCCGGCAGTTTACTGCGGTCCCGGGGAAAAACCCGCACAGGGTCAATCATCTTATGTCTTATACAAGACAAGGACAGTCGGATGCTCCGGACAATGTGGACGCCCCCTGCCCGCTGTGCTGCAATCGCGGCGGCCGTGCGTCCGCCGCGGCCTTCCCCTGCCTGCGCCGTCCTCCCGCCCCCGCCCATGTCCTCGGATCCGTCCGGCCCCGCCTTCAGCCCGCTGTACCAGCAGATCAAGCTGCTGATCACGCGCAGCCTGCAGGAAGGGGAATGGAAGCCCGGCGAGGCCATTCCGGCCGAGACCGACCTGGCCGCGCGCTACCGCGTCAGCCAGGGCACCGTGCGCAAGGCGATCGACGAGCTCGCCACCGAGAACCTCGTCGTGCGCCGCCAGGGCAAGGGCACCTTCGTGGCCACGCATGCCGAAGAGCAGATCCAGTACCGCTTCCTGCGCCTGGCACCGGACGACGCCAAGCCCAGGGGCATGGCGCGCCACTTCATCGACTGCAAGCGCATGCGCGCGCCGGCGCCGGTCGCGCGCGCGCTCGACCTGAAGGGCACCGAGGGCGCGATCCTCGTGCGGCGCACGCTGCTGCAGGACGACATCCCCGTCGTGCTGGACGAGATCTGGCTGCCCGCCGGCCCGTTCAAGGGCCTGACCGCGGAGCGCCTGCGCGACTACGTCGGCCCGATGTACGAGATGTTCGAGGCCGAGTTCGGCGTGCGCATGATCCGCGCCGAGGAGAAGATCCGCGCCGTCGCGGCCGACGCGGCGACGGCCGAGGTGCTGGCGGTGGCCGAGGGCACGCCGCTGCTGTCGGTGGAGCGGCTGTCCTACACCTATGGCGACAAGCCGGTCGAGCTGCGGCGCGGCCTGTACCGCACCGACCGCCATCACTACCGCAACGCGCTGAATTGAAGATGACGGACACCCAACGATCGTCCGACGACTGCGGCCAGCGCCCGCGTTTCGTCGCAAAAGCGACGTTCGGCGCGCTCCAATCCCGACTTGGGCAGCGCATGTTGCGTTGCCATAAAATTCGCGGGTTTTACCGGGCGCCGGTGCCTTCCGGCAAGAGCGGCCCGCACCAGGCGGCGCGCCATCGGCGCCACCCAGACGACAACGACAAGGAATGACCATGGCTGACGCGAAGGCGATCAAGAAACGACCCGGGCAGATGCGCCTGATCGACGCGACCCAGTACCGGCTGCCGCCGGCGGGCTGGGTGTCCATCCTGCACCGCGTCAGCGGCCTCGTCCTGATCATCCTCATGCCGTTCGTGATCTGGATGTTCGACACCAGCGTCACCGACGAGGTGTCGTTCGACCAGTTCCGCAACGCCTTCATCGGCGGCATCGGCTTCGTGCCGGCGTTCATCGTCAAGCTCGCGGCGCTCGCGCTGATCTGGAGCTTCCTGCAGCACTTCTGCGCCGGCGTGCGCCACCTGTACATGGACTTCACGCACACGGTCGACAAGGAGTTCGGCCGGGTGTCCGCGCTGGTGGCCATCGGCGTGGCCATCGTGCTGACGCTCGTGTTCGCCTACAAGCTGTTCATCGGCTACTGATCGGGACCCGTCAAACCATGTCCACCAACTACGGTTCCAAGCGCCTGGTCGTCGGCGCCCACTACGGCCTGCGCGACTGGCTGGTGCAGCGCGCCACCGCCGTCATCATGGCGCTCTTCACGGTCGTCCTGGTCGTCCAGTGCCTGACGCCTGGCGAGATGAGCTACCTGAAGTGGGGCGCGATCTTCGCGCACCAGTGGATGAAGGTGCTCACCTTCGTCACCATCGCTTCCATCCTGTGGCACGCGTGGGTCGGCGTGCGCGACGTGCTGATGGACTACGTCACGCAGCTGGCCCCGCGCCTCGTGCTGCAGGTCGCCGCCATCGTCTGGCTCGTCGGCTGCGCCGGCTGGGCGTTGCAAGTCCTCTGGAGAATCTGAGAATGCCCGTCGCCTCTTCCATCACCAAGCGCAAGTTCGACGTCGTCATCGTCGGCGCCGGCGGCTCGGGCATGCGTGCCTCGCTGCAGCTCTCGCGCGCCGGCCTCAACGTGGCCGTGCTGTCCAAGGTGTTCCCCACGCGCTCGCACACCGTCGCGGCCCAGGGCGGCATCGGCGCCTCCCTCGGCAACATGAGCGAGGACAACTGGCACTTCCACTTCTACGACACCGTCAAGGGCTCCGACTGGCTCGGCGACCAGGACGCCATCGAGTTCATGTGCCGCGAAGCGCCCAAGGTCGTCTACGAGCTCGAGCACTTCGGCATGCCCTTCGACCGCAACCCGGACGGCACGATCTACCAGCGCCCGTTCGGCGGCCACACGGCCAACTACGGCGAGAAGGCGGTGCAGCGGGCCTGCGCCGCCGCCGACCGCACCGGCCACGCCCTGCTGCACACGCTGTACCAGC
>JBJMWE010000360.1:0-18655 GCA_045810285.1 Vitreoscilla sp. | reverse complement strand
TTCACGGTTTCCAAACTGTGGGGCGGATGGTCCGAGCAGCGGGGCGGCAAGCCCGAGCACATCGCGAGCCCCTTGCAGATCATGATCGAGGGCCCGCTGGGCGGCGCGGCCTTCAACAACGAATTCGGCAGGCCCAACCTGCTGGGGTATTTCCGCGAGTACGAGCAGCAGGCCGGCGACCTCATGCGCGGCTATCACAAGCCGATCATGATCGCGGGCGGCCTGGGCGGCATCGATGCGCGTCTCACGCACAAGATCCCCTTCCCCGCGGGCACGCTGCTGGTGCAGCTGGGCGGCCCCGGCATGCGCATCGGCATGGGCGGCGGCGCCGCCAGCTCGATGGCGGCCGGCACCAACACCGCGGCACTCGACTTCGACTCCGTGCAGCGCGGCAACCCCGAGATCCAGCGTCGCGCGCAGGAAGTCATCAACCAGTGCTGGCAGCTGGGCGCCGGCAATCCGATCCTGGCCATCCACGACGTGGGTGCGGGCGGGCTGTCCAACGCCTTTCCCGAGCTGGCCGATGGCGCGGGCACCGGCGCCGCGTTCGACCTGCGCGCCGTGCCGCTGGAGGAATCCGGCCTGGCGCCCAAGGAGATCTGGTGCAACGAGAGCCAGGAGCGCTACGTCCTGGCGATCGCGCCGGAATCGCTGCCGCTGCTGCAATCGTTCGCCGAGCGCGAGCGCTGCCCGTTCTCGGTCGTCGGCCGGGCCACGCAGCAGAAGTCGCTGGTGCTGGAAGACGGCGCCGGCGGCGACCGCGCCATCGACATGCCGATGGACGTGCTGTTCGGCAAGCCGCCGAAGATGGTGCGCGACGTCCGGCGCGTCGAACGCAGCGAGAAGCCGCTGGACCTGTCCGGCGTGACGCTGGAAGCGGCCGCGCTCGACGTGCTGCGCCATCCGACGGTGGCGTCCAAGCGCTTCCTGATCACCATCGGCGACCGCACCGTGGGCGGCCTGTCGCACCGCGACCAGATGGTGGGCCCGTGGCAGGTACCGGTGGCCGACGTCGCCGTCACGCTGGCCGACTTCAAGGGTTTCGCGGGCGAGGCGATGAGCATGGGCGAGCGCACGCCGCTCGCATCGGTGCATGCGCCCGCGTCGGGCCGCATGGCCGTGGCCGAGGCCATCACCAACCTGCTGGCGGCGCCGATCGAGCTGCGGCGCGTCAAGCTGTCGTGCAACTGGATGGCCGCCTGCGGCGAGCCGGGCGAGGACGCGGCGCTGTACGACACGGTGCGCGCCGTCGGCATGGAGCTGTGCCCCGCGCTGGGCATCAGCGTGCCGGTGGGCAAGGACAGCCTGTCGATGCGCACGAAGTGGCAGGACGACGGGAAGGCCAGGCAGGTCGTGGCGCCGGTGTCGCTGATCGTGTCGGCGTTCGCGAGCGTCGCGGACGTGCGCGGCACGCGCACGCCCGAGCTCGCGCGCGAGGACTCGGCGCTGATCCTGGTCGACCTCGGACGCGGCCGCAACCGCATGGCCGGCTCGGTGCTGGCGCAGACGTTGCAGCAGTTCGGCGACGCGGTGCCCGACCTCGACGATCCCGAGCTGCTGGTGTCGCTGGTCGACGCCGTCAACGCGCTGCGCGCGCAAGGCCTGCTGCTGGCCTACCACGACCGCAGCGACGGCGGCCTGTGGGCGGCGGCCTGCGAGATGGCCTTCGCGGGCCACGCCGGCCTGAGCCTCAACGTCGACATGCTGGTGACCGAAGGCGAAGGCGCCGCGGACGCCGGCGATGCGAAGAACTGGGCCGCGCAGGTCGCCGCCCGCCGCGAGGAACTGACGCTGAAGGCGCTGTTCAACGAGGAACTCGGCGCGGTGCTGCAGGTGCCCGCCGCGCAACGCGACGCCGCCATCGGCGTGCTGCGCGCGCACGGCCTGTCGGCGCACAGCCATGTGATCGGCAAGCCCAACGACCGCGGCGTGGTCGAGGTCTGGCGCGACGCCAAGGCGGTGTTCTCCAGGTCGTTGCACGAGCTGCAGCAAACCTGGGACGAACCCTCCTGGCGTATCGCGAAGCTGCGCGACAACCCGGCCTGCGCCGACAGCGAACACGCGCTGGCCGGCCTGGCGGGCGACCCGGGCCTGCACGTCGCGCTCACGTTCGACCCGAAGGAGAACGTGGCCGCGCCGTTCCTGAACCTCGCGCGACCCCAGGTGGCGATCCTGCGCGAGCAGGGCGTCAACAGCCACGTCGAGATGAGCTGGGCGATGGCGCAGGGCGGCTTCGACACCTACGACGTCCACATGAGCGACCTGCAATCGGGCCGCGTCACGCTGGACCAGTTCAAGGGCTTCGTGGCCTGCGGCGGCTTCAGCTACGGCGACACGCTGGGCGCCGGCGAGGGCTGGGCGCGCTCCGTGATGTTCAACGCGGTGCTGGCGCAGCAGTTCGAGGCCTTCTTCGGCCGCAGCGACACCTTCGCGCTGGGCGTGTGCAACGGCTGCCAGATGCTGGCCGCGCTGTCGCCCATCATCCCGGGCGCGCAGGACTGGCCCAAGTTCACGCGCAACCGCTCGGAGCAGTTCGAGGCCCGCCTGTCGCTGGTGGAAGTCCTGGAATCGCCGTCGATCTTCTTCCGGGGCATGGCAGGCAGCCGCATGCCGATCGCAGTGGCGCACGGCGAGGGCTTCGCCGACTTCTCCCAGCGCGGCGACGCCGCCAGGGTGCACGCGGCGATGCGCTATGTCGACCACCACGGCCAGCCCACCGAGACCTACCCGCTGAACCCGAACGGCAGCCCCGGCGGCCTGACGGCGGTGACGACGGCCGACGGCCGCTTCACCGCGCTGATGCCGCATGCGGAACGCGTGTCGCGCAACATCCAGATGAGCTGGAGCGGCGGCGACGCATCGGCGCCCAGCCCGTGGGCGCGGATGTTCGCCAACGCGCGCAAGTGGGTCGGCTGATCTCGCGCCAGGCAGCCCGCCGCCGGCGCCGGTTGCTCGGAAGCTGAGCCCGGGGAGCGCGGGAGCCGGCTCTGCGGGGCCCGGCGCGGCCGGCCCCTCGAGGCAGGGAGCGCAAGCGACTGGGGGGCTCAATGTCCATAGCTGAAGGCGCGCGTGATGATCCAGCGCTCGCCTTCCTTGTGCCACAGGATCGTGAACTCCGCCCGGCCCTCGCAGGGATGCGTGGCGCCGCCGGGCTTGTAGTGGCAGAAGCGGTGCTCGCCGCGAGCGAGGGCGCCGAAGTCCTTGATCGGCCAGACCTTGAGCGTTCCGGGCACCCGTTCGCGCTGGAACTTGCCGCAGACGTTGGCCCGGGTCTGCGCGATCATGTCGTCGCGCTTCCAGGTGACGCCGCCGAGGTCGTGATAGAACTCGACGTCGGGCGCGAAGAAGCTGGCGTAGCGATCGAGCTGCCCCGGCTGCTCGCAATGGTTGAACGCGTCGAAGGCGGCGGCGTCCTGCGCGGCGATCGTCGCGGCCAGGTCCGGTTCGGGCGCGGTGCCGCCCGCCCGGATGGCGCAGGCGACGCCGGCAAGGACGATGAAGGCGGGCAGTCGGCGCAGCAGGGAGATCATCGTTGCAGTCTCGTGACGACGGGTGATTCCCGCACTGTCCGCGCGCGTGCGCATCCGGGCAATGCCGGCGCGACGCGACGCGCGATGGCGCGGACAGGCCGGCGCGCGTGCCGACGAACGGGAAACTCACCGGAAAAGGGGGGCGCCGACAAGCCCCTGCGCCGCCGGAAGCAACTCTTTACGCAACAGCTCCCCACTATGAGGGGTGGTGAGGCGATCGCGTTTCTCGAAAAATCGCGTCTGACCCATCAACCGTGTGTCGGGCGGCATCTGCGTGTCGTTCGAACGAAGGAAAGCCCTTGAACCTCTTCAACAAGACCCTCGTGTCGGTCGCCGCGGCGCTGGTCGCCGCCCAGGCCGGCGCCGCCGTCACCACGATTCCCGACGCGGCGCTGACGCCCACCGACCACCTCTACACCAGCAGCTTCGGCCAGGTCGTCGTGACCACGGGCGGTGCGAATGCCGCCAACGTGGGCGACCCCAGCGGTCGCAACGACGACGGCTTCTCCGGCCCCGTCAACCTGGGCTACACGCTGCAGAACTTCTTCGGCACCGACTACTCGTCGATCTTCATCAACAACAACGGCAACATCACGTTCAATGGCGGCCTCGCCACCTACACGCCGTCCGGCCCGCAAGGCGCCACCCAGCCCGTGATCGCGCCGTTCTTCGCCGACGTCGACACGCGAGTCGCCGGCAGCGGCGTCGTCTACGTGAACCAGTCGATCGCCAACGAGACGATCATCACGTGGGATCACGTCGGCTACTACGGTTCGGGCGACGGCAAGCAGGACACCTTCCAGCTGGTGATCCGCGGCGCGGGCTTCGCCACGCCGGCCGGCGAAGGCCAGATCGGCTTCTTCTACGGCGCCATGAACTGGGAAACCGGCAACGCCAGCGGCGGCACGGGCGGCTTCGGCGGCAGCCCGGCGGCGGTGGGCTTCGGCGACGGCCAGCTGAACGGCTTCATCCTGGACGGCTCGACCGCCAACGGCATCTCGCGCATCGTCAACGACTCGTACATCTGGTTCGACGTCAGCGATTCCGGCACCCCGATCCCGGTGCCGACCGTGCCGGAACCCGGCTCGGTGGCCTTGCTGCTGGCCGGCCTCGGCGTGCTCGCCACGGCCGCGCGCCGTCGCCGTCCGCAGGCCTGACGCCTTCCCGCGCGGGGCGCGTCCCGCGCAGGCGCGACGACGCCGCGTACCCTCCGGGGGGCGCGGCGTTTCTTCTTTCGACGCCGCCTTCCCCGCCGGGAAGTGCGGCGTTCGTCCTTCACAGGTCCTTCAGGCGGCGTCGGGCGCGCTGGCCTGTTCGAGTTGCTGGCGATCGCCATCGCCGAGCGCCAGGCCGGCCGCCGCCGAGAAGCTCTTCAACTGCGCCACGCTGGTGGCGCTGGCGATCGGCGCGGTGACGCCCGGGCGGCCGATCAACCAGGCGAGCGCCACCACCGCGGGCTGCGTGTCGTGGCGCTGCGCGACCTGGTCGAGCGCGCCGAGGATGCGCAGCCCGCGGGCGTCCAGGTACCTGCGCACGCCGCCGCCGCGCGGGCTTTGGCCGAGGTCGGCTTCCGTGCGGTACTTGCCGGTGAGAAAGCCCGACGCGAGGCTGTAGTAGGTGATGACGCCCAGGCCCTGCTGGATCGCGAGCTCGCGCAACGGGCCCTCGTAGGCCGCGCGGTCGGCCAGGTTGTACTCGGGCTGCAGCGTCTGGTAGGCGGGCAGGCCGTTGATGCGCGCCGAGTCCTGCGCCTCGGCGAGCTGGCGCGCATCGAAGTTCGAGCAGCCGAACGCGCGGATCTTGCCGGCCTTCATCAAGCGGTCATAGGCGGCCAGCGTTTCCTCGTACGAAGTCTCCGGGTCGGGCCGGTGCGACTGGTACAGGTCGATCACGTCGGTGTTCAGGCGGCGCAGCGAATCCTCGACGGCGCGCTCGATCCACAGCCGCCCCAGGCCCTTGTGCTCGTCGCCCATGTCGGAGCCGACCTTGGTGAACAGCAGCACCTGTTGCCGGCGCGCCGGGTTCGCGCGCAGCCAGCGGCCGATCAGCGTCTCGGACTCGCCGCCCTCGTGGCCGGGCACCCAGCGCGAATAGGCGTCGGCGGTGTCGATCGCGTTGAAGCCGGCGTCGACGAAGGCGTCGAGCAGCGCGAAGCTGCGCTTCTCGTCGGCCGTCCAGCCGAACACGTTGCCGCCGAACACGATCGGCGCGATCTGCAGGCCGGTACGGCCCAGGGAACGAAGTTGCATGGGGGCTCCTGCGCGCGCGGGGCGCGGGTCAACGGGCCGGGCGAACCGGCGTCACAGGCCGGGCGCGGCAAGGCGCGCGCCCGCGCAGGATGCTGCTCGCGCCTGCTGGCAGGTCTTTCCGTTTGAAACAGGAGCGCGTGCCGGGCGCGTCAGTTCTTCTTGTCCAACACCAGCGTGCTGGATTCGCTGTGCATCTGGAAGTGCGACAGGAAGCTGTTGCCAAGCAGCACGACGGGCATCCCCTGCGGCACGACCATCGCCTGCACGTTGTAGACCGTGACGTCGCCGACCGTCACCTTGGTCAGGGTCAGCGTGCGCACCGCCACGGCGCCGTTGGCGGTCATGGCGCCGCCGGCGGTGCTGTTGCGGAGGTCGAGCCCGATCTGCGTCGCCACGTCCACGCCCATCGACACCATCGTCGCCCCGGTGTCCACCACGAACTGCACCGGGTGTCCGTTGATCGACGCGAGGCCCGTGTAGTGCCCGCCGGAGCCCACCGGCAGCACGATGCGGCCGCCGTTGCCGCCGCCGCCGGTGTCGCCCGCCACCACGGCGGTGCCGCCCAGGCGCAGCGTCTGCGCCTTGCCGTTGGCCTCGATCTGCGCCTGCGCGCCGTCGATGCGCACGAGCTTGACGCCCTGCACGGTGCTGCCGATGGCCACGCCGCGGGCCTGGCCGTCGATGATCAGCAGGGCCTTGTCGCCCAGCATGCCGCTGAACGCGACGGATTGCGCCTGCGCCGCGGCGCCGAGCGCGCACAGCAGCACGCCGGCAGCGGCGCGGCGGGCGCGCGCGGTCGAAACTCGAATCATGTTGTCCTCCCTCGGTCGGGCGTGGCGCTCCGTCAGGGAGTCGCGCCGGCCGTCCGTGTCCGCCAGTCTAGTCGCTCGCGCGGCCTTTCCGGCGATGGGAGCGCCCGGCTTGCGGGCGAAGTTCGCGTTCAGCCGGCGAAGAGGTTGGCCGCCAGGCCAAGGGCGTCCGTCTCGACCGCGAACAGCGCGCCGGCGAGCGGCTGTGCCGCGCGCTGGGCGTCGCCGAGCTCGAACTTTGCGCTGCTGATGAACAGCGTCGTCATGTCCGGCCCGCCGAAGGCGACGTTCGTGATGTGGTCGGTGGGCAGCGCGATGCGCGCCAGCTCCGCCGCGCCGTCGGCGTCATGGCAGGTGACGCAGGCGCCGCCCCAGTGCGCGATCCAGATGCGCCCGGCGGCGTCGGTGGTCATGCCATCGGGGTGGCCGTCGGCCGGCGGCAGCGCCAGCCATTCGCGCGAGGCGCCGACGGCGCCTGTCGCGGGATCGAAGGCGTAGGCGACGACGCGGCGGTGCACCGTGTCGTTGACCAGCATCGTGCGGCCGTCCTGCGTCCACGTGGGGCCGTTGGTGACGATCCAGCCCAGGTCGATGGCGCGCTGGGCGCGACCCGACGCGTCGAAGCGGTACAGCGCGCCGGTGGGTGCGCGCACCGCGAAGTCCATCGTGCCGCCCCAGAAGCGGCCGTGCGCGTCGCACTTGCCGTCGTTGAAGCGGTTGCCCTCGCGTTCGCGCTCGGGCTCGTCCAGGCGCACGAGGGCGTCCGTGGCCGGGTCGAACAGCGCCAGGCCGCGGCGCAGCGTGACCGCCAGTCCGGCGCCGCCCGCGCGTTCGGCGACGGCGGAGATCGTCTCGTCGAAGGACCAGGCGTCGTGCGCGCCGGCGGGCCCGTCGCGGTAGAGGCGATGCTCCAGGATGTCGACCCACCACAGCGCCTGCGCCGTGGGCGACCAGCACAGGCCCTCGCCGAGCGTGGCGCGCACGTCGCCGACGACGCGCGGTTCGGAGAGGATGCGGGGCGGGGTCGCTGCCATCAATGCGAGTCGCGCGGGATTCCGGCGCCGCTGGCGCCCACCAGGAAGTCGAGGTCCGCGCCCAGGTGCGCCTGCTGCACGTGGTCCACGTAGAGCTTCTGCCAGCCGCGCTCGGGGGCCTGCAGCGGCTTCCAGTCGGCGCGGCGGCGGGCGAGCTCCTCGTCGCTCACCTCGACGTGCAGGCGGCGGGCGGGGACATCGAGTTCGATCATGTCGCCATTCTGTACCAGGGCAAGCGGGCCGCCGGCCGCCGCCTCGGGCGAGGTGTGCAGCACCACGGTGCCGTAGGCCGTGCCGCTCATGCGCGCGTCGGAGATGCGCACCATGTCCGTGATGCCCTTGCGCAGCACCTTGGGCGGCAGCGGCATGTTGCCCACCTCGGCCATGCCGGGGTAGCCCTTGGGACCGCAGTTCTTGAGCACCATGACGCAGTTCTCGTCGATGTCCAGGTTCTCGTCGTCGATCTTCGCGTGGAACTCCTCGATCGTCTCGAAGACGACCGCGCGGCCGCGATGCTTGAGCAGGTGCGCGGAGGCCGCCGACGGCTTGATGACGGCGCCGTCCGGGGCGAGGTTGCCGCGCAGCACGGCGATGCCGGCCTCGGGCATGAAGGGCTTGTCCAGCGGGCGGATCACCTCGCGGTTCCAGCAGGGCGCGGCGGCGATGTTGTCGCCGATCGTCTTGCCGTTGACCGTGCCGGCGTCCAGGTGCAGCAGGTGGGAGATCTCGCGCAGCACCGCGGGCAGGCCGCCGGCGTAGAAGAAGTCCTCCATCAGGAACTTGCCCGAGGGCTGCAGGTCGACCAGGCAGGGCACCTGCGCGCCGAGCTTGTCCCAGTCGGCCAGCTTCAGGTCCACGCCGATGCGCCCGGCGATCGCCAGCAGGTGGATCACCGCGTTGGTGGAGCCGCCGATCGCGGCGTTGGTGCGGATCGCGTTCTCGAAGGCCTCGCGGGTGAGGATCTTCGTCATCGTCAGATCTTCCTTGACCATGTCGACGATGCGGCGGCCGGTGAGCTGCGCGAGCCGGTTGCGGCGCGTGTCCGGCGCGGGGATGGCGGCGTTCTCGGGCAGCGACATGCCCAGCGCCTCCACCATCGACGCCATCGTCGAGGCCGTGCCCATCGTCATGCAGTTGCCCTTGGAGCGGTGCATGCAGCTCTCGGCGGCGGTGAAGTCTTCCTGCGTCATCTCGCCGGCGCGCACCATCTCGCTCATCTTCCACACGCCGGTGCCCGAGCCGATGTCCTGGCCGCGGAACTTGCCGTTGAGCATCGGGCCGCCGGACAGCCCGATGGTGGGCAGGTTGCAGCTGGCCGCGCCCATCATCAGCGCGGGCGTGGTCTTGTCGCAGCCCATCAGCAGCACGACGCCGTCGATCGGGTTGCCGCGGATCGATTCCTCGACGTCCATGCTCGCGAGGTTGCGGAACAGCATCGCGGTGGGCCGCAGCTGCGTCTCGCCCAGCGACATCACGGGGAACTCCAGCGGGAATCCGCCGGCCTCGTAGACGCCGCGCTTGACGAATTCGGCCAGCTCGCGGAAGTGCCCGTTGCAGGGCGTGAGCTCGCTCCAGGTGTTGCAGATGCCGATGACCGGGCGGCCATCGAGCTCGTCGTGCGGATACCCCTGGTTCTTGATCCAGCTGCGATGGACGAACCCGTCGCGATCGTTCTTTCCGAACCACGCCTGGCTGCGGCGGACGGGCTTCTTTGTCTCCATTGCGCTTCTCTTCTCGACTTGACGGGGCGGATCGTATCGCCGCACACTGATATTGGAAAAATAAAGATCAGCGCAATTGACATTGCAAAAAAGGTATAGATGACAAACGCAGCAAATTCTTCCCCCTTCGCGCATGCCGCGGGACCGATGAACGGCGCACGTTTTCCAAGCCTGGAAGGACGTGCCGTATTCGTCACGGGCGGGGGGTCCGGGATCGGGGCGGCGATGGTCGAGGCCTTCGCCGCCGAGGGCGCCCGCGTCGCGTTCGTGGACGTCGCGGCCGACGCCAGCGCCGCCCTGGCGCGCCGCATCGAGGCGAGCGGCCGGCCCGCGCCGTGGTGGCGCGCCTGCGACGTGCGCGACGTGGCCGCCCTGCAACAGGCGATCGCCGACGCGGCCGCCGCGCTCGGCGACTTCCACGCGCTCGTCAACAACGTGGCCAGCGACGACCGCCACACGCTGGCCTCGGTGACGCCCGAGTACTACGACACCCGCATGGCCATCAACGAGCGCCCGGCGTTCTTCGCGATCCAGGCCGTCGTGCCGGGCATGCAGCGGCTGGGCCAGGGGGCGATCGTCAACCTCGGCTCCACCGGCTGGCAGACGAAGGCGGGCGAATACCCCTGCTACGCGATCGCCAAGTCGTCGGTCAACGGGTTGACGCGCGGGCTCGCGAAGTCGCTCGGCGCGCACCGCATCCGCATCAACACGGTGTCGCCCGGCTGGGTGATGACCGAGCGCCAGGTGACGAAGTGGCTCACGCCCGCGGGCGAGGACGACATCGCGCGCAACCAGTGCCTGCCCGACAAGCTGCTGCCCGAGGACATCGCCCGCATGGTGCTGTTCCTCGCATCGGACGACGGGCGCATGTGCACGGCGCAGGAGTTCACGGTGGACGCCGGCTGGGTGTAGGGGCCAATCCGCACTTTCCCCGGCTACCTCTGGTCACCGGCGCACGCCGTGCGTCGGGGACAATGGCGCGTTCCCGACTCACGCCCGTCCGAGGGCGCGCCCAGATGATGTTCTTCGGCAGGAAGCGGGCCAGCGTCCGGCTGGTCCGGGCCTGGTGTTCCCCGTTCGGCGAGGACGGCCCCGCGGGCGAGTTGCTCGCGCTCGTCGACGAGATGCTCGCGTCGACCACGTTCCAGCCGCTGGAAGGGCGGATCAACTTCGGCTATGTGCAGCCGATGTCCTCCCTGCGCCGCGCGCTGGCCAAGATGAAGCCCGTGGCGCTGGACGCGCTCACGATCCAGGACGAGGCGGGCGACGTCGTCTGCAGCTTCGGTGCCGAGAGCGCCTCGGTGGGCGACCGCGTGCGCGCCTTCGAGATCTTCGTGCTGCTGCCGCCGGCTTCCGAGGTGGCGCAGGACAAGCTGCTGCGCCTGCTGATGCGCCACGGCATGCACTACGGCTACGCGCGGGCGCTCGGCGGCGCGCTCGATCCGGTGACCGAGATGCCGCTCAGGCGCGGCTTCTTCGACCAGTCGATCGAGGTCGCCGGCGGCCGCGCCGACTGGCTCGTGCCCGAGATGGACGTGCGCGCCGGCGCCGTGCGCGGGCTGTATCCGCTCAACGTGTTCTCGGCCGTGGGCCTCGCGCGCCTGGCCGGTTCCGGCCTGCGCCTGCCGCCGTCGGCTCCGACGCTCGGCGACCAGCTGTGGCGCCCGTCGATCATCGAGCAGTCCGAGCTGCTGCGGGCCAATCCGGCGTACCGCGGCTTCCTGCATTTCGGCGACGACTGAACCACCGGTCGCGTTTGGCGGGATCGCGGGATGGCGCGGGGACAGCGACCAGCGTAGGGTGTGGGGCCAAACCAGGGGATACCCGTTGATGAGCGATGCCACCGCCTCCCGCGCCACCGGGTCGACGCCCGTCGCACCGACGATCGACGAGGCGTTCGACCACGGCGTCCAGCTGCACCAGGCGGGTCGGCTCGACGAGGCCGAGCGGATCTATGCCGCTGTGCTCGAGCGCGAGCCCCGGCGCACCGAAGCGCTCAACGTGATGGGCATCCTGCAGTACCAGCGCGGCGAATTCGGCGCGGCGGCGGCGCTGATGCGGCGCGTCGTCGAGATCGAGCCGTCCGCCGACGGCGTCTGGAACAACCTGGGCAACGTGCTGCTGCGCATCGGCGAGCTCGACGAGGCCGGCCGCGCGTTCCGGCGCAGCCTCGAGCTCGCGCCCTCGGCCGATGCGTGGGCCAACCTGGCGCGCGTCTTCCGCCGCGTGGGCGACTACACGCACAGCCAGCAGGCCTGCCTGCAGGCGCTGTCGCTGCGGCCCGACCACGCGGTGGCGATGCACAACCTGGCGCTCGCGCTGCTGCTGGACGGCCGGCTCGACGAGGGCGTCGAGGCCGCGTTGCGGGCCATGCAGCTGCTCGCGCCCGGCGAGCAGCGGCGCCAGCTGTACTCGCAGATCCTGTTGCTGTCCGGCGAGCACGAACGCGCCGCCGCCATCCTGCGCGCCTGGCTCGCCCAGGAGCCGGGCAACCCGTACGTGCTGCACCACCTGGCCGCCTGCACCGGGGAGGACGCGCCCGCGCGCGCCAGCGACGCCTACGTCGAGGAGGTGTTCGACAGCTTCGCGCCGACCTTCGACGACAAGCTCGCCCAGCTGCACTACCGCGCGCCCCAGGTGGTGGCCGATGCGGTGGCCGCGGCGTTGCCGGCCCCCGCGCGCCAGTTCGACGTCGCCGACCTCGGCTGCGGCACCGGCCTGTGCGGCCCGCTGCTGCGGCCCTGGGCGCGCCGCCTCGTCGGCTGCGACCTGTCGGGCGCGATGCTGGAGCGCGCCGCGCGCCGCGGGGCGTACGACGCGCTGCGCAAGCAGGAGCTCACGGCGTTCCTGCGCGCGCATCCCGGGGCTTTCGACCTCATCGTCTCCGCCGATACGCTCAACTACTTCGGCGAGCTGCGCGACGTCGCGGCCGCGGTGCACGACGCGCTGCGTCCCGGTGGCTGCATCGTCTTCACGCTGGAGGCGCTGGCCGACGGCGCCGCGGGCCCGCACCGGCTGCAGGACAACGGCCGCTACGCGCACGACGGCGCACATGCCCGGTCGGTGTTCGCGGCGGCGGGCCTGCTGGTCGACGCGCCAGTGGCCGCGGTGCTGCGCGACGAGGGCGAGCGTCCCGTCCGCGGCTGGCTGGTGGTGGCGCGGCGCGGGTGACGCCTGCGGCCGCGCGCCCGTCATGTCATCTCGTCGACGGCGAGCACCGTGCCGTACACGTCCTGCGCCACCGCCTTGATCGCCCTGAGCATCACCTGCGCCGCGGGCGCCAGCAGGCGGTCGGTGCGCGTGATCAGCCCGAAGGCGTCCATCTTGCACGGCAGCTCCACCGGCAGGATCGCGACGAGGCCGTGCTCCTGGTAGTACAGCGCGACGTCGGAGGCGACCACGCCGATCATGTCGCTCTGGCCCAGCATCTTCGTCATGAACAGCAGGGCGGTGGTCTCGATGAGGTCGTTCGGCGACGCGAGCCCGTCCTCGTGGAACATCAGCTCGAAGCGGTGCCGCAGCACGCTGCCGGTGGGCGGCACGACCCAGCCGTACTGCGCGAGGTCGGGCAGCTTCAGCGAGGCGTGCTCCATCAGCGGATGGCCGGGCCGGACGACGGCGGCGATCGGCTCCTCCACCAGCGCCTCGTAGCGCAGGTCGCTCTTGTCGTGGCGCGCGAAGAGGCGGCCGACCACCATGTCGAGCTTGCCCTGCGTGAGGCGGTCGATCAGCACGTCGCTGGTCTCGACCTGCAGGCCGACGCGCAGCGAGGGGTGGGCCGCCTTGACCTGTGCCACCGCGTCGGGCAGCAGCGTGATGGCCGGCGCGGTGATGGTGCCGATCGCCACCGAGCCGAAGCGGCCGGCCTTGAGCGCGTCGATCTCCTCGTGCGCCTGGCTCAGGCTGGCCAGCGCCATGCGCGCGTGGCGGATCATGGTTTCCCCGTACCACGTTGGGCGCACGCCACGCGGGAGGCGGTCGAACAGGCGCACTTCCAGCATGTCCTCGAGATCCTTCAGCAGCTTGGAGGCCGCCGGCTGGGTCATGTTCAGGACCTGCGCGGCACCATGGATGTTGCCTTCCTCCTCCATTGCCACGAGGAGAAGCAGCTGCCGGGTCTTGAGCCGGGCGCGGATGAACCAGTGGGTGTCGGCGGTGGACATGTTTCCGAATGGAGGCGTTGCGTGGGTATGCGATGCTCGAATGTATATGGCAAGACGCCAAAAATCTATTAGGCAGTTATCCCAGCCGTTCGTACCATCGCGGCCATCGAGGGCTTTCCGGGCAGCTCGTCGCGGCCCTGTGCCGCCGGCGCCCCGGACCGGCCCGACGATGATCGAAAACCCGAGCCGATGACGGCCGATCTTTGGAGACATGACGTGAAATTCCTCAAGACAGTGCTGGCCGCCGTGGCCTTCGGCGTGGTCACCGTGGGCGCCGCCCAGGCGCAGGACAAGGGCACCGTGGGCATCGCGATGCCCACGAAGTCGTCCGCGCGCTGGATCGCCGACGGCGACAACATGGTCAAGGTGCTGCAGGCGCGCGGCTACAAGACCGACCTGCAATACGCGGAAGACGACATCCCGAACCAGCTCGCGCAGATCGAGAACATGGTCACCAAGGGCGACAAGGTGCTCGTGATCGCGTCGATCGACGGCACCACGCTGTCCAACGTGCTCCAGAAGGCGGCCGACAAGGGCGTCAAGGTCATCGCCTACGACCGCCTGATCAAGGGCTCGAAGAACGTCGACTACTACGCCACGTTCGACAACTTCCAGGTCGGCGTGCTGCAGGCCGACTCCATCGTCGACAACCTGAAGCTCAAGACCGCCAAGGGGCCGTTCAACATCGAGCTGTTCGGCGGCTCGCCGGACGACAACAACGCGTTCTTCTTCTACAACGGCGCGATGTCGGTGCTCAAGCCGTACATCGACTCGGGCAAGCTGGTGGTGCGCTCCAAGCAGCTGGGCATGGACAAGGTCTCCACGCTGCGCTGGGACGGCGCGGTCGCGCAGGCGCGCATGGACAACCTGCTGTCGGCCTACTACGCCAACGCCCACGTCGATGCGGTGCTGTCGCCGTACGACGGCCTGTCGATCGGCATCCTGTCCTCGCTCAAGGGCGTGGGCTACGGCAAGGGCGGCATCGCGATGCCGGTGGTCACCGGGCAGGACGCGGAAGTGCCGTCGGTGAAGTCCATCCTCGCGGGCGAGCAGACCACGACGATCTTCAAGGACACGCGCGAGCTCGCCAAGGTCACGGCCGGCATGGTGGACGCGGTGCTGGGCGGCAGGGCGCCCGAGATCAACGACACCAAGACGTACAACAATGGCGTGAAGGTGGTGCCGTCGTACCTGCTCAAGCCGGTGCTGGTGGACAAGTCGAACTGGCATCACATCCTGATCGACAGCGGCTACTACAAGGAAAGCCAGATCAAGTAGTCATGACGGCCCCTGGCCGCGGATTACCGCGGCCACCCCCCGAGGGGGGCTCGGCCTTGCTCCGGGAGCGGCCGAGCGCTTTCGCCCTGCGCTTGGCCGACACACGCCGACCTTTCCGCTTGCGACATGACTTCTTCTGACTTCGTCATCGACAAGCCGTCTGGTTACCGGCCGGGGACACTCGCCGACCTTTTCCGCTTGCGACATGATTTCTACTGATTCCGTCATCGACAAGGCGGCGGCCGGCGCGCCGCCGGCCGGCACCGCCATCCTCGAGATGCGCGGCATCCGCAAGACCTTCCCCGGCGTCGTGGCGCTCGACAACGTCGACCTCACGGTGCGTGCCGGCGAGATCCACGCGATCGTCGGCGAGAACGGCGCGGGCAAGTCCACGCTGATGAAGGTGCTCAGCGGCGTCTATCCGCACGGCAGCTACGAGGGCGAGATCCGCTTCGAAGGGCAGGTGCGCCACTTCAAGGGCATCGCCGACAGCGAGCACATCGGCGTCATCATCATCCACCAGGAGCTGGCCCTCGTGCCGCTGCTGTCGATCGCCGAGAACATCTTCCTCGGCAACGAGCCGCAGCGCTTCGGCGTCATCGACTGGGCCGAGGCCACGCGCCGCACGCGCGAGCTGCTGGCCAAGGTGGGCCTGAAGGAATCGCCCGCCACGCTGATCACCAACCTGGGCGTGGGCAAGCAGCAACTGGTGGAGATCGCCAAGGCGCTCGCCAAGCGCGTGCGCCTGCTGATCCTGGACGAGCCCACGGCGAGCCTCAACGAGCACGACAGCCAGGCCCTGCTGGACCTGCTGCTGGAGTTCAAGGCGCACGGCATCGCGTGCATCCTGATCTCGCACAAGCTCAACGAGATCTCGCGCGTGGCCGACGCCATCACCGTGCTGCGCGACGGCTCGACGGTGCAGTCCATCGACTGCAAGGCCGGGCCGGTGAGCGAGGACCACATCATCCGCGCGATGGTCGGCCGCGAGCTGGCCGACCGCTATCCGCCGCGCGCGCGTCTCGCGCCCGAGGCGGGCGAGACGGTGTTCGAGATCCGCGACTGGCACGTGGCGCATCCGGTGCACGCCGAGCGCGACGTGGTCAAGGGCGTGAGCCTGAAGGTCAAGCGCGGCGAGATCGTCGGCATCGCGGGCCTGATGGGCGCCGGCCGCACGGAACTCGCGATGAGCGTGTTCGGGCGCGCCTACGGCCAGCGCATCCGCGGCGAGGTCGCCATGCACGGCAAGACGATCGACGTCTCGACGATCGAGAAGGCCATCGGCCACGGCATCGCCTACGTGACCGAGGACCGCAAGAGCCTGGGGCTGCTGCTGGAGGACGACATCCGCCACAACATCAGCCTGGCCAACCTGAAGGCGGTGTCGTCCGGCGGCGTGATCGACCCCGGCAAGGAATTCGCCGCGGCCGCCGACTACCGCCGCAAGCTCAACATCCGCTGCGCGAACGTCATGCAGCAGACGGTCAACCTGTCCGGCGGCAACCAGCAGAAGGTGGTGCTGGGCAAGTGGCTGTTCTCCAGGCCCGAGCTGCTGATCCTGGACGAGCCCACGCGCGGCATCGACGTGGGCGCGAAGTTCGAGATCTATTCGATCATGGCCGCGCTCGCCGACGAGGGCAAGTGCATCCTGATGATCTCTTCCGAGATGCCCGAACTGCTGGGCATGTGCGACCGCATCTACGTCATGAACGAGGGCCGCTTCGTCGGCGAGTTCGCGGCGGCCGACGCGTCGCAGGAAAAGATCATGCGGGCCATCGTGAAACAGGGGTTGGCATGACCCGGCACGGCGGCCCGAACGGCGACTGCCGGAGTGCGCAGCGGGCACGTCGCCCGCGCACCGTGGCTTTGTCGCGTCATCCCGTAAAGAAGGCATGCGTGCGCGTCACGCAGGCAGCATCATGAGCATCATGGAAGAGAAGATGGTTCCCAAGATCGCCGAGGCGGCACCCGCACGCGCGTACGGCGGCTTCCTGAAGAACAACATCCGCGAGTACGGCATGCTGCTGTCGCTCGTCGCGATCATGGGGTTCTTCCAGTACATGACGGACGGCACGCTGCTCAAGCCGCTGAACCTCACGAACCTGATCCTGCAGAACAGCTACATCGTCATCATGGCGCTGGGCATGCTGCTGGTGATCGTCGCGGGGCACATCGACCTGTCGGTCGGCTCGGTGTCGGGCTTCATCGGCGCGCTGGCCGCGGTGCTGATGGTCAACTACAACTGGAACTTCGTCACCGCCTCGCTCGTGTGCCTGGTGGCCGGCGCCGTGATCGGCGGGGCGCAGGGCTGGTTCGTGGCCTGGCTGAAGATCCCGTCGTTCATCGTCACGCTGGCGGGCATGCTCGTGTTCAAGGGCCTGGCGCTGGCGCTGCTGCAGGGGCAGTCGGTGGGGCCGTTCCCCGAGGAGTTCCAGCTGCTCAGCTCCGGCTTCATTCCCGACTTCCTCCACGGCGAGACGCTGCGCCTGAGCTCGCTGGTGATCGGCGCCGTCGTGGCCGCCGTCCTGTTCGCGTTCAAGCTGCGCGAGCGCGCGGGCCATGTCAGGCACGCGATGGAAGAGGAACCGGGCGCGTTCTTCCTGGCCAAGAACATCGCGTTCGCGGTCGTCATCGTCTGGTTCTGCTGGATGCTGGCGTCGTACAAGGGCCTGCCCAACGTGCTGGTCGTGATGTTCGCGCTGATGCTGGTCTACGACTTCGCCACGCGCCGCACCACCGTCGGCCGGCGCATCTACGCGCTCGGCGGCAACGCCAAGGCGGCGCGGCTGTCGGGCGTCAAGACGGAGCGCCTGGCGTTCCTCACCTTCGTCAACATGGGCGTGCTGTCGGCGCTCGCGGGCCTGGTCTTCGCCGCCCGCCTCAACACCGCCACGCCCAAGGCCGGCCTCGGCTTCGAGCTGGACGTGATCGCGGCCTGCTTCATCGGCGGCGCCTCCGCATCGGGCGGCGTCGGC
The DNA here is from genome assembly GCA_045810285.1 of Vitreoscilla sp. Taxonomy (GTDB): domain Bacteria; phylum Pseudomonadota; class Gammaproteobacteria; order Burkholderiales; family Burkholderiaceae_C; genus Scleromatobacter. The sequence goes on along the minus strand of JBJMWE010000360.1, from coordinate 896 downwards.
AAGGTTCTCGGCGCTGTCATCGGCGCGTTCGTGATGGGCGTGATGAACAACGGCATGTCCATCCTCGGCATCGGCATCGATTACCAACAGGTGATCAAGGGCATCGTGCTGCTCGCCGCCGTGTGCGTCGACGTCTACAACAAGAACAAGTGACCCGGGCGCCCGGCGGGGACCGGGCGCCGGCGGCCAGCTCGCCCCAAGAAGGCGCGCGACCGCATTTTTGCTGACTGTGAGCGTGCCCGCCGGGCGCGCATGTCGCGTTGGTTTTTTCCCGCGCAGGGCGGAGCCTTGCCTTGCGTTTCCATAGCCTCTAGAAGCCCGTTCAGGAGACAAAGACACATGACCACCACGTATCGAACCACGGCCGCCTCGCGCGCCGCCATCGCCTGCCTGGCGAGCCTTCTCGGCGCCTCCGCCGCCCACGCCGTCGACTGGACCGGCTACATGCGCGGCGGCCCGGCGGCCACGACGGTTTCCGGCGAATCGCGCCAGTGCTACGGCCTGAACAGCCCGGGCCTGAAGTACCGCCTGGGCAACGAGTGCGACTTCTACGGCGTGTTGCTGCTGGCCCAGGCCATGAAGGCCGACGGCGTGGACTTCAACGCCGTGCTGATGACCAACTTCTACAGCCCGCAGACCGAGACCAACAACAACTACGGCATCGAGCAGGCCTACGTCGAGATGAAGGGCGTCGACATCGCCCCGCAGGCGCTGTTCTGGATGGGCAAGCGCCGCGATCGTGACGACGTGCACATCGTCGACACGTTCTTCACCAACATGTCGGGCGTGGGCGCCGGCGTCGAGAACATCGACGCGGGCTTCGGCAAGTTCGGCTTTGCCGGCTACAAGACGGACGCCAACGGCGGCGCCAACGGCATCGCGCGCCTGCACGCCCA
>JBJMWE010000359.1:0-6030 GCA_045810285.1 Vitreoscilla sp. | reverse complement strand
TCGGTGGCGTCCTGATCGGGTAGCGTGCTGATCGATGGCTGGCCAGTGCGCCACCGAACGGCGGGTTACGCCTGCGGCTAACCCGCCCTACGGATCCCGTCCCAGCGCTTGGGCGACGCACCCGGCACGCCCAGCAGGGCTATCGCCCGCTCCACGGTGTCGTCGACCATCTCGGCGATCGTCTGCGGCTTGTTGTAGAACGCCGGCAGCGGCGGGAACACGACGGCGCCCATCTCGGTGACGGCCGTCATGTTGCGCAGGTGGGCGAGGTTCAACGGCGTCTCGCGCACCATCAGCACGAGGCGGCGCCGCTCCTTGAGCATGACGTCGGCGGCGCGCGTGAGCAGGTTGTCGCCGAAACCATGGGCGATGGCCGCGAGCGACTTCATCGTGCACGGCGCCACCACCATCGCCTGCGCGTCGAAGCTGCCGCTGGCGATGCAGGCGCCGATGTCGCCCACCGGCCAGGCGTGCGTGGCGCGCGCCGCGAGCTCGTCGCGCGACAGGCCCAGCTCGTGGTGGACGTTGATGACGCCCGAGGGCGTCACGACCAGGTGCGTCTCGGCGCCCAGCTCGCGCAGGCGTTCGAGCAGGCGCACCCCGTAGGCCGCGCCCGATGCGCCGGTGATGCCGACGATGATCGCCGGGGCGGTACTCAACACGGCCATCCTCGATCCCCGCGGGAGAGGCGCCGCCGGCGCTTCGGGGGGATCAATTCGCCAGCAGTGGCTGCAGCTCGCCCGCCTCGTACATCTCCATCAGGATGTCCGAACCGCCGACGAATTCGCCGTTGACGTACAGCTGCGGGATGGTGGGCCAGTTCGCGTATTCCTTGACGCCCTGGCGCACGTCCTCGTCCTCCAGCACGTTGACCGTCTTCAGCTCGGTCACGCCGCAGGCCTTGAGGATCTGGATGGCGCGGCCGGAGAAGCCGCACATGGGGAATTGAGCGGTGCCTTTCATGAACAACACGACCTTGTTGTTCTTGACGAGGTCATCGATGCGTTGCTGGACGTCGGACATGGCAGTGGAAATCAGGAGAAGGCGCGCGCGGCGCCGATCTCCCGTTTATAAGCCAATCCGCTTGGCAGCGCACCCGAAAGGTCAGGTCAGAACGAATAGCGGACGTTGACCGCCATCACCGGCGCCCAGCGCAGCTGGCTGGTGACGTCGTCCAGGCTGCTCCCGCCGGCCAGCAGGCCACGGCCGTGGATCTGCGAGGCAAGGCCGAAGTCGGCATTCAGGCTGAGCTGGCTCTTGAACCACAGGTGGCTGTAGCCGAGGCCGATGTAGGGCACGCTCTGCAGGGCGTCGGGGCGGGTGTCGAACAGCGACAGCGGCTGCGCCAGGCCGACCACGCCGGTGCTGGCGCGGAAGCCCCCGACGAGGTTGCCCATGGTCGGGCCCAGGCTGGTCTGGGTGGGGTCGAAGAACCAGTAGTCGCCGAACAGGCGGATGGCGCTGCCGGGGATGTGCGAGTTGGTGAGCGCATACTCGGAGCCGGCGTGCGCCGTGGTCGGGTTCTCGTACGCTCGCAAGACCAATCCTTCAGCTTGTGCCCCCAAGGTGGTGGCCGCGAGGATCGCGAGGGCGGCGACCCGTTGGCCGGCACGCGCGCGACGCGCTGTCGAAAGTGAAGGTTCCATGGTCGGCTCCCGAATCGCCCCGGAGGGCAGAAAAACCAGACTCCAGAAGATTGATGCTACGCCCGCTGTCGTGTTGGATGTATCGACAAACAGCGCGCCTTCTCCAGGCTTGATTACCTCCTGTGACGACCCAGAGACGTTGTCACGATAGCGCGATTCCGGCGTCACCGGAACGCCCCGAAACAGGTGAGTCAGGCGCCCAGGACGCCGCCCGTGCAGCGGGCCCGCCCTTCGATGTCGCGTCGCGTCGCGATGGCGCCGAAGCCGGCGCCGGCCAGGATCGCCGCGACGGCGTCCGCCTGCTGCCAGCCATGCTCGAACAACAGCCGTCCGCCGCTGCGCAGCCGGCCGCGCGCGCCCGTGGCGATGGCGCGGATGTCGGCCAGCCCGGCGTCCGCGGCCACCAGGGCGGCGAGCGGTTCGTGCGCCAGGTCCGCCAGGTGCGGATCGTCGGCGGCGATGTAGGGCGGGTTGCTGACGACCAGGTCGAAGACCGGCACGTCCGCCGCCCCGGCGAGGGCGTCCCACCAGTCGCCTCGCGCGAAGGCGACGTCCAGGCCCAGCCGGCCGGCGTTCGCGCGCGCGACCGCCAGCGCGTCCGCGCTGCGCTCGACCGCCCACACGCGGGCGCGCGGGCAGCCGTTCTTGAGGGCCAGCGCGATCGCCCCGCTGCCGGTGCCCAGGTCGAGCACGGCGGGGGCCGGGGCGTCGCGCAGCTCGTCCTGCAGCAGCTCGAGCGCCCAGTCGACCAGCGTCTCGGTGTCGGGGCGCGGCACCAGGACGGCGGGATCGACCGCGAGCGCCAGGCCATGGAACTCGCGCTCGCCGACCAGGTAGGCGAAGGGTTCGCCGGCGGCGCGGCGGCTGGCGAGCGCCTGGAAGCGACCGTCCTGTCCGTCGTCCATCGCGGCGTCCTCGTGCGCCAGCAGCCAGGTGCGCGACCGGCCCATCACATGGGCGAGCAGCAACTGCGCGTCGAGGCGCTCCAGGCCCATCCTGCGCGCTTCGATCAGCGCGTCGCGCACGTTGGGGAAGTGCCCGCTCAAGCGCCCGACTCCAGCGCCGCCAGCTGCTCCTGCGCGCGCGCGGCGCGCAACGCGCCCACGACCTCGCCGAGGTCGCCCTCCATCACCGCGCCCAGCTTGTAGAGCGTGAGGTTGATGCGGTGGTCGGTCAGCCGGCCCTGCGGGAAGTTGTAGGTGCGGATGCGGTCGGAGCGGTCGCCCGAGCCGATCAGGCTCTTGCGCTCGGCGGCGTCCTTGGCCTCGCGCTCGGCGCGCTCGCGATCCTGCAGCCGCGCGAGCAGCACGGCCATCGCCTTGGCCTTGTTGCGGTGCTGCGAGCGGTCGTCCTGGCACTCGGCGACGATGCCGGTGGGCAGGTGGGTGATGCGCACGGCGCTGTCCGTCTTGTTGATGTGCTGGCCGCCGGCGCCGCTGGCCCGGAAGGTGTCGATGCGCAGCTCGGACGGGTTGAGCGTGACCTCGGCGGCCGCGTCGGGCTCGGCCAGCACCGCGACGGTGCAGGCGCTGGTGTGGATACGCCCTTGCGTCTCGGTGGCCGGCACGCGCTGCACGCGGTGGCCGCCCGATTCGAAGCGCAGCTGGCCGTAGACGCCGTCCGCGGCGGCCAGCCCGCGTCCGCCGGACGGGTTCTCGAGCCGCACGACCACCTCCTTGTAGCCGCCGAGGTCGGACTGGCTCTCGCTCATGACCTCGCTGCGCCAGCCCTGGCGCTCGGCGTAGCGCAGGTACATGCGCAGCAGGTCGGCCGCGAACAGCGCGGACTCCTCGCCGCCGGTGCCGGCACGGATCTCGACGAAGGCCGGGCGTGCGTCGTCCGGGTCGCGCGGCAACAGCGTGGCCTGCAGCGCCGCCTCCAGCGATTCGAGGTCGGCGTCGCAGGCGGCGACCTCCTCGCGCGCCATCGCCGCCATCTCGGCGTCGCCGTCGTCCAGCATCTCCTGCGCGGTCGCGCGGTCGGCCTCGCGCTGCGTGAAGCGGCGGTACAGCTCGACGATCTCCGACGCCTCGGACTGTTCGCGCGACAGCTCGCGGTACTTGCCCATGTCGTTGGTGGACGCCGGGTCGGCCAGGCGGGCGTCGAGCTCCTGCAGGCGCATGCCCAGGCGTTCGAATTGTTGGCGGAGCGAATCTTTCATGGGCGAGACGGTGCGGGAAGCGAGCGGGCAGCCGGCGGCCGGGCGCGGGCTGGCGGTGCGGCGTCGCGTGCGACGCCGGGCGTGATGCGTCGCTAGAGGCCGGGGTCGGCCGGGTCGCGCGTGGACTGGCGCAGGAACAGCCGCGTGACGGTGTCCGCGAGCCGGTGGCGCTGCTCGCCCTCGCTGGTGCGCAGCTCCGCGAGCGTGCCGTGCAGCATCTTCTGCGTGAGGCCGCGGCTCAGCGCCTCCAGCACGGCGTCCACCGAATCGCCCTTGGCCAGCGCCTTGCGCGCGCGCTGCAGCTCGGCGCTGCGCCAATCGTCGGCCTGGCGGGTGAGTGCCTGGATCAGCGGTACGGTGGCACGCTGGTCGAGCCAGTGCGAGAACCCCAGCACGCCGGCGTCGATGATGGCCTCGGCCTGCTGCACGGCGGCCTGGCGCTTGGCCCCGGCCGAGCGCACGAGCTCGGACAGGTCGTCCACCGTGTACAGGTAGACGTCGTTCTGCTGCGCGACCTCGGGCTCGATGTCGCGCGGCACGGCCAGGTCGACCATGAACATCGGGCGGCGCTTGCGCGACTTCAGCGCGCGTTCGACGGCGCCCAGCCCGATGATGGGCAGCGTGCTGGCGGTGCAGGAGATGACGATGTCGAACTCGTGCAGCCGCGCGGGCACGTCGGCCAGGCGCATGGCCTGGGCGCCCAGGCGCACGGCCAGCTTCTCGCCGCGCTCCAGCGTGCGGTTGGCCACCGCCATCAGCTTGGGCGTGCGGGCCGCGAAATGGGTGGCCACGAGCTCGATCATCTCGCCGGCGCCGACGAACAGCACGTTGAGCTTGTCGAGTTCGCCGAACAGCTGGGTGGCCTGGCGCACGGCGGCCGCGGCCATGCTGATCGAGTGCGCGCCGATCTCGGTGGACGTGCGCACTTCCTTGGCGACGGAGAACGAGCGCTGGAACAGCTGGTGCAGCGTGGTGCCCAGCGTGCCGGCCTGGTCGGCCTCGCGCACGGCCTGCTTCATCTGGCCCAGGATCTGCGGCTCGCCCAGCACCATGGAATCGAGGCCGGAGGCGACGCGGAACACGTGGCGCGCGGCGTCGCGGTTTTCCAGCACGTAGCTGTGGTCGAGCAACTGGGCGCCGGTGACGCCGCCCTGGGCCGCCAGCCAGTCGGCCACCGGGCGAACCAGGGAAGGGTTGTGCGCCGGCGCGGCGACATAGACCTCGGTGCGATTGCACGTGGACAGCAGCGCCACCTCCGGGACGGCCACCACGCCGCCGGCGGGACGGCCGAACTGCTGCACCAGCGCCTTCAGCGCGGGGGAAACCTGGTCGAGCGGGAACGCGAAACGACCGCGCAGGTCGATGGGCGCGGTCTGGTGGTTGAGCCCCAACGCGAACACAGACATGCCCGCATTATAAAATTTCCCTGTTCCCGGAGGGGAACCACTGGTTTCGCCATGTGACCGCCCCGCGACGGGGCGTGTCGTTCCCTTGATCCACCGCAAACGCCGCCGCTTGGACGCCCTCGACCTGTTCTGGCACCTCGCCAACTTCGTGCTGCCCGCCGTCGGGGTGGGCGCCCTCACGGCCGCCGCGTGCAAGCTGTTCTGGCGCAAGGCGCTGGCAAGGACGAACTGGTTCACGCTCGCCTGGCAGGCCAGCGCGGCCGGGCTGGCCGTGCTGGTGGCCGGGCTGGTCATCACGGGGCACGACGGGCGGATGGTGACCTACGCCGGGCTGGTGGTCGCCTGCGCGCTCGTGCCCTGGATCCGCGCCAGCCGCTGAGCGCCTCAGGCGCCCAGGGCCGACGCCCGGGGCGACTTCCCGGCAGAGGTGGATCCTGCGACTGCGCGCAGGATGACGCCCGATGGGCGCAGGGCGGCTGGCAGCGTCACCCGCGAGGCGCTCCGCCGTCATCCTGCGCGCAGCGAAGCGGAGTCGCAGGGCGCAGGATGACGCCTCTGCGCGTCAGAACCAGATCTCGAGCTGCGCGCCGTACGAGACTGCGTTGGTCTTGTTGGCGGGCAGGCCGTTCTGCGCGTCCTGCGCGGCGGCCTTGTTGAAGTCCGCGTACGTCACGTACAGGCGCAGTTCCGGGCGCTTCCAGAAGTCCGGGCCGGTCGACAGCGCCGGGCCGATCGTGACCTTGGTCAGGTTCTCCTGCGAGCCGTTGTTGGGCTTGCGGCCGGAAAAGCCGATCTCGGTCAGGAACTTCAGGTTCTT